>CAYQVI010000152.1:0-9280 GCA_964420725.1 uncultured Gemmatimonadaceae bacterium | reverse complement strand
AGGCCTCGGGGGCCTTCCGCTTCCGGGAGGCGCTGGGGCACCTGGAGGCGGCGGTGGAGGCGGACCCGGGCTTCGCCGCAGCCCAGGCGGAGCATGACCTGGTCCGGGACCTCCTGGCGGCGCAGGAGCAGTCGCTGGAGGAGCTGGAGCAGTTGGCGTGGTGGGAGTTCGGCCCCACCGGGATCCCGTGGCGGCATCCCAGGGAGCGCTTCGCCGGGGTGGAGGCGCTGGTGCCCCAGCCGGAGGGGAATCCCCCGCTGGAAGGGCTGGGTGTGGGGCTGGACCGCAGGGGCCGTGTGGACGTCACCATCACCCGCCCGGGAGGCAACTGATGCTCCGGGCACCGATGATGGCTCCGGCTGCCCTTCTCCTGGGCACCCTGCTGGCCACCCCCGCCGCGCTGCAGGCGCAGTTGGGACCGGCCCCGCCGGCCTACCGGCAGGTGGGCCCCACCCCCATGGGGACGTTCCAGGCCTCGGGAGGGATCTTCTTCGAGTCCTACTCCTTCGGCACCCCGGAGGAGGTGGACATCGAGTCGCTGAGCCTGGTGACCCTTCCCCTGGGAGCACGCATCGGGGTGGCCACCGGGTGGGAGCTGCATGTCTCCACGGCGTGGGCCCGGGCGAATCTGACCCGGGACGACGGCATCACGGCGGAGATCTCCGGGCCCACCGACACGGAGCTCCGGCTCTCCACCCGCGTCGGGGGCGATCTCCTGACCCTCACGGCGGTGGCGGTCCTCCCCACCGGGCGGGCCTCCCTCACCGAGGAGGAGGCGGATGTGGCCGCCATGGTGGCCGCCGACGTCCTCCCCTTCCACATCTCCAACTGGGGCACCGGGGGGGGCGTGGGGCTCAGCACCGCCCTGGCCGGGGAGCTGGGCTCGGGAGTGGGGGCGGGACTGGTGCTCACCTACCTCCACGAGCGGGAGTTTGAGCCCTTCGACCAGGAGTTCACCTACCGGCCGGGGCAGCAGATCGAGCTCCGGGCGGTGCTGGACCGCACCTTCGGGACGTCGGCCAAGGCCACGCTGCAGGGGGGCTTCCTCCGCTTCAGCTCGGATGAGGCGGACGGCGCCAACTTCTTCCAGTCCGGCACCCGCTTCCAGGGGGTGGGCTCCCTGGCCTTCGCGGTGGGCCCCCGCTCCACCGGGATCGTCTACGTGGGGGCGCAGCACCGGCAGGAGGGCACCTACGCCCGGGAGTCCCGGGTGATCCCGCTGCAGGACCTGGTCTTCGCCGGTGGCGGAATGCGCCTTCCCCTTGGGAACACGGTGGTGCAGCCCACCCTGGACCTCCGGAATGTCACCGGGGACGAGGCGGCGGGAACCGGTACCACCCTGACGGCAGGGGTGGCGGTGGAAATTCCGGCGGGGAGCGCCACCTGGATCCCGTCGGTCCGGGGACGGGTGGGTGAGGTGGGTCTCCGGAACGACCGGGAGAGTGGCTTTTCAGGATTCGATGTGGGTCTCAGCGTACGATTCGGAGGGGTGGCACGATGAAGAGTTCCGGGATGGCGCCAATCGTTGGGACATGGAGGAGGAACGCGGCGCGACTGGCGTTCCCCGCACTGCTTCTGGGACTCTGGGGGTGCGGCGGCGATCTCCAGGATGATGCGGAGGCGGGTCCGGCGCAGCTTTCCATCGTGGCGGACTTCTCGGCAAACGCCGTGGGCGACGGGGCCCGGCGGGCCTTCGACGCCTCGGATGTCCTGGCCGTCCGGGTCCTCTCCGGCGGCGCCGTCCGCTACCAGGAGCAGATCTCCATCTCCCCGGCTGGACAGGATGTCCGCACCCCGGTGGAACTGCGGGTGCCCCGGCGGGGGGAGAATCTGACGGTGGAGCTGGAGCTCCTGACCGGCGGAGCCTCCCTCTTCGACGGGGGAACGCAGGTGGAGCTTCGCCCGGGTGAGGTGGTGCCGGTCCGGGTGGTGCTGGATCCCGTGGTGGCGGGGCTCCAGATCTCCCCCGAGGAGGTCTTCATGGATGCCTATGGGGAGACGGTGCGGGTCATCGCCACCCCGGTCTTCGCCACTGGAGACCCCATCGACGGGCTCACCGTGGAGTGGAGCACCCAGGACGACGGGGTGGCCACCGTGAACGGCACCGGGATGGTCACCGGCGTGTCCGACGGGGACACCCGTGTGGTGGCCCGGCTTGGAGATCGCACCACCTCGGCGCTGGTGAACATCTTCGCAACGGTGGCCAGCGTCACCGTGGATCCGCCCATTGCCGACATCCCCCTGGGGTCGGGCGTGAAGTTCACCGCCAACCTGTGGGACCGGAACGGGAACCCCATCCCGGGCCGCCCGGTGTCGTGGAGCAGCAGCGACGCCTCCCTCATCGAGGTGCAGGACGACGGTACGGCCATCGCCCGGGGGATCGGCGAGGTGGACATCCAGGCGGTGAGCGGTGAGGCGGACGGCCTGGCGGACGCCCGGGGCGTGCCCATCCCTCCCGGAGCCGAAGTGGAGCGGGCGGCGCCCCTGGACCCCCGCACCATCGAGGTGATCGGGGGGATCAGCCCCAACGGGCTCCCCACCACGGCCATCGTGGAGTGGGCCAGCGACTCGACCTTCACCACCGGCCTGGGTCGTTCGGGGCCGGAGGGGGTGGCCGCCGGGGTGGATCAGGTCTCCATCACCATCCGCCCCACGGGATTCCTCCCGGGGGCCCGCTACTTCGGGCGCATCCTGGTGGAGAACGGCGTGGGTGAAGGGCAGAGCGAGATCTTCGAGTTCATCATGCCCGTGGCCCTCCCCGGCGGCGAGACCGGACAGCCCACCGGCGGGGGCGGGGGCGGCGGGGGCACAATCCTCCCGGGCCGGGTGGATCCCGGGGGCGGCACCACCCGCTACCGGTTCCAGGTGAGCCGCACCGAGGACTTCACCGTCTTCCGGGAGATCGAGGGGGGCATCCTCCCTCCGGGAAACACCATCCAGGACGTCCAGGTCCCTGCAGGGGAGCTGGAGCCCGGCACCTTCTACTGCGTGCGGATCGTCACCACCAATGAGGCAGGGGAAACCTTCGGGGATCCGGTCTGCTTCACCACCCCCGGTCCGCCCCCGCCCCCGGCCGCCCCGGGGGTCGTGACGCTGGCGGCCACGGACATCACCCCCACCACCGCCCGGCTGAATGCCTCGGTGGAGGCGGGAAGCGCCGGGACGGTCTTCTTCGAGTGGGGGACAAACCCGGTCCTGGGGGCCACTGCGGCCACCACCCCCTCCCAGCCTGTGGCCGGCGGGGCCAGGATCCCGGTGTCTGCAGACATCTCGGGGCTGGCTCCGGGCACCACCTACTATGTGCGGGCGGTGCTCCTCCGGGACGGATTCACCCGGACCGGGACGGTGCGGATGTTCACCGCCTCCACCGTGGGCGGGCCGTTGGCCCCTTCGGTGGGAGCCCTCACGGTGACCCAGGGACCGGGGGGAGCCACACTGACGGTCCCCGTGAACCCCAACGGGGCCCCCACTTCGGTCTTCTTCCAGTGGGGCACGGACCCCGGTCTCGCCGACGCCAACTCCACGGCCCCCGGCTCCATCGGGTCGGGCTCGGCACCGGTGAGCGTGTCGGAGTTGCTCTCCACCCTCCCCCCGGGGACCACCATCTATGTGCGTGTGGTGGCCGAGAACGGTGAGGGCACCTCGGTGGGCTCCATCGTGAGCTTCACCACCCCCTCCGGACCCGACAGCGGGCCGCCGGAGGTGGGCATCACCACGGTGTCCGCCATCACCGGCACCGGCGCCACCTTCTCCGCCTCGGTGAACCCCAGCGGGGCCGCCACCGGAGCGCGCTTCGAGTGGAGCACCGACCCGACCTTTGGCACCTCCTCCTTCTCGCCGGTGGTCCCGATAGGGGCAGGGGGCACCCCGGTGCCGGTGACCTTCAGTGCCACCGGTCTGCTTCCCGGCATCACGTACTACGTGCGGGTGGTGGCGGAGAATGCCAACGGCGAGGCGGACGGTGAGGTGGCCAGCTTCACCACCACAGGCGGCGGCGGTGGCGGTGGAGCCCCTGCAGTGGGCGTCACCACCGTGTCTGGCATCACCGGCACGGCAGCCACCTTCACCGTTGGCGTGAACCCGAACGGGGCCGCCACCACGGTGCAGTTCGAGTGGAGCACCGACCCGGCCTTCGGCGCCTCCTCCTTCTCCCCCATCACGACCCTTCCGGCAGGGAGCAGCACGGTACCCGTCACCTTTGGCGCCGCGGGGCTGACTCCTTCCACCACGTACTACGTGCGAGTGGTGGCGGAGAATGCCACCGGCGAGGTGTTCGGCGCCGTGGCCGCCTTCACCACCACAGACGGCGGCGGGGGCGGCGGAGCCCCCGGGGTCGGTGTCACCACGGTATCCGCCATCACCGGCACAGGCGCCACCTTCTCCGCCTCGGTGAACCCCAACGGGGCCGCCACGGGGGCGCGCTTCGAGTGGAGCACCGACCCGGCCTTCGGCACCTCCTCCTTCTCGCCGGTGATTCCGGTGGGAGCCGGTGGGGTGCCGGTACCGGTGACCTTCGACGCCAGCGGACTGGACCCCTCCACCACGTACTACGTGCGGGTGGTGGCAGAGAATGCCAACGGAGAGGTGCTGGGAGCGGTGGCCAGCTTCACCACCCTGTCCGGACCCGACGGAGGCGTTCCCCCATCGGTGGAGACGTTGACCCCGGTGGGTGTGGCTCCGGACGGCTTCAAGGCCTGGGGGAACGTCAATCCCCAGGGACTGGAGACACTGGTCTGGTTCGAGTGGGGCACCGACCCCACGCTGGCCACCTCCACCAGGGCCGGTGAGCAGGCGGCGGGGGCGGGAACCACCACGGAGCTCTACTTCGTCTACATCGAGGCCCCCACCTCAGGGGTGACCTACTACATGCGGGCCGTGGCCTCCAACGCCGCCGGGACCACCCGGGGCACAATCATGAGCATCACCTTCCCCTGAGTCGGGGGGAGGTCCCCCCGGGGCAGGATTCCCGGGGGAGGGGCAGGTAGAGTGGAGCAGGGGGTCGTCCGGGGATCGGGCGGCCCCCTTGCTCATTCCCCGGGAACCACCCGGCCGTGGGACGGTCGCATCATGCGGCGGCTTGCCACCACGCAGGAGTGGTGGGAAGGTCCATGGTGGGGACCCCGGGGCACCACCCCCCGGTGGGATGCACCCGGACCAGGGCTCGAAGGCCGCGGCCCGACCCTTGCACCAGCCCCGCCGGACGGGTTCCCCGGCAGTTGTGATCTTCATCGGACGGAGTGGATGGCAACCGAATCGGCCACACAGCCCAGCGGGGTGGAAGACGCCCCCCCCCAGGGCGATTCGTTTGCCATGGGCCGGGTGCTGAAGCACGCACTGGTCTACGGTGTGGGGACGCTGCTGAGCCAGTTGGTCTCGTTCATCATGCTCCCGGTCTACACCCGCTTCCTCACCCCCGAGGACTACGGGGTGATGGCGCTGGTGGAGATGACGCTGGACGTCATGGCGCTCCTGGCCGGCGCCCAGCTCGTCCTGGGGATCTTCCGCTACTACCACCTCACCGACGACCCGGAGGAGAAGGAGGCCGTGGTCTCCACGGCCTTCCTGGGGCTCAGCGGCAGCTACATGATGGTGGGGGGTCTTGCCATCCTCCTGGCAGGATGGCTGTCCAACCTGGTCTTCGGCACCCTGGAGCACCGGTACCTCATCCAGATCGCCGCCCTGGGGCTGGTGGCGAAGAGCCTCCCCCTGGTCCCTCTGGCCTTTGCCCGGGTCCAGGACCGCTCCACCCTGGTGGTGAGCGCCTCGCTGGCCACCCTGATCCTGGGGCTCTCCCTGAACATCCTCTTCGTGGTGGTCCTGGAGATGGGGATCCTGGGGATCTTCTACTCCAGCCTCATCGCCAACGGGATCGTGGGGACGGGGCTGGCGGTCTGGCTGGTGGCCCGGGTGGGGATCCGCTTCTCGAAGCGGCAGTTCCGGAGCCTGCTGCGCTACGGCATCCCCATGATCGGAATGCAGGTGGCCACCTTCGCCGCCACCTTCGGCGACCGGTACTTCCTCCAGGCCACCGGCGACACGGCGGTGGTGGGGCTCTACAACCTGGCCTACCGCTTCGGCTTCCTCCTCTCCACCATCGGCTTCATTCCCTTCGACCAGGTGTGGGGGCCCAAGCGGTTCGAGATCGCCAAGCGGGACGACCGGGACGCCCTCCTCTCCAAGGGGTTCCTCTTCCTGAACCTGTGGCTCATCTGGCTGGCGCTGGCCTGCTCCCTCTTCATCCTGGACTTCTTCCGGATCCTGACGACTCCGGCCTTCTTCTCCGCCTCCCGGTTCGTCCACCTGATCCTGGTGGCGTACATCTTCCAGGTCTGGGCGTCCGTGCAGGACATCGGCATCCTCATCAGCGAGAAGACCGAGTACCTGACGCTGGCCAACTGGATCGCTGCGGGGGTGGCCCTGGCGCTCTTCGCCATCCTGATTCCGCCCTACGGCGGGATGGGCGCTGCCACCGCCACCCTGATCTCGTTCTTCCTGCGCTGGACGCTGACCTACCGGCTCTCCCAGCGACTCTGGAGGGTGGAGTATGCCTGGGGGCCGGTGCTGCGGCTGGTTGCGCTGGCGCTGACGGGGGCGCTGGCGGGGCTGGCTCTCCCCCCGCTGCCCATCCTCCTCTCCATCCCGGTGCGGTCGGTGATCCTGCTCACCTTCACCGTCCTGATGTGGAAGCTGGTGCTCAGTGCGGGAGAGCGGGCCATCGTGGAGGAGAAGGTGCGCCTCTACGGCAGCATCGCCCTCACCGCGATCCGGGAGCGGAGGGGACGGTCCAGGGTGGGCTGACAAAGCCGGCGGGCCCGGTCCAGGGTGGGCTGACGAAGCCGGCGGGCCCGGTCCAGGGCGGGCCCGCCGGAGCGACGGGGCCCCTCCTCCGGCTCATTCCTCTGCGGGGGGCACCTCCGTGGACCAGAGCCTCCTCCCCTCCAGATCGTGGATGGCCGCCGTGAGTGCCCGGGTGGCCGGATCGATGTCCAGCGTCCCGAAGAACTGGAGGCCGTCGCTGGGGGGCCGGTTGGGCGCGGGGGCCACCGTCTGGAAGCGGACCTCGGGACCGAAGGTGGCATCCAGCGCATTGGGTCCGAAGGTCCCGGCGTGCATGGGCCCCGCCACGAATTCCCAGAAGGGATCGAAGTCGGTGAAGCTCCCCCGCTCCGGGGAGTAGTGGTGGGCGGCGGCGTAATGCACATCCGCCGTGATCCAGACCGTGTTCCGGATCCGCTGCTGCTTGATGAAGCGGAGGAGATCCGCCACCTCCAGCTCCCGCCCCAGCGGCGCACCGTCATTCCCGTTGGCCATCCCCTCGTGGGTCCGCACCCCGTCGATGGGGCGGTCGGGGACCACCAACCCGATGGGCATGTCGCTGGCGATGATCTTCCAGGTGGCGGTGCTCTCCCTCAGGGCGCCCTTCAGCCACGCCATCTGCTCCGCCCCGAAGAAGGTGGTCTCGGGCCCCTCCTCCGCCTGCAGGTTCGGGGAGTTGGGGCCCCGGTAGGTGCGCAGATCGATGACGAAGATCTCCATCAGCGGCCCGTAGGAGAACTTCCGGTAGATCCGCTCCGGCTCGTCGGGGTGGACCCGGATGGGGAGGTATTCGAACATGGCCTGCCGGGCCCGGGCCGCCAGCAGCGAGGCGGACTTCACGGTGTAGCGGTCGTCCCAGTCCAGGGAGTAGCCGGGGAACCAGTTGTTCACCACCTCATGGTCGTCCCACTGGGCCACGATGGGGACCTCGGCGTGGAAGCGCCGCGCATGCTCGTCCAGCAGGGTGTAGGCGAAGTTCCCCCGGAACTCGTCGGTGGTCTCCGCAACCTTCGCCTTGGCGTCGGTCATGAGGTTCCGGTAGATGGTCCCGTCATCCAGCACCACCTCCGGGACCAGCTCCTGGTCCGCGTAGATGTTGTCACCGGAGTGGACGAAGACGTCGGGCTCCGCCCGGCGCATGGCCTCGTAGATGCGCATCCCCCCCCGGTCCACATCGATTCCCCACCCCTGCCCCACGCAGTCCCCGCTCCAGGCCACCCGGAGGGGGCGGCCGGTCCGGGAGGCGGTCCGGGGGGCGGTCCGGAAGCGCCCCACCAGCGGCTCGCTGAAGAGGCCGTGCTCCTCCAGGCTCTCGAAGCGCACCCGGTAGTGGATCATCTCCCCGGGGGGAAGATCCGTCAGGTCCATCTGGGCGGTGAAGCCGTTGGCCTCCAGCGCCGCCGGTCCCCGCACCGTCCGGGCGTCCCGGAACGACTCGTTGGTGGCCCACTCCACGTGGAGGCGGCCGGGGCGGTCCACCCGGCTCCAGACCCGGCCCCGGGAATCGGTGATGTCGCCGGACTGGATCCCTCCCGGGAGGACGGGACGCCGCCGGACCGAGGGGAGGATGGCCGGGGCCCCCTGGGCGGGGGTCCAGATGCCGGAGCCGGCCAGGAGGGCAGGGGGGAGGACCAGCCCCGCCCCAACGGCAGCGGACCGGCCCAGGAAGGCCCGGCGGGTCAGGGAATCGTGGCTCATCGACGCAACTCTCCTGGCGGGGGGGATGGGCTCCCGGCCTCCCTGGCCAGGATCCCGTCGGGAAGCTCTCCATCCGGCGCGGTGAAGTCGAGCCCCAGGAGCGCCGCCACCACCGGCGCCACATCGGTGAGGTCCATACGCTCCACGACCCCACCGGATCCCACCCCGGCACCCCAGGCGATGAACCCGGTGTGCACCTGGGGGAAGGCGGGGAAGTAGCCATGGGTGCCCCCGGAGCCGGGGAAGACGTCCGGCCCACCGGTTTCCCCGCCCATGTTCACCCCGGGGGCGGCGGCCAGTGCCAGTACCGCCTCGGGGTCGGCGCCGGCCCAATCCAGCTCGTCCCGCTCTACCACCCGGAAGAGAGCCCGGGTCTCCGGGGGGAGCTCTGCCAGGATCCGCCGCACCATCTGCTCTGCCTCGTGGTCGTCGGGATCCCGGAGACGCAGGAAGGCGCTGCCGCCCCCCGTGTGGAAGGCGGCCCTCCAGTTCCCCCGGTTCTGCCGGTTCTCGTGGAGCCCCGCCTTGACCAGCCAGACGTTGGGGGACATCCGGGTGTCCACGGTGATGAAGCCGTGGTCGCCGGTGACCACGAAGGCGGTGCGGTCCAGGATCCCCGCCCGCCGGGCGGACTCCACCATCCGGTTGATGGCCCCGTCCACCGCCCCCACCGCCAGCCGCACCTCCGGGTGCTCCCGACCGTACGCGTGCTGCAGGTAGTCGGTCTGGTTCAGGTGGATGACCAGGAGGTTGGGCCTGTACGTCT
>CAYQVI010000151.1:0-9369 GCA_964420725.1 uncultured Gemmatimonadaceae bacterium | reverse complement strand
GCAGGGGCCCGGATGGCGGCGTCCCGGCGGCTGAAGAGCGCCGCGTCCAGCTCCGCCCGGGCTACCTCGGCGGCGGTACCGGCATCCTGGAGCGACGACCGGGCCACCACGCTGTCGGCGTACAGCCGGGTCATCCGCGCCAGATCCCGCTCGGCCTTCTCCAGGGCGCTCCGGGCCCGGGTCACCGCCGCATCGATCTCCACCGGCTCCAGGGTCCCCAGCGTCTGTCCGGCCCGGACCGGGTCTCCCTGGTCCACCTCGATCCCCTGGATCACCCCGCCGATGCTGAAGCTCAGCGGGATCTCGTCCCGGAACCCCAGGGTCCCCGGCGCCGTCACCGGATGGGCCAGGACTTCCATGGCCACCGGGACCACCCGCACCGGAGCCGGGGCATCCTCCGTGGCAGGGGGGGGCGCGGCCTCGCCACCGCAGGCGGCCAGCAGGGGAAGCAGGGCCAGTGCCAGGGGAATCCTGAAGGGCGGTCGCGGTCGGCTGCGGCGGACCACCCCGGGGGGGCGGGGGCGGAGGATGCGGGAGGGCGGGATCATGGAACTCTCCGGAAAGGGGATGTCGGTCAGGGCACTCGGGGATCGGGCGTCAGCGGTCATCGGGAAGGCTCCGGAGGGCTGCGGCCCGCTCCAGCTCCACCCGGCGCACCGCCTCCCGGTGGAGGGTGATGGCGCGGTTCAACTCGGCGGAGGTGAGGGTGGACCGGGCGTCCAGGAACTCCAGCGGTGTGGCCAGCCCCTCCTCGGAGCGCCGGCGGACCAGCTCGAAGCCCCGGCGGGCGGCGGCCAGACGCGCCTCCGCGGGGACCCGGGCGGCGGCGGCCACCACGGCGGCCTCGTGGGCCTGCCGGACATCCAGCCGGATCAGCTCCTCCACCTCCTGGAGCTGGACCCGGACCCGTGCGGCCTCGCTCCGGGCTCCCTGCAGGCGGGCGCGGTCCTGCCCTCCATTGAAGAGATTCCAGGACACCACCACCGAGGCGGCCCAGGCCTCGTCGTCCCGGTCCAGCCGGAGTTCCTGCCCCTGGAGCGTGTAGTCCAGGGCCAACGACACCGAGGGGAGGAAGGCCGCCGCCACCATCCGGGTACCGGCGTCCGCCGCGGCCACCCCGGCACCCACCACCTGCAGCTCCTCCCGTCCTGCCAGCGCCGAGGCCTCGGCCTGGTCCAACCGGGGAAGGGGTCCCGACGGAAGGTGCTCCTCATCCAGCGGCTCCACGTGGGTGTCCAGGGGGAGGCCCACCAGGCGGTTGAAGGCCCGGGCCGCGGCGCCCTCCCGCTCCCGCGCCTCGGCCAGCGCCTGCGCCACATCGGCCCGCTCCGCCTCCGCCCGGAGCAACGCGTCCGGGGTCACCAGACCCTCGTCCAGGCGGCGCCGGGTCACCCGCTCGTTCTCGACAAGGAGGGGGAGGGTGGCGTCCAGGATCTGCCGCGCATGGGCGGCAACGGAGGCCTCCAGGAGGGCCACCTGGGCCTCGGCGGCCAGCCTCCGTTCCTGGGACATCCGCCGGGAGCGCTGGGCCTCCTCCCCGGCTCCCGCCGCCGCCCGGGCCGCACCCAGGATCGGCTGGAACACCGGCTGCACCAGTCGGAGGCGGGACTCGTGTCGGAGGGGCAGGGACAGGTCCACTGAGGAGGGGAAGCGCTCCTCACCCAGGAGCTGGTTCAGCGCCAGGTAGGCGGGCCCCACCGCCTCCCCCAGGTCGATACCCCCATCCACCCGGCTGTAGCGGAAGTCCAGCCCCAGGGAGGGGAGGAAGCGCCCCCAGGCCTCCCGGAGCGCCGCTTCGGCACGGTCCTCCAGGAGCCGCTCCTGCCGGAGGGCGGTGTTGTGTTCCAGCACACGGGTCACGGCGTCATCCAGGGGCCGGGACCCCGTGGGGACCTGGGCCAGGAGGCCAGGGGCCGTGATCCCCAGGAGGAGCGCCACCCCCAGCCCGATCGCTCCCCGCGTCCCCCGCCTCCCCCGGCTCCGGGCCTCCCCGGGGACCTGGACCTGCTGTGCCCTCGGGGAGTCGATCCGGCACCGGATCCAGGCGGCCGCAGTCGATTGTAACGTCATCATGCGATGTAACACCGTTAGGTATGAGGTGAAAAAATATGCGTCCTTCCACCAGCGTCCCACCGGCGCGTTTCCGGTCGAAGCCGCCCCCTCAGCCATCCTGGAGGAGCCCCCTCAGCAACACCGCCCGCATCTCGGCCGCCGCCTCCCGGACGTCGTCGAAGTCGATCCAGTCGTCCTCCGCCTTGGCGATCCGCAGCGAGATGAGGCCGTGCAGCCCCCCCCAGAGCATCTGCGCCACCCGGTCCGGGCTCTGGAATTCCGGCCGGAACCGACCCTGCTCCATCGCCTCCGCCACTGCCTCCCGGAGGAAGGCATAGGCGTCCTCGGTGGGATCCCCCCTCTGGAGCAGCTCGTCCGCCGCGGCCAGCCCGGGACGGGCCGTCATGAACATCAACTGGTAGTGCATGGGATGTTCGGCGGCGAAGTCCACGTAGGCCCGACCGGACCTCTCGATCCGTTCCACCGGGTCGTCGATGCGCCCGATCCGCTGGAACGCGGCCCCCAGTGCCCGGAAGTCCCGGTGGCACAGCTCGCTGAGCAGCGCGTCCTTCCCGGGGAAGTGGTGGTAGATGGCCGTGGGCGTATACTCGATGCGCTCCGCGATGGCCCGCATCGACGTGGCCTCATAGCCCCGTCGGACGAACAGGTCCCGGGCCGCATCCAGGATCTTCTGCCTGGTGGCCGCGCTCTCCCTCTGCCGCCGCTCTGCGCTTCCCACGCTCGCCTCTCCCTCTACAACGGGAACCCTACACCTCCACAAGTATCCTAACACCGTTAGGTCATGTCAAGGTGGAGAGGTCCCTCCCGGCCTCTCCAGCTCCGCCATCCGCTTCAACAGGAAGCGGCGCTCTGGCTCCTGCTGCACCAGCTCCAGCGCCCGGCCATAGGAGGCCAGCGCGTCGGGGATCCGCCTCAGGCGGCGGCAGAGCTCCCCCCGGGTGGCATGGGCCAGATGGTAGTCCGCCAGCTCTCCCCGCCCCATGAGCTCCTCCACCAGCGCCAGCCCCCGGGCGGGGCCGTCCCGCATGGCCACCGCCACCGCCCGGTTCAGCTCCACCACCGGGTTCGGCTCCACCCGGACCAGGACGTCGTACAGCCCCGTGATCTGGGCCCAGTCCGTGGCCTCCGCCGTGCGGGCTTCCGCATGGACCGCGGCAATGGCCGCCTGCAGGGTGTAGGGGCCGAAGCGTCGCGACCGCAGCGCCCCCTCCACCAGCGCCGCCCCCTCCGCAATCCGTTCCCGGTTCCACCGGCTCCGGTCCTGGTCCTCCAGCCGCACCAGCTCGCCCCCGGGGGTGGTGCGGGTCTCCCGCCGGGCCTCGTGGAGGAGCATCAGCGCCAGCAGTCCCTGCACCTCGGGATCGGGGAGGAGATCCACCAGGAGCCGACCCAGGTGGATGGCCTCCTCGCACAGATCCCCCCGGACCAGCTCGGACCCCGAGGCCGCCGAGTACCCCTCGTTGAAGACCAGGTAGACCACCCGGAGCACCGCCCCCAGGCGTTGGGGGAGCTGGTGGGCCTCCGGGACCGCGTAGGGAATGCCGGCATCCCGGATCTTCCGCTTCGCCCGCACGATCCGCTGCGCCAGGGTGGTGGGACGGGTGAGGAAGGCGTGGGCGATCTCCTCCGTGGTGAGTCCGCACACCTCCCGGAGGGTCAGCGCCACCCGGGCATCCAGGGCCAGCGCAGGGTGACAGCAGGTGAAGATGAGGCGGAGCCGGTCGTCCTCCAGCAGCTCCGGCTCTTCCCCGTTCGGGATGGAGGGGGGATGGCCGTGACCGGGGGTGGCCCCTTCGTCGGTGAGCCGCTCCAGATGGTGGGCATGGCGGGTCCGACGACGGATGGTGTCGATCCCCCGGAACCGCCCCGTGGAGATGAGCCAGCTCCGGGGGTTCGAGGGGATCCCCTCCCGGGGCCACCGGTCCAGGGCGATGGCGCACGCCTCCTGCAGCGCGTCCTCCGCCAGCTCGAAGTCCCCCAGGAGGCGGATCAGGGTGGCCAGGACGCGCCGGGACTCCTGGCGGAAGATGGTGGCCAGGACCTCCTCGGGGACCGGGGTGCCGGCAGACTCCCCGACGCTGCTGCCCGGTTCCGTCGGGGACGATCCCGGCTTCCCGTCCCCAGCCCCGCCGCCCTGATCGCCACGGGGAGTCACCGTCAGGGCTGCAGCTCCCTCACCGGGCGGATCTCGATGCTTCCGATCCGGGCCGGCGGGATCCCCGAGGCCACCTCGATGGCGTGATCCAGATCCCGGGCATCCACCAGATAGAAGCCAGCCAGCTGCTCCTTCGTCTCCGCGAAGGGGCCGTCGGTCACCGAGACCTCGCCGTCCCGCACCCGGATGGTGGTGGCGGTGTCCACCGGCTCAAGGGCATCGGCGGCCAGGATCACGCCCCTCCGGTGGAGGGGCTCGCTGTAGTCTCTGCAATCCGCGTCCTTCACGGTGGCCATCAGACGCTCCTCGCCGTACACCAGCAGCAGGTACTTCATGGTCGCTCCGGTCGTGGCCCCTGAAGGCCCGTGGAATGGGAACGGGGTGGGATCCCCGGGATCGGCCCCATGCCGTCATCCGGGGACCCGCTCGGCCACTGCCCAACCACACTAGTCACCGGCCCGGTTCCCAGGAAGTGGTCCAGTGGAAGCGGTCCCGGGGGCTGGGGCGACAGCGGCTCCCCACCTCTTGTCGACGGGCGCCCCCCCCGATCGACAGGGGATGTCGATTCAGCCCCATCCCATACGACAGATCATTGAACCCGTGTCTTCCGCAGGGGAGGCACCCCCTCGCATCCCTGGAGAGCACCATGATCCGATCCGCCAACCCCTACCTGAACTTCCCCGGGAACACCGAGGAGGCCTTTCACTTCTACGCCTCGGTCCTGGGAGGCGAGCCCACCGGGCTGGTCCGCTTCAGGGACTTCGGCGACAACACCATGGGGCTCTCGGAGGAGGAGCTGGACCTGGTGGCCCACATCGCCCTCCCGCTGGGGTCGGGGCAGATGCTCATGGGGACGGACGTGGGATGCGCCCCCGACGGCGAGGGCGAGGCGGCAGAGGGGTGGCGGAAGAAGCTTGTGGTCGGCACCAACGCCTGGACCCTCCTGGAGGTGGAGTCCGCCGCTGACGCCGAGCGGATCTTCGCCGGGCTCTCCGACGGGGGCACCGTGGAGATGCCTCTCATGCCTGTCGCCTGGGCGGAGAAGTACGGCACCTGCCGGGACCGGTACGGGGTGCAGTGGATGGTGAGCTACACGGGGAGTGTGGAGTTTCCCGGGTAGGAGAGACGCCGGAAGGGGGCGGGGATCCCGCCGTCCCGGGTCGAGCGTGCCCGGAGGAGTGGTCCATGCCGTTTCAGCCGGAGCTTCGGCGAGGAAACCCGGCCTCCGGGTGGGCATCTGACGCCGCTCAGGCACCTCTCCGCGAGCGGAGCTGAGCCTGTGCCGGAGGGCCGGGAAAGGACATCTCGGGCGTGCTCACCCCAATCCGAATCGGTCACAACAGCACGGATAGTACCGGCAACGAAATTCCTTGACACTCCTTGTGGGCCCCCAGTACACTGGCATTTGTAACGAACTGTTCCATCTCGCCAAAGGGCCTCCTCATGAAAAAGCCTTCCTTCGTGCCAGTGATTCTCCTCCCCCTTCTGCTCGCGTGTCATTCCCCCAGCGTTCCCTTTGAGGACTCCGTAGTAGAGAGCGAATCGGGTGACCTGGTGCCATTCAACCAGAATGCACTTTCACTGGGGGGTCTGGAGTTTCAGGTGAAGGCCTGGACCTTCTTCAACGGAAACCGATGCCTTGCCTGCTTTGTGCCCTACCTAAAGATCCATACGGATACCTTCGCGACGTATCCAGTCAATGGAGATACTCTGCACCTGACGAGAGAGCGCTACGAATGGGGACAACCCGTACCTGAGGTATACCCGGGCGGCTCGGTATCCGTGCACGTCTTGAAGGGTTCCGGACCACTTATTGGCCCGAACCCTCAATGGCAACTTGTTGGCCAGTTTGAGTCCGACGAAAACAACGAGCGATCAGTGACAGGCTTGGCTACAACTGAGGTAACGGTCCGCGTCACCGCCCATCCTTACACTTACCTGGGTTGCTCCCTTCGTCATATTGCGAATGATACCGGTATCATTCCGGGAAACCCTGTTTGGATGACGCTGTCTTCCAGCAACCCTTCGGAAGTATTTAGGGTCTACTTCCAGTGTTAGCGGAAGGCTTTTCGTTCAACGTAGACGGGGTGGTAGACGGGACCCTTGGAGAGTGGCGAGCGTAGGCTCCTCGCTGATCTGGATGGGTTGATGGTAGCTTGAGGGGTCCGGCCCGGGGCTCCGGGGAGAGACCAATGGACTGCACCTCTCCCGGCTCCTGGGGCGGTATCCGAGAAGGGGGTGGAGGAGTCCGGGGATGCGGGACGTGTAGCTGTTCGGGATGGCCCGGGACTGACGGAGCCGTGGTACGTGGAGCCAGACGCATCTCGTTACAGTGTCTTGAGGCCCAAGCACCGGTGTCAGGCGGGGTGCTGAAAGGACAGATGGGCTGAACCGCCGGATGGAGGGATGGACCCGCGGGCGAGCAGAGCGGGCTGGACGATCTGCGGCCCTGGTCGGACCGGAGAGACGGGCGGGCCGGTGGCCCATCGGAACGGTGAGCGGGAGTGCGGTCTGCCCCGCGGCCCATCGGAAGGACACGGGCGGCAAGCGGACGCCGAGCAACATTCGACTCTCGGCCCTTCGAAGGTGGCCGAAAGCTGAATATCTCCCGATATCCGGGAAGGATTCTTCTTTCGATCCGCTCATCGCCTTCGAGAGCCGAATCCTTCTCGATATCCGGGAAGGATTCGACTCTCGCCCTTCCCGGCTACGTCGAAAGGCGAATCCATCTCGCCTCCTGGCCGCCCGCGCCGGCCGGATCATCCCCATTGCCTGGCATTCGCAAACTGCTTACGGCACCAGCAGCAGTTTCCCCGAGGTCTGCCGGGATTCCAGCGCCCGGTGGGCATCCCCCGCCCTTTCCAGCGGCCAACTCCCCTCCATGGCCAGCTTCAGCGTCCCCCCCGCCACCCCTTCCAGCACCGCCGCCGCCCGGTCGGTCAACTCCTTCCGGTCCGCCACGTAGTGGTTCAGCGAGGGGCGGGTGACGAAGAGCGATCCTTTCTGGTTGAGGATCTGCAGGTCCACCGGGGGCACGGGCCCGCTGGCCTGGCCGAACAGGACCAGCATCCCCCGGGGCTGCAGCGCGTCCAGGCTCCCCTGGAAGGTGGTCTGCCCCACCGAATCGTAGACCACCGAGACCCCCTTCCCGTCGGTGAGCCTCCGGACCTCCGGCGCGAAGTCGGTCTCCGTGTAGAGGATCACCTCGTGGGCCCCCGCCTCCCGGGCTCGCTCCGCCTTCTCAGGGGTGGAGGTGGTGCCGTACACGATGGCTCCCCGGCGCCGGGCGAACTGGCAGAGCAGGAGCCCTACTCCGCCGGCGGCGGCGTGGATCAGACACCGGTGCCCCGGGTGCAGGGGGAAGGTGGAGGTGGCCAGGTAGTGGGCGGTCATCCCCTGTAGCATGGCGGCGGCGGCGTCCTTCGTGTCCAGCGCCTCGGGAACGGGCACCACCCGATCCGCGGGGGCCACCGCCATCTCGGCGTAGGAGCCCGCGAAGCCCTGGGAGGCCACCCGGTCCCCCACCCTCACACCGGTCACCCCCTCCCCCAGGGCCTCCACCACCCCGGCCCCCTCGGAGCCGGGGGTGAAGGGGAGGGGTCGCTGGTACCACCCCCGCCGCTGGTAGATCTCGATGAAGTTCACCCCGGCGGCCTCCAGTCGCACCAGCACCTGGCCCGGACCGGGATCGGGTGTGGGAAGCTCCTCGTACGAAAGGGCTTCCGCCTCACCGAACGAATGGATCCGAATGGCCTTCATCGTCCCCTCCAGGGCCCTGTGATCGTGTATGCGGCGGCACCCGGGATCCGCCGTTCCGCCCTCCCGCCAGGGGGCGGGGGTTCCGGCGGCACCGTTTTCCCGGACTCCTCTCCCCATTAGACTACAGCGATGCGACGGGGATCTGCGAGTCCCGGTGTCCATCCGGTAACGGCGGATTGTCGCGTCCTCGATCTCTCATGACCCAACCCGGTCGTTCCTCATCACCTTCCACCGGAAGGCAGCCGTGGCCGTCTCCCCCCATCTCGAGTTCGAACGCGACATCGTCGAGCTCCAGGGGCAGATCGAACACCTCCTGGGCCGGGCCGGAGACCAGGGGATCGACGTCTCCGATGAGCTCCGGGTCCTCCGCAGGAAGCTGGAGGTCCTGAAGGAGGAGACCTTCCGGAACCTCTCTCCCATCGAGCAGGTGCAGGTGGCGCGGCACCCCAACCGCCCCTTCACCCTGGACTACGTGGAGCGGTGTTTCACCGACTGGGTGGAGCTCAAGGGGGACCGGGCCTTCCGGGACGACGCCGCCATCGTTGGGGGGTGGGCCCGTCTCGACGGCCGCTCCGTCATGGTGATCGGGCACCAGAAGGGCCGGGACATGAAGGAGAACCTCCTCCGGAACTTCGGGATGCCCCATCCGGAAGGGTACCGGAAGGCGCTCCGCCTCATGCGGATGGCGGAGAAGTTCGGGCGGCCGGTCATCACCATGATCGACACCCCCGGGGCCTATCCCGGGATCGGCGCCGAGGAGCGGGGGCAGGCGGAGGCCATCGCCATGAACCTCCGGGAGATGGCCCGCCTCAGGACCCCGCTGATCTCGGTGGTCATCGGGGAGGGGGGCTCCGGAGGGGCGCTGGCGCTGGGGGTCACCGACCGGATCCTCATGCTGGAGCACTCGGTCTACTCCGTGATCTCCCCCGAGGGGTGCGCCGCCATCCTCTGGCGCTCCGGCGAGTACCGGGCCAGGGCCGCCGCCGCGCTGAAGCTCACCTCCAGCGACCTGGTGCGGCTGGGGGTGGCGGATGAACTGGTCCCGGAGCCGCCGGGGGGAGCCCACTCGGACTGGGATGCCACGGCGAACGCCCTTGCCGGCACCCTGACGCGGGTTCTGGAGGAGCTGTGCGCCCTGGATCACGCCACGCTGGTCCGCAGGCGGCAGGAGAAGTTCGAGTCCATCGGGCACTGGGAGGGATGACCGCCATGGCCGGTTTCGCCGAGGTCCGCTTCAAGGGCACCCGGAAGGAGTACTACACCTTCCAGGAGCTGGACCTCCTGCCAGGTCACCATGTGGTGGTGGAGGCGGACCGGGGGGAGGATCTGGGACGGGTGACCGCGCTGGGAGCCATTGCCGAGCGGAAGTGCAGCGGCTCCGG
>CAYQVI010000150.1:0-9379 GCA_964420725.1 uncultured Gemmatimonadaceae bacterium | reverse complement strand
GAGGGACCCCTGGTCTATGACCCGGGCCACCCCGACGCCGATGCGGACGGTTACGTGCAACTCCCCAACGTGAACACGAGCGAGGAGCTGATCGACCTCCTGTCCAGCCGGAGACTGTTCGAGGCGAACGCCTCGGTCTTCCAGGCTGTGAAGGCGATCCTCCGCCGCTCCGCCCAGCTCTGAGGGATCGGATCATGAGTTCCATCTACGGCATCGGCGGCCTCCCCCGCATCACCCCCAACCCCTTCGAGGGGCGGACGGTGGGGACGGATGGCGACGCCTCACGCACCCGGCAGGTCCAGAGCCCCGTCGCTCCCCCGACGGCCCCGGAGACGGCGGTCCCGAAGGAGCTGGACGGCTCCGTACCGGCGGATCCCCCTCCGGGGACGGATCCGGCCCTCTGGACGATCCTCACCGGCGAGGAGCGCCGCTTCTTCGCCCGGGCCAGTTCCATGGGACCCCTGACCTACGGGCCCCGTAGCTCGTCCCCCCCCGCTGCGGGCATGGTCCCCGGCGGTCGCATCGACCTGAAGGTGTGATCATGGCCGACCCCATCGGAGGCATCGGAGGGATCGCAGGAGCGGCAGGTGCCGGGCGGATGATGCCCGGTGCGGCGGCGGCCCTGCGGGACCCTGTGGGCGGACCCTCGTTCGCCGATACGCTCAAGCGGTTCGTGGGAGAGGTGTCGGACTCCCAGGGCCGGGCGGAGGACGCCATCGGAGGGTTCCTCCGGGGCGAGGAGGTGGAGCTCCACGAGGTGATGGCATCCGCCGAGGAGGCGGGCATCGCCCTGGAGATGCTCATCGAGATCCGCAACAAGATGGCCGAGGCGTATCGCACCGTCATCGGCATGCAGAGCTGATCCGATCATGACCGAAGCACTCACCCGCCTGATGGATCGGAGCCGCGGCGCCGATCGGATCCCCCTGGCCCTGGTTGGAGGCGCCGCCCTGGTGGTGGTGATCCTCCTGGTGCGCTGGGGCACGGCTCCCTCGTGGATCCCCCTCTTCGACCGGATCCCCCTGGACACCGCCGGAGAAGTCACGGCCATTCTGGACGAGCAGGGGCTCCGATACCAGCTCACCGGCGGCGGCACCGGGATCCAGGTGAGGGAGGCGGACCTGGCCTCCGCCCGGATCGCGCTGGCCCAGCAGGGCCTCCCTGCCACAGGACGCCCCGGCTTCGAACTCTTCGACCAGCCGGCCTGGGGGATGACCGACTTCACCCAGCGGGTGAACTATCGCCGTGCCCTGGAGGGAGAGCTGGAGCGGACCATTTCCAACATGCGGGGAATCGAGGCGGCCCAGGTCCACATCACGCTCCCGGAGCGGGCCATCTTCCGCCGTGACGCTCCGCCTCCCGAGGCCTCCGTGGTCCTCCGGCTCCGGGGGGGGATGCAGCCCGATCGGGGCACGGTGGAGGGGATCGCCTTCCTGGTGGCCAGCGGCGTGGAGGGGTTGAGCAACGAGTCGGTCCGGATCCTGGACGACGCCGGCCGCCTCCTCTCCACCCCGGAGGCCGGTCCTGGTGGGGGTGCCCTCTCCGGAAACCAGATGGCGCTCCGGCAGGAGGTGGAGGGCTACCTGGAAGGGAAGGCCGAGGAGCTGCTCAATCGGGTCATGGGTCCGGGGAACGCCTCCGTGCGCGTCGCCGCCGACCTGAACTTCGACCAGGTGGGGCGCACCGTGGAGGCCTTCGATCCGGAGCAGCAGGTGATGGCCCGGGAGGACCGGGCGGAGATCACACCCGGCACCCCGGAGCAGGGAGCCAGCTCCGTCACCACCAACATTGCCTACGAGAACAGCCGGAGCATCGAGACGGTGACCCGGGACGGGGTCCGGATCGACCGGTTGAGCGTGGCGGTGCTGGTGTCGGACCGCCGTATCGAGGATGAAGCAGGGGTGGTCACCTGGGAGCCCCGTACGCCCCAGGAGCTCACCCGGCTGGAAGCGCTGATCCGGAACGCGGTGGGTGTGGCCGAGGAGCGGGGGGACGCCATCTCGGTGGTAAGCCTCCCCATGGAGCCCCCTTCGCTCCCCATGGCCGCCGCGGATGTGGGGGGTGGGATGGACCTGGTGGGGCTGGTACAGACCGGCTCCCGCCCCCTGGTGGCGCTGGTGGCCCTCCTGGTGACGCTGGTCCTGGGCCTCAAGCTCATGAAGAACATCCGGCAGTCCGCAGCCGCCGCCAACCAGATGGCGCTGGCGGCCGCCCGGGCCGAGAACGCCGGAGAGATGCCCTCCGGGGAGAGGTCCATGGCCATGGCGGGTCAGGCGGCCCCGGTGTCCCTCCCAGACCCCCAACTGACCGCGCGCCTCGTCCGGGCGTGGATGAGCGAGACCTGACGCCATGGCAGCGACGGCAGTGGTCCAGCGGAAGGGCTCCGCCCCCGGTGGGGTGGCGGAACTCACCGGGCGCCAGAAGGTGGCGATCCTCCTGATGGCGCTGGGAGAGGAAGCCTCGTCTGAGGTGACGAAGCACCTGAACCCGGACGAGGTGGAGGCCATCTCCTTCGAGATCGCCCGGATGGACCGGGTGGACGCCGCCACGGTGGAGGCCGTCCTGAATGAGTGGCAGCACACCGAGGTGGCGGCCGTCTCCATGGCCACCGGGGGCGTCGACTACGCCCGGAAGGTCCTGGAGAAGGCGCTGGGGCCGCAGAAGGCCGCCATCATCCTCCGGCGCATCGAGAACCAGTTGAAGGACCACATCTCCTTCAACCACCTGCGCACGGCGGACCCTCAGCAGCTCTCCGCAGTGATGCGTGGAGAGCATCCCCAGACCGTGGCGCTGGTGCTGGCCTACCTGGACCCGTCCCAGACGGCGGCCATGCTGAAGGAGATGGACCCGGTAGCCGGGTCCGACGTGATCCTCCGGCTGGCCCGGATGGAGAAGGTACTCCCGGACGTGCTGAAGATCATCGAGAGCACCGTGGGCGCCGACTCGGACCTCTCCCTGAGCGGGAAGGGGAGCAGCGCCGGTGGGCCCGCCGCCGTGGCGGAGGTGCTGAACCTGATCCCCGGAGCCCGGGAAAAGGAGCTCCTGGAAGAGGTGGCCCGCACGGACCCCGAACTGTCGGAGGCCATCAAGAACCTGATGTTTGTCTTCGACGACATCCGGAAGCTGGACGACCGGGCCATCAGCCGCCTCCTCCGGGACGTGGAGACCCGTCAGCTCGCCCTGGCCCTCAAGGTGGCCAACGACGAGCTCAAGGATCGCCTGCTGGGGGCCCTCTCCAGCCGGGCCAGGGAGTCGCTTCTCCAGGAGATGGAGTTCATGGGCCCCGTGCGGGTGAGCGATGTGGAGGCGGCCCAGGGCGAGGTGGTGGCACTGGTGCGGGCGCTGGAAGAGGCGGGCGAGATCGTGGTGGGGGGAGGAGACGATGATGTCGTGGCCTGATCGCCGTTCCGCAGGCGCCGAAGCGCTTCCCTGGGCCCCGGTGAACCTCCAGGGTCCGGGATCCTTCAACGGAGGACCAGTCCCCACCGAGGCGGAGATCGCCATCCTGCGGGAGGACGAACTGGAGGCCGCTCGCAGCGCGGCCTTCGCCGCCGGGGAGAAGGCAGGGCGGGAGCGGCAGGCCCGGGAGTCCAGCGAGGCTCTGGAGCGGGCCCTGGCCACCCTGGCCTCCGCCACCGAACAGTGCACCGCTTCGCTGGACGAATGGCACAAGACGCTGGAGGAGAATCTCCTCTCGCTGGCCATGGCGGCGGCCCGGCACATCATCGAGCGGGAGGTGCGCCAGGATCCGGAGGTGGTGACCTCGCTGGTGCGAAGAGCCCTGACCGCCTTCCCCCCCGATCAGCGGATCCGGGTCCGGGTGAATCCCGACGACCTCTCCGCCTTCTCGGTGGGGGGCCCCGGCTCCCGGGCCGTGGTGCCCCAGGGACGTGAGGTGGAGTGGATCGCCGACGACGACATCGGCGTGGGCGGCTGCATGGTGGAGGGCCCTGAATCCGTGCTGGACGGCCGGGTGGACGCGGCCCTCGAGCGCCTCTACTGGAGTCTGGCGGAATGACCAGCGCACTGGTGGCCCGGGTGGGGGAGCAGGATCGGCTGGTGCGCTACGGCCGGATCCAGCGGGTGGTGGGGCTGGTCATCGAGGCCACCGGCCTGGACGTGGGGCTGGGGGAACTCTGCCGCATCCGCCCCCTGGGGCGGGAGGTTGGGACGCTGGCGGAGGTGGTGGGCTTCAATGGCCCCACCACGCTCCTCATGCCCCTGGGCGACCTGGAGGGGATCCGCCCCGGAAGCCCGGTGGAGGCGCTGGGCCGTTCCTTCGGCGTGGACGTGGGGCCCGGGCTGCTGGGCCGCATCCTGGACGGGCTGGGGCACCCCATCGACGGAAAGGGCCCCCTGGGCCACACCGTCCGGGTTCCCCTGGCGGCCGACCCCCCGGACCCCCTGGACCGCCCCCCCATCGACACCCCCATCACCACCGGGGTCAGGGCCATCGATGGCATGATCAGCGTGGGTCGGGGGCAGCGCATGGGGATCTTTGCCGGCTCCGGCGTGGGGAAGAGCACCCTCCTGGGGATGATCGCCCGGAACGCCTCCGCCGATGTGAACGTCATCGCCCTCCTGGGGGAGCGGGGGCGGGAGGTCCGGGACTTCATCGAGGAGTCGCTGGGACCGGAGGGGCTGGCCCGTTCGGTCCTGGTGGTGGCCACCGGAGATCGCTCGGCCCTCATGCGGGCTCGGGGAGCCCTCGTGGCCACGTCCATCGCGGAGTACTTCCGGGACCAGGGGAAGCACGTGCTCCTGATGCTGGACTCGGTGACCCGGGTGGCCATGGCGTGGCGGGAGATCGGGCTGGCGGTGGGAGAGCCCCCCACCACCCGTGGATACCCCCCTTCGGTCTTTGCGGCGCTCCCCCGGCTCCTTGAGCGGGCGGGGGCGGGGCGCAACGGTGCCATCACCGCCATGTACACCGTGCTGGTGGAAGGGGACGACTTCAACGAGCCGGTGACGGACCATGTCCGCTCCGTGCTGGACGGGCACATCGTCCTCTCCCGGCGGCTGGCCACGGCAGGGCACTTCCCCGCCATCGACGTGCTGGAGAGCGCCAGCCGGGTCCGGAACCGCATTGCCGACGTGGATCAACTGGCGGCTGCCCGCACGCTGCAGGGGGAGCTCGCCACCTACCGTGAGAAGGAGGACCTCATCGCCGTGGGTGCCTACCGCGAGGGGACCAGCCCGATCATCGACCGGGCCGTACGCATGCGCGACCCCATCAACCGCTTCCTGCAGCAGACCCCCGGAGAGCCCAGCACCTTCGACAGTGCCCGGGCGAACATGCTGGATCTGGCCCGGGAGGCAGGACAATGAGCCACGACTTCCGCTTTCGCCTGGCTCCCCTCCTGGACCACCGGAAGGAGGTCGAGAAGGACCGGGCCTCCGAACTGGCCACGGCCCGGGAGGCCGAGGCCCAGGCCCAGCGTCAGGAAGAGGCGCTGGCCGCGCTGGAAAGCGCGGGCCGGACGAAGCTCCGGGGGGCCCACCACAATGGCGGCCCCGCCGGCCATCTCCGGAATCTGGAGTTCATCCTGGAGCAGGTGGAGGAGCAGGTGAATGGCGCCCGGGAGGCCCGGGAAGCCGCCGCCACCGAGGTCTCCCGCACCCTCACGGACTACTCCGCCGCCGTCATGGAGCGCCGGATGCTGGAGAAGCTCCGGGAGCGGATGGAGACGTCGTGGCGGGCCGACGCCGGGCGCCGGGAGCAGAGCATCCTGGACGAGGTGGCCATGACCCGCCACCTCCGGGGGGTCTGAGGCGATGAAGAGCATCATCGTGGGCGTCCTGGTCTTCCTGCTGGCGCTGGGTGGCGCGTCGTTCTTCAGCATCTCGAAGGCGAAGAGCGCTGCTGCGGTACAGATGGCGGAGGCGGCGGCGGCGGACTCGCTGGCGGCTGGGGACGCGGACGGGGATGACACGGAGGGCCCGCAGAGGGAGGCCGGGGGCGAATCCTCGGAGTCGGATTCGGAGGGGGGACCCGCCGGAGAGGGCGCGGCCGAAGGCGACTCCGTGCAGGGCGATCCCGCCCCTCCCGCCACCGGAGAGGGGGGAGCCCAGTTCGCCTCCACCACCCTCCCGGACGCCGGGAGCGAGGATGCGGACGAAGGTCCCTCGGTGCCGGCCTCGGAACTGGGGGGCACCGATCCCGCCGGGGACCTGAATCCCGAGGGGATCCGGCGGATGGCCAGGATCTTCACAGCCATGAAGCCGAAGGATGCCGCAGCGGTGCTGGAGCGCATGACCGATGCGGAAGTGCAGGGGGTGATGCTGCAGATGGGAGACCGGGCCGCGGCCGGGATCCTGAGCGTCTTCGATCCGGAGCGTGCCGCGGCGCTGAGCCAGATCGTCCTGGGCCGCAGGGAGGCCCCATGATGTCCATCACACCGGGAAGCGGGTCCATGGGACCCACCCCCATCCCCGGAGGCTCCGACCGGAGCGGGCCGGGGGGCGAGGGAACGGAGGGGTTCGCCGCCCTGCTGGCGGGGGTGATGGTGCCCCCCCCACCACAGCCCGTGGCGCAGGCGGCAGGCGTGCGGGGAGGGAATGCCCCGGCCGTGGATGGGGAGACCGTCGCTGGGGATGGCGTGGGTACGTCGACCGGTGGCACCCGCGGGGGTGCGTCCGGCGCCGGAGATGCGGGAGAGGAGGGTGCACCGGTGGATCCAAGGGCGCTCCTGCTCCGTGCGGGGATCCGCACGGGTGAGCCCCCCCGCGCCCCCCGGGGCCCGGCCTTCGGACCGTCGTCGGTGACCGGCGAGGCGGGTGCGACGGTTGCCGCCGCCACCCCGGCGTCGGTCTCCCCCCAGGGCGCAGCAGCCGCTGAACCGGCCACCGCCGATGGGACTGCCGGGCCGGAGGGCCCGGACGTGATGGGAGCCACCCGTGGCGGCCACCCGGATCCGGGGAAGGTGGCGCCGCTGCAGGCCAGGGGTCCGGATGGCCCGACCCTCCGGAGTGGAGAAGGGCCGGAGACGGCGGTGGCCACCCCCGATCCCGGGAAGGCCTCCGGAACCCCGGCGGCCACCGGTACGCCCCGACCGCTCCCCCCGCATGCCCACCTGGCGCTCCCCGCCCTGGACGTGCCGATGGTGGACATGCCCGGGGTGGACATGCCCCGGATGGACAGGTCCTTGCTGGACATCCAGGGCGTGGAGAGGCCGGGAATGGCTCCGACGGCCTCCGGTACGTCCGGCCTGGCCATGACCGCCCACCGGACGCTGGGCACGGAGATGGGGCGTCCGGTGGACAGCACCGTGGCACGGGCCCTGGCGGCCGCAGGGCTGGACCCGGCGGACGTCCCCGCCCTGCAGGGTGAAGCCCTTCCGGCGGCGCTGTCGGAGGCCGACTCCGCCGGGCCCGCCCTTCCGGTGACGGCGGCAGACCGGTCCATGACCCGGCTGGACCCGGACTTCCGGGTGCGGCTGGAACGGGTGGTGGAGCGTCTGCAGACGGAGCATGGCATCGAGGCCCGCTTCCTGGAGGGCTTCCGGCCCCAGCTCCGGCAGGAGCACCTCTACGCCCAGGGGCGCACCGCTCCGGGCCCGGTGGTGACCTGGACCCTGAACTCCATGCACACCCAGGGGCGGGCAGCCGACCTGAAGCTGGAGGGAGGAGCCGAGAGCTACCGGATCATGCACCAGGTGGCCGCCGAGGAAGGACTTCGCACCCTGGGGATGAAGGACCCCGGGCACCTGGAGCTCCCCCGCACCGACGGTGCAGCAGGCCGGGGCGCGTCAGCCACCACCCCGGCACAGGGTCCCGGGACCGGCTCCGCAGTCCTCCCGGTCGGCGTGACGACCGGACCCCAGGGGGTGGCACGGGTGGCCCGGGTGGCCCAGGTGGCAGCCCCGGCCCGCCCCGGGATGTCAGCCCCGCTGGGAAGCAGGATGAACCCGGTGGCCGAGGGAGCCCGGTCCATCACCCGGGCTGCCGGGAAGGGGGAGGGAACGACGGAGGCCACTGCGGCCCATGGCGGAGAGGGGACGGAGGTCCGTGGTGACATCCGGACCGCGATCCCCCTCCCGGAGGCGGGACTCGCCACCCTCCGGGCCCCCGTGGCTCCCGGGGCCGGCGTGGCCTCCATGGACCGGGTGGCGGAGTTGGAGCAACTCCGGGAATCGGCCCCCCTGGGGCCCATGCGCCGGATCGACCTCCGGGATGCGGATGGCCAGGGGACCCGGGTCCGCATCGAGATGAAGGGGGACGTGGTGCAGACCGAGATCCGCACCCCCGACGGCGACCTGGCCCGACGTCTGGAACCTGCCTCCAGGGAGCTGGAGGGGGCGCTGGAGCGGCACGGGCTGGAGTTGGGTCGCCTGAAGGTGGGGAGGAGCGCCGAAGTGATTGCGCCCAGGGACTTCATCCCTCCGCCCGTGGCGGAACCCAACCGCGGACAGAGCGGCGGCGAGGATCCCGCCCGCCAGGGCCAGCAGCGCACCCCCCGGGATGGGGAGGGCGCGCATGATCAACCTCGACACCGGCCCAGGCCGGACCATCCGGACAGGGAGTATCAGCCATGATCGGCGCAATCGGCACGACCCCCACACGGTCCTCGGACCTCACCCGGGCCGCCAGTGGGCCCGGTGGCACCATGGGGAAGGATGAGTTCCTCCAGCTGCTGGTAGCCCAGCTGCAGAACCAGGATCCCCTGAGCCCCATGAAGGGGGAGGAGTTCGCGGCGCAGTTGGCCCAGTTCAGCACCGTGGAGCAGCTCATCGACATCAATGGCCAACTGGAAGGACAGGCCGCGCTGCAGAACGCCGCGATGATGTCCACCGCCGCAGCCTCCGCCGTGGAGATCGTGGGGAAGGACATCCTGGCCACGGGGGATGACCTGGTGATCCGTGCAGGGGAGCCCGTACGCATCACCGTGGGAGTCACCCAGGCGGGCCCCGGCGAACTCCGGATCTTCTCCGCCGATGGCCGTGAGGTGGCCTCGGGCCCGCTGGGGCGCCTCGCGACAGGGCGAAACGAGATCGATGCCAGCGCCATTGCCGCAGAACTCCCCCCGGGAGACTACCGCTTCGAAGTGACCGTCCAGAATGCGGACGGTGGAACGGTGGAGGTGCAGACCTTCACCCATGCACGGATCGAAGCCGTCCGCTTCGGACCGCAGGGCCCCATCCTCCTGGCGGGGGATGGACTGGAGATTCCGCTCTCCACGGTCGTGGAGGTGCGCAGGCCCGACCAGGCCTGACGCGTCGGAACGTCTGACCACTTCACGGCCGGGATGACCGGCCCGATCAACCCTGGGAGAACACCATCATGATGCGCTCGCTCTTCGCCGGAGTCTCCGGGCTCCGGAACCACCAGGTCAGCATGGACGTCATCGGTAACAACATCGCCAACGTGAACACGGTGGGCT
>CAYQVI010000149.1:0-9406 GCA_964420725.1 uncultured Gemmatimonadaceae bacterium | reverse complement strand
CAAGGGCCATACCCCGGGGGGGGGGCGGCGGGCGGGGGGGAAATGGGGAGGGCTCCGCGGTCGGCGGGAATCGACGGGGAAGTTGGCCCGATGAGGGGAAACGGTGGAGGGATCAGGCCGGCGGCGCCGGGGCAGGCGGGGTGGTGGCGGCCCTCGGGGGAGCCGGCGCGCCCCATGGCCGGCATGTGTATCGGCTACCAGGGGATGTAGCCCGTACAGCCTCCGGGACGGATACCGGGGTGCCCGGGTGCAGTCAGCCTCCACCCGCTTCTCCCTGATCCATCCGTCTCCGGAGACTCAGCGGGCGCATGTCGGTCCATACTTCCGCGATGTGCTCGAGGCACTCCTGCTTCAAGCCCCTGAAGCCCTCCAGGGTCCATCCCAGGGGCAGTTCCCGATCCGTCGGCCAGATGGAGTACTGCTCCTCGTGGTTCACCATCACCAGGTAGATGGTGGTGTCGTCTTCGCCCCAGGGGGAGGACATGGGGGGGCTCCAGGTCGGGGCGGGGGCGCCTGCCCGATGTTGCAGGGCCCTGGGATGGAGTCTACGGCCCCCCCGTCGGCGGCGGCAACGAACCATCCTCGCGGGCACTTCGGGCCGCACCCGGGGTTCCATCGCTCCAGCCCCCGGAATCCGGCGGGCGGTCCGCCTCCACGACCCCGTCCACCCACGCCGCACCACCGGACACCCCATGAATCGAGCCGTTCTTCCCACTGCCCTGGTTCTCCTCCTCTCCCTCTCCTTCGTTCCCGCCCTCCAGGGCCAGGAGGACGCCGTGGCCGTGGCCCCCCTCTCGGACATCCGGAACTACACCTGGGTCTCGGATCGCCTGGCTTCCGCCGGACAGATCACCTACGACCAGATCCCCCTCCTGAAGGAGGAGGGTTACGAGGTGGTGATCAACCTGGCCATCGCGGACCGGGAGCGGAACGGCGAGGAGGGGTTCCTGGTGGCGGAGGCGGGGCTCACCTACATCCACATCCCGGTGGACTGGCAGGAGCCGAAGCTCAGCGACGTGGAGCTCTTCTACGACGTGATGCGGGCCAACGAGGGGCGGAAGGTCTTCGTGCACTGCTTCGCCAACATGCGGGCGTCGGCCTTCGTGTATCTCTATCGGACCATGGTGGAGGGGGTCCCCGAGGAGGAAGCCCGGGCGGTGATGACCGGGGTGTGGGACCCTGCAGAGGTGCAGCAGTGGGCAGACCTCATCGAGCGGGCGAAGGCGGCCGACCTCCGGTAGCGTCGGCCCCCGCAGGCGGCCGCGGGGAGGAGGGCACCACCCCCGCGGCCGCCCCGGCCAGCAGCCCTGCGAAGAGGAGCGAGGCCCCCATCTCTCCCATGGCGGGTCCCCGCTTGGCTTCTCTAGTATTGCCTTTTGGTAAGCCAGAGGTTATTCCCTGAAACTGGGTGCAGTTCCTCCATCACCCGTCGGGGATCCAGGGCGCTCGGCCCTGTCCCGATCTGCCTTGATGTGCTTCCCTGGTCCCCGTCCGCAGGGGCCCCCACTGTGCTCGCAAGCAGGAGGAAGTCCTCACACACACCCTCCGGCACTGGTCTGCCCGCAATTCAGGCAGACAGGGCCCCATTGGCTCACCCCTCACGCAGGAAGACGTTCGGCCCGAGGGCCGCACCAAGGGGTAAACTCTCCGCCTGGCCAGCGGCATTTCGATGAACGATGGAGTAGATGATGAACCTTCGACTGTCAGTCCTCTCGGGGCTGCTGCTGGGGACGCTTCCCGGCGCCCTCGCCGCACAGACCGGTACCGTTACCGGTCAGGTCGTGGACGTGGCCAGCGGCTCAGCCATGGCCGACGTCCAGATCAGCGTCCAGGGCACCACCCTGGGCATGCTCTCGCAGGCCAACGGCCGCTTCCTGATCCCCGGCGTTCCCGTGGGGCCCCAGGTCATCGAGGCCCGCCGCATCGGGTATGCCACCCAGACCCAGGAGGTGGATGTCACCGCCGGTGGCTCGGTGACGGTGTCCTTCCAGCTCACCACCAGCGCCCTGAGCATGCAGGGGATCACCGTAACCGGCTCGGTGGATCCCATTGAGGGGGTGAAGACACCCTTCACGGTGGGTCGGGTCTCCCAGGAGAACCTGGTGGTGCCCACCACGAACTCCGCCGTAGCGGCCCTTCAGGGGAAGGTGGCCGGGGTGAACATCGTGCGAGGCAGCGGGCAGCCAGGCTCGGGGGTGAGTGTGCTCCTGCGTACACCCACCTCCATCCAGCGGAACAACGGCCCCATGTACGTGGTGGACGGGGTGATCCTGGGCACCGAGTTCGGTGGGACCACCGTGGACATCGAGTCGCTGGACATTGCCTCCATGGAGGTGGTGAAGGGAGCCGCAGCGGCGTCGCTGTACGGATCCCGTGCTGCCGGTGGGGTGATCAGCATCACCACGAACCGCGGCGCGGGGCTGAACCAGGGACAGACGCTGATCTCCACCCGGAGCGAGTACGGCCGGAGTTCCCTGGCCAAGAGGATTCCCCTCACGAACCGGCACCATTACCTCCAGTCCGCCCCCGGGCAGTTCATCAACGCCGACGGTGAGCCGGTCCCCTGGTCCGACCGCACCGCCGGTCCGGTGGCCTTCCTGGACAACGACTACCCGGAGACATTCGACAACCTGGGGACCTTCTTCACCCCTGGCCGCTTCCTCACCGCCGGCGCCTCCCTGGCGCAGAACAGCCAGTCCAACAACTTCCTGGCGGCGTTCAACCGCTATGACGAAGCGGGCGCCCTGGTGACCAATGAGGGCTTTTGGCGGAACTCGTTCCGGGTAAACCTGGACCAGAGGATTGGTGACCGGGTCTCCGTAGGGGTCAGCTCCTCCCACTCCCGTTCCCAGCAGGACGGGCTTTCGGGGAGCCCCTTCAACGACCTCATCCTTTACGACCCGTCCGTCAACCTGGGAATCCGGGGGCCCGACGGGAACTACCTGCAGCAGCCGGACCCTTCGGTGACGCTGGAGAACCCCATCTGGCGGCAGACCTCCCGGGACGATGTGGACCGCCGGGCCCGGACTCTGGCCAGCATCGATACCCGCTTCACCCCGTTCACCTGGTTCCGGGTGGGCGGTCAGTTCTCCTACGACCGCTCCGACCTGCACGACCAGACCTACGTGCCCAAGGGGACCCTGACCTCCCTCACGGCCGAAACCGTATCGGACGGCTCGCTCTTCAAGCGCAATGACAACACCACCACCATGAACGGGTCGGTGGACGCCACCCTCTCCCAGGACCTGGGGTCCCTGAACGTGCGGGTCACGGGGCGCTCCCTGTTCGAGCGGGAGAAGTTCGAGCGAGTGGACGCGGAGGGATCGGACTTCTTCGTGGGCGGTGTACCGGACCTCGATATCGCCGCCACCCGTTCGGTGGGCTCACAGCTCCGGGAGATCCGCTCCCAGGGGTTCCTCGGAGACATGGGGCTGGACTACGACTCCCGCTACATCGCGTCCCTTCTGGTGCGCCGGGATGGGAGTTCGCTGTTCGGTCCGGACGCCCGGTGGAACACCTACTACCGCGCGGCCGCCTCGTACCGGATGGCAGAGGAGGCTTGGTGGCCCTTCGAGGCGCTAACGGAGTTCAAGCTCCGGGCTGCGGTGGGGACGGCCGGGGGGCGCCCGGAGTTCGCCGACCAGTACGAGACCTTCTCGGTGAGCGGCACCACCGGTGCGGTGTCCAAGGGGACGCTGGGGAACCGGAACCTCCGGCCCGAGCAGACCACCGAGTACGACGTGGGTGTGGACTTCATCATCAACGACCGGTACTCGGTGCAGTTTAGCTACATCACGCAGGAGACGGTGGATCAGATCATCCAGGCCCCGCTCCCCGCCGTGACCGGCTATCCGTCCCAGTGGCGGAACGCCGGAATCCAGGAGGGCACCACATACGAGCTCACGCTGGAAGCCCAGCTTGTGAACACGCCGGATTTCTCCTGGAGCGCGACGCTGGTGGCGGACCGCTCCCGTTCAAAGATCCTGGAGTTCGACCGCGCCTGCTTCTTCAGTGGACTCCGCAGCATCTGCGAGGGTGCCGGTCTCGGGGAGATGTGGGGAGAGCAGCACGTGCGGAGCTTCGACCAGCTTCCTGGGTTCCTGCTCGAGCGTCGCAACGAGTTCGCGGTGAACGACGACGGCTACGTGGTGTGGGTGGGAGAGGGGAATACCTTCCGCGACGGCATCGCGAAGGAGCTCTGGGGCACCTCCACCGCCATCGAGGGGATTCCCCTCCAGTGGGGCACCCCCTTCATCGAGCGGGACTGGGACAGCGGGGTGAGCGAATCCCGTCAGATCGGTCAGTCGGAGCCCGACGTCCAGATCGGCTTCCTCAACAACGTCCGCTGGAGGGGGATCGACATCCACACCCACCTCCATGCCCAGATCGGCGGGAACACCTACAACAACACCCGCCAGCGGATGTACCAGTGGTTCCGGCACGCCGACCTGGATCAGGCCGGGAAGCCGGACGAGTTGAAGAAGCCCATCTCCTACTACCAGGCCATCTACAACGCCAACAACAACACAGCGGCCTTCGTGGAGGACGCCAGCTATCTGAAGCTCCGGGCCATCTCCGTGAACTATCGGTTACGGCAGGCTGAACTGGATGCCCTGGGGCTGTCCCGCCTGGGGCTGAGCCAGGCCTCCATCGGGATCACCGGCCGCAACCTGTTCACCTGGACCAACTACTCCGGATATGACCCCGAGGTGGGCTCCGTCCTTCAGCGGTATGACGGGACGGGGGTCTATCCCAATCTGCGCAACTTCGCGGCGACCGTGTCGCTCACCTTCTGACCGGTGCGCCGGAGGATGACCATGAATCGATCGACCCTGAGGACACTTGTCCTGGCACCGGGAGTTCTTCTCCTTGCGGGGTGCATGGAGTTGAGTGTTCCCAATACCAACAATCCGGACCGGGAGCTGGCCATCCAGAACCCCGGAGACGTGGAAACTCTCGTGCTGGGTTCGTGGAGGACGTACTGGGGCCGCGTGCATACATCCGGGAGTTCCGTCAACTCCATGCCCACCATTGCGGATGAGCACAGCGTCACCTACGCGAACAACGCCGCTCTCGAGCTCTCGTCTGAGCCCCGGGTGACCTTCAACAACAATTCCCAGGCGTCGTCCCACGAGATCGCCCGGTTCCAGTGGTACGACTGGTATTCCGTCCTGTCGAACGCCAATGAGGCGCTGATCGTCATCAACGACGGACTTGAGGTGATCATTGGCGATGAGGATCGGACACAGCAGACCGTGGCCTTCGCCAAGCTGATGCAGGGGCTGTCCCTGGGACACATCGGCCTCCTCTTCGATCAGGGGTTCGTGGCCGACGAGAACACCTCCGCCGAGGACCTGGCGGATCTCGAACTCAGGCCCCACCCGGAGGTTCTGGCTGCCGCCATCGAGAATCTGGAGGAGGCGGCCCAGCTGGCCCAGGGACAGTCCTGGGTCATCGAGGATGTGATTCCCGGCACGCCTGTGTCGGCGCAACTCCTTGCACAGCTTGCCCATACCTACGCCGCCCGGCTCCTTGTCTACTCCGCCAGGACGCCCGAGGAGCGGGCTGCGTTGAACTGGGACGAGGTGCTGTTCCACCTGGACCGGGGCATCACGGAGGACCACACCGTCACCCTGACCTCAGGGGTGCTCACCTCCTCCTACCTATTCCGGTTCTCCAACACCGGCACCTTTGCCGGCCGGGGGGACCACAAGCTCATCGGTCCTGCAGACGTCTCGGGGAACTACGCCACCTGGCTGGCCCGGGACTGGTCCGATGCGGAGAAGACGAAGTTCCTCATCACCACGCCGGATCGGCGCATCACCGGTGAGACTCCGGATTCAAACGGCAAGTACTACCGCTACCAGTCCAATGACATCTTCCGGGCGGAGCGGGGGCTGTACCATTTCTCGTCCTACCAGTTCTGGCGCTGGGGGTTGAGGGGAGGGTACGACAGCCGGGTCCACTCCTTGATTCCCATGTCGGAGATGGACCTGCTCCGGGCGGAGGCCCTGTACTTCCAGGGCCAGCGGTCGGCTGCGGCTGATCTGGCCAACCGCACCCGGACGGCCAACGGGGAGCTTCCCCCCCTCACCGCCGAAGGTGTCCCCGCATCGGCGGACTGCGTGCCCCGGATGGATGGCGTGAACTGCGCCTCCCTCCTGGACGCCATCTACTATGAGCGGATGATCGAGGGTGTGGGTACGGATGCGCTCCGGGCCTACATCGACAGCCGGGGGATCGGGCGCCTGAGCCCGGGCACCTTCATACATTTCCCGATCCCGGCCCGGGAACTCGAGACTCTGGGGCTCCCGATCTACACCTGGGGGGGAGTGGGTCGGCCCGGCGCTGCGCAGTAGGAGCCGATTATCGGACAGCCCTTTGGGGTGATTCCGGAATCAGCAGGACGTGCGGAGGGCCGGCCATCCAGCTGTGTGTGGGTGGTCGGTCCTCCGTCCTCTCGCCACCCCTGTCCACGAGTGATGCCGGGATGAGCACGGCCCCGGCAGGAGTGAACCACCATGCATGACTGGAAGAAAGCCGCGACAGCCCTGGTGGCGGTCCTGATCCTGACCGCCTGCGCCTCCGGCGGAGGAGGAGGGGGATCCGCCCCTTCGGTGACGGACGAACTTGGCACCTTTGCCCCCGAGGATGTGGCCCAGAAGGTTCCCGAGTACCTTCGGCGAAATCAATTCACCCTGATCCGGCAGGAGGGGCCGCCCACAATGCTGTATGAGACCGATTGGCGCCCCCGGGCCATCTTCGAGGATGAACGGACGCAGGGGATTACGCAGGTGGAGAGCCGGGTCATCGTCCGGGGGCGAGAGCGGATGGGGGCCACGGCGGGCGGTCGGATGTTCACGATGAACTTCATGACCGAGAACCGGGTGCGGGTGGGGGAGGGGGACTGGCAGGCCCTCCCGGCATCGGGTGAGTTCCAGGCCTGGGCCCGGGGGCTGTCCCGGCAGCTCCGGGTGGAGCTGGAAACCCTCCGGAGCCGTTGACTCCCATGCGGGTTGCTGCTTTGCTGGGGCTCTTGTGCGGGGCTCTTCTCGCCATCGCGTGCGCCGAATCCCCCTCGGACCCGCCGGTGGTGGTGGATCCCGCCGATGTGAGGCTGGTCATCGAGCGGCCGGGGGAACTGGTGGACTCTGTATTCGCCACCCTTCCCCCCATCACCGTGCGCACCACGGTGAGCCCGGGGGATCCCACGCCGGTATCGGAGATCCGGGTGCGGGGCAGGGTGATCGGAGAATTCTGCGGATCGGTGATGCCTCAGGAGTTGCGAACCGACTCCCGAGGAGAAGGCCGGTTCAACTGGACGCTGGGAGAGCTGGTTGGACGGTGTGAACTGCGGATCGCTGTGCTGGACCCGGGAGGAGGGCTCCTGCTGGAGGATTCGGTTGGCGCCGCGGCGCGGCCCGGACGGGCAGAGGCCCTGTGGATCGAGCCGGGGGAGACGGTCCAGTCCGTCGACACGCTGGCCCTGGGCCGGGATTCGCTGCAGGTGCTCGACACATGGGGCAACGTCGTGGAATGGGATCTCGAGGTTTCCTCAGGGCCGTTGGTGCGGGTAGCGGATCCCGGCGAAGAGGGGACGGTGCTCCTGATCGCCACCAACCTGGGGAGCGGAGAGGTCCTCCTCACCGACTTCTATGGAACGGTGGAGACCCTGTCCCTGGAGGTCTGTCCGGCGGCAGCGGGGAGGCGGTTGCTCCTCCTCACGCGCCCCGGGGATCCCGACCCCGGTCCGGCAGGATGCCCTGCGGGGTGAGGACCCCCACAGGCGGCCGCGGGGAGGAGGGCACCACCCCCGCGGCCGCCCCGGCCAGCAGCCCTGCGAAGAGGAGCGAGGCCCCCATCAGCACGGCGGACGGGACCGGGAAGATCCCCTCCAGCAGCTCCGCCAGGCGGGGGAAGGCCGGGTGCATCCCCTGGAGCGCCATGAGCCACCCCCACCCCAGCATCCCCCCCAGCCCCGCCTCCATCATGACCCCGGGCCGCCCCCGCCACACCAGCGCGTGGACGAAGCCCACCAGCGGCACGGCCCACCAGCCGAAGAGCCAGGTGCCCACCGCCACCAGGAGTCCCACCGGGAGGAGCTGGATTCCCCGCATGTCACCCCTCCCCGGGAGAGAGGAGGAGGCGGCCCCGACGCCAGGTGTCGGGGACCTCCCCCGGGGACGCGGGAACCCGGAGCGTGTCCAGCCGCCCGGCGGCCCAGGTATTGAGCCGGTCGTCGTAGCGGCGGCTCAGGGGGTGACCGGACTGCCCCCCGGGGTAGATGGCCCGGGCGGTGATCTCATCCCCCAGCTCCACCACCATCCGCCAACTCGCCCCATGGGTTCCCGGGTCGCTGGCAGGGTTCAGGGTGCCGGGCCCCCCCTGCATGGGGATCCCCACCCGCCCCAGGGAGGGGATTCGGAGAAGGTGGTGGATGGAGGCCGTGCGGTGCTCTCCCCAGTGCCAGGTGCGTCCTTCCGGAGTTCCGTGCTGGGAGACGAGCCTGTCCCAGGCCTCCTCCAGCGCCCGGGCCAGGAGCACGTCCCGGTTCTCCACCTCCGGAGTCTCCGCCAGGTCCCACCAGGGGCTCTCCGGATCCTCCAGAAGCACGGCGGTCATCATGTCGGTGGGGCGGGGAGTCGGGAGGTTCTCGTCGGCTGCAGCGTCTCCGGGTCGGAACTCGTCCCAGAGGAGCCTGGCCAGCCTTGACATGGCCTCCTCGAAGAGGAGCGGTCCCTCCCGGTCCACCCGGTAGGTGCGGTCCCATTCCGCCAGGAGCGCCGTGGCCGCCCGAAGGGAGGTGGAGGGGGCCGGGGTGCCGGGAGGCGTTGCCGCGGCTGCCACGGAGTCCGACGGCCCCTCCGGAGCGGAGTCCGGGGCCTCGGCGGTGTTGGCCCCCACCGCCGCCAGGAAGGCGGGGACGAAGAGGTCCGCCCGGGCACTTCCGGGATCCGTCTGGTAGGCCCGCATGTCCTCCGCCGTGGCGAAGGGGTTGTTCCGGAGCAGGGTGTTGATCCGGATGGCCCGCCAGGGACGCTCCCAGTCGGCCCCCATGTACCGGGGTTCCTCCAGGGGATCCATGGGCTGCTGGTTCGCCGACGACAGGAAGCCCTGCTCGGGGGAGAACGACTGGGGATACTCCTCCACCGCCCAGCGTCCCGTCCAGTCGCTCTCCCGGGTGGTGCCGTCCCGGAGCAGATTCCCCACACCATTCTCCGGGCGGATGGGGTACCACCCCGTGGCCCGGATCCCGATGGTCCCCTCCCGGTCCGCCGCCAGCATGTTCTGGGCCGGGGCCATGTACCGGGCAGCCATCCGGTCCAGCAGTTCCCGGGTGGTGGATGCTCCCCCGGCCTGGTGGAAGACCTCGGGCTCCCGGATCTCCCCCTCCAGCACCGTCCAG
>CAYQVI010000148.1:0-9413 GCA_964420725.1 uncultured Gemmatimonadaceae bacterium | reverse complement strand
CCCCTTCATCCACGACGCGAAGAAGCCCGGGTGGAACGGGAACATCACCAAGAAGGTGAAGCTGGAATTCGGGGACGTGGAGGAGGCGCTGGTACAGGCCGACGTTGTGGTGGAGGGGGACTACCTCTTCGAGGGGACGACCCACGCCCCCATCGAACCCCACTGCGCCATCGGGCTCTGGGAGGGGGACGGGCTCCCCGGCGGGACCGGCGAGGGCGATGTGGGCGCTCCCCTGGAGCCGCTTCCCCTGGAGGCCCCGGGGCACACGCAGGATTCCGCCGACCACCGGGCCGGTGAGCCCCCCGCCCGCCCCGTACCCCGGGGGAAACTCACCGTCTGGTCCTCCACCCAGGTCCCCCACTACCTGCACCGGGAGCTCTCCCGGGTGCTGGGGCTGGACCCCGCCCGGGTCCGGGTGATCCAGCCGCCGGTGGGGGGGGCGTTCGGCGGAAAGTCGGAGCCCTTCGATCTGGAGTTCTGCGTAGCGGCGCTGGCCATGCGGACGGGGCGACCGGTGAAGATCCTCTACACCCGGGAGGAGGTCTTCTACAGCCACCGGGGGCGGCACCCCTTCCACATGCACTACCGGACGGGGGTCACCCGGGACGGGATGCTCACCGGGGTGGACGCCCGGATCCTCCTGGACGGAGGCGCCTACGCCTCCTTCGGGCTGGTGACCACGTACTACTCGGGGCAGCTCCTGACGGCGCCCTACGCCATGCCCTCGTACCGCTTCGACTCCACCCGGGTCTACACCAACAAGCCGGCGTGCGGCCCCAAGCGGGGGCATGGATCCGTGCAGCCCCGCTTCGCCTTCGAGGTGCAACTCGACCGGATGGCCGAGGCCATCACCATGGATCCCATGGAGTTGCGTCGCCGGAACTCCATCGGTGAGAACACCCGTACCGTGAACGGTCTGAGAGTCACCTCCAACGGTTTCCTGGAGTGCCTGGACGCGGTGGAGCGGTCCAGCGGCTGGAAGGAGCGGTGGCGAAAGCTCCCCTTCGGCCGGGGACTGGGGGTTGCGGGGTCCTGCTACATCTCCGGGACCAACTATCCCATCTATCCCAACGAGATGCCGCAATCCGCCGTGCAGCTCCAGGTGGATCGATCGGGGCGGGTGGCGGTGTTCAGCGGCGCCTCCGAGATCGGGCAGGGGACCGACTCCATGGTGGCGTACATCACCGCCGAGGAGCTGGGGGTGCCGCTGGAGTATGTGCGGGTGCAGGCTGCCGACACCGACTTCACCCCGGTGGATCTGGGGGCGTACTCCTCCCGGGTGACCTTCATGCTGGGGAATGCCACCATCGATGCCGCCCGGAAGCTGAGGCGGCTGGTGCAGGAATCGGTGGCGCAGCGGTGGGAGTGCAAGCCCGGAGAGGTGCAACTGGCGGGGGGGTGGGCGTTCCATGTTCCCGACACGGATCGGAAGGTCCCCATCCGCCAGGCCTTCCAGTGGGCAGAGACGGACCACGGCACGCTGGGGGCCACCGGCTGGTACAACACCCCCAAGGACGTCCACGGCGAGTACCGGGGGGGGACCATCGGCGCGTCCCCCGCGTATTCGTTCACGGCCCATGTGGCCGAGGTGGATGTGGACGTGGAGACGGGGGTGGTGGAGGTGGTGAAGATCTGGATCGCCCACGACTGCGGGCGGGCGCTGAACCCGGTGCTGGTGGAGGGGCAGATGGAGGGGTCCGCCTACATGGGCTTCGGGGAGGCGCTCATGGAGGCGCAGCTCTTCAAGGACGGCGACCAGGGACGGGAGGGGCTCCACCACGGGCCGTCGCTCCTGGACTACCGGATCCCCACCTCGCTGGACACCCCGGAACTCCAGTCCCTCATCGTGGAGTCCATCGATCCCGAGGGACCGTACGGGGCGAAGGAGGCCGGGGAGGGCCCCCTCCACCCGTCGATCCCAGCCATCGCCAACGCCATCCACGACGCGGTGGGCGTGCGGATGAACCGGCTCCCCTTCTCCCCCCCGGCGGTGTGGCGGGCGGTGGAGGAGGCCCGACGGGAAGGGACCCTGGGGAAGCCCGGGGGCCCCGGAGCCCACCCCCGTTTCGCTCCCGTGGACGACACCCCTGCACAGGTCGGAGACTGATTCGATGAAGGTCCATGGCATCCACCACCTCACCGCCGTGTCCGCCCGCATCCGGGAGAACCACCGGTTCTACACGGGCGTCCTGGGGATGCGGCTGGTGAAGCGCAGCGTGAACCAGGACGATGTCAGTGCCTACCACCTCTTCTACGCGGACGGGGTGGGGACCCCGGGCACGGACATCACCTTCTTCGACTGGGCGGTGGGTCCCGAGCGCCGGGGGACCCACTCCATCGCCCGGACCTTCCTCCGGGTCCGGAACCGGGGGTCGGTGGAGTGGTGGAGGGGGCGGCTGGGGGAGCAGGGTGTGGCCGCCGGGGAGGTGGAGGAGCGGGACGGCCGGGCCACGCTCCTCTTCCAGGATCCGGAGGGGCAGCGGCTGGGGCTGGTGGCCGACGAGGGCACCGGGGACCCGCCCACCCCCTGGGACGCGAGCCCCGTCCCGGCGGAGCACCAGATCCGTGGGCTGGGCCCCATCCTGCTGAGCGTCCCCGCCCCCGACCCCACCGACCGGGTGCTGGTGGCGGCGCTGGGGATGAAGGCGGTGCGCCGCTACACAGCGGCCAACGGGGAGGGGGCGGAAGCCGACACCCTGGTGTACACCATGGACGGGGAGGGCCCCCACGCGGAGCTCCATGTGGCGGTGGAGCCCCACCTCCCCGTCACGCGGCCGGGGGCGGGAGGGGTGCACCATGTGGCCTTCCGGATCCGGGACGAAGAGTACGATGCCTGGGCGGCGGAGCTGAACCGGCTGGGGGTGCCCAACAGCGGGAAGGTGGACCGCTACTACTTCCGGAGCCTCTACTTCCGGGAGCCCAACGGGATCCTGTTCGAACTGGCCACCGACGGCCCCGGCTTCGCCGTGGACGAGGACCCCGCCACCCTGGGGGAGGAGCTGGCGCTCCCCCCCTTCCTGGAGGCCCGGCGGCGGGAGATCACGGCGGGGCTCAAGCCCATCGATTGAGGCGCATCCCACGGAAGGACAGGACGGGAGACACATGAGGGGACGGGACGTGACCATCTGGTTGAGCACGGCGGCGGTGGGAGCCCTGGTGGCGTGGGGGCTCCTGGCCGGGCGTGTGTCCAGCCTCGTTCCGGTGGATCCCCCCCGGAGCGCCGAGGCGTCGCCCCCGGCTCCCGGCGGGGACGCCCTCCCCCCCCGGACCGGGCCGGAGATCCCCTTCGAGGCCACCGAGCGGGACTGGGAGATCGTGCAGGAGACGGTGCGCCGGATCCGGGACCAGGGGCCGACGGACCGCCCCATTGGGGATCTGGTGGTGGCGGTGGGGCTCTCCTTCGTGGGGACCCCCTACGAGCCGGGGACGCTGGAGCTTCCAGGGCCGGAGCGGCTGGCGGTGAACCTCCGGACGCTGGACTGCGTCACCTTCGTGGAGAACGCCCTGGTGCTGGCCCACCTGGTGCGGACCGCCTCCGATGCCCTTGTGGACGACCGGGACACCCTGGCCCGGGCGTACCGGGAGCGGTTGGCGCTCCTCCGGTACCGGGAGGGCCTACCGGAGGGGTACGCCAGCCGGCTCCACTACTTCTCCGAGTGGCTGAGCAGGAACGATGAGCGGGGTGTGATCCGCCTGGTCACCCCGGGGCTCAGCGGAGCCCGGGAGGACACCCGCCCCCTCACCTTCATGTCCGACCATCCGGACGCCTATCGCCAGGTGGCGGAGGACCCTGCGGTGCTGGAGTCCATCCGCGCCCTGGAGCTGGGGCTCACCGCGCCGCGCTGGTACATCCCCCAGGACCAGGTGGAGCAGGCCGCTGCCGGGGGGAACGACCCCGGGGAGGTCGGGATCCGGAACGGGGACATCATCGCCGCCAAGAGCATCCTGGACGGGCTGGACGTGGCCCACACCGGGATCGCCGTGTGGGAGGGGGGCGAGCTGCACCTCCTCCACGCCCCGCTGGTGGGGGACTCGGTGGAGGTGTCGCCCCGCCCCCTGGGGGAGCGGCTCCGGGGGATCCGGGCGCAGGACGGGATCCTGGTGGCCCGGCCGGTGGAGCCATGATCGCCTCCCCCACCTCGCCGGGATCGGCCCCCTGTCGAGGTGGGCTCCGGTGCTGAGACTCCCCCCCTTCCAGTACCACCGCCCCCGCTCCCTGGACCGGGCGATCTCCCTCCTGGGGGGATACGGGGAGCAGGCCATGGTGGTGGCGGGGGGGACGGACCTCCTCCCCAACATGAAGCACGGCCTCTTCACCCCGTCCCACCTGGTGGCGCTGAAGGGGGTTCCGGAGCTGAAGGGGATCCGGGAGGGGAGTCTCCCCGGGGTGGACGGGGAGGGTGGGTCCTTCGTCATCGGAGCGGGGGAGACCCTCCACGCCGTATCGAGTCATCCCCTTGTCAGACAGCACTATCCGGCGCTTGCGGAGGCCGCGGGGCATGTGGCGGGGCCCCAGCTCCGGGCCATGGGGACGCTGGGGGGGAACCTGGCCCTGGACACCCGGTGCACCTACTACAACCAGACCCGGTTCTGGCGGGACGCCCTGGGCTACTGTCTGAAGAAGGACGGCACCGTCTGCCACGTCACGAAGGTGGGAAAGAAGTGCGTGGCGGCCCACTCCGCCGACACCCCGCCGGTGCTGATGCTCCTGGGGGCGGAGGTGGAGCTCTCCGGTCCGGCGGGGACCCGGCGGGTGCCTGTGGCGGACTTCTTCCTCCCGGACGGGATCGTCAACACCCGTCGGGAGCCCGACGAGATCCTGGTGCGGATCCTCATCCCCCCGCCCCGCCCCGGGGTCCGGGTGGGATACCGGAAGCTCCGGCAGCGGAAGGCCATCGACTATCCCCTGCTCACCGTGGCGGTGGCGGTGGAGGTGGGGGAGGACGGACGCCTCCGTGACGCCTCCGGCGTGGTGACGGCGCTGGGGTCCCGTCCGAAGGAGCTCACCGGGTGGGGGGAGTTGGCCGCCGGGGAGCCCTTCAGCGACGACGTGGTGGAGGCGCTGGCGGAGCGTGCCTGGGAGCAGTGCCGCCCCCTGGACAACATCACGGTGGACCCGGAGTGGCGCCGGGCCATGGTCCGGGTGCAGATCCGCAGGGCGCTCCTGGAACTACGGGACGGTCCCGGGCGCTGATCCCCGAAGGCAGCACCCGGGCTCCCGCCCCATTCTCGCCGCCTGGCCCCTTCCCCTCTTTCCCCCCCCTTTAGATTGTAACGGTTGTGTGATCCTTCTGTGACGGCACCTTGACCTGGGTCCATGTCATCCCTCTGTGCCTCCGGGTGTCGGCCTGGCCGCCCCATTCTGCTCGCCTTCCTCCTGGCCGCAGTCGCTCTCCCCGGTGGGCTCCTGTCCCAGGAGCTTCCCCCGGGGGATACGCTGCCTCCGCCCCCCGGCCGTCTCACGCTCCCGGAGGGCGTCACCCTGGGGGTGGGGACCCAGATTCAGCTCACCGCTGTCGCCATCCAGGATCCTGCGGAGGGAGAGGCCGGCGGCTTCCGGGTGGACAACGCCCGGATCCGATTCTTCGGCACCCTCCCCCGGGACCTCTCCTGGAGGCTCACCACCGAATTCGGGAGCCTCCTGGACGTTGTGGTGAGGCAGGGGCTTCCCCGGGGCTTCGAGGTGGATGTGGGTCTCTTCAAGCCGCCCCTCACCGGCGAGTACATCGCAAGCAGGCGCAACCTGGACTTCGTCTCCCGCTCCCGGGTGGTGCGTACCCTGGTCCGGGGGCGGGATGCAGGGGTGCTGCTCCGCTGGGAGGGTGCTCCCCTGACCCTCCAGGGAGCGCTGCTGAATGGCGACGGAGGACTGGACGGAGAGGGGGAGAGGGGGCTCATGGGGGTGCTGCGGATGGACCTGATGCGCATCGGAGAAGGAGGAGACTCCCTCCGGGTGGGGGGCTCGCTGGCGGCGAACGGCGACCCGGAGCGCTTCATCGGCGAGGGGATGGAGCGAAGGTACCAGGCGGTGGAGCGGCTTGTGTCGGCGGATGTCCGCCTGGTCCGGGGACCCCTCCTCCTTACCGCCGAGTGGACCCGGGGGTGGACCCGGACGCTGGAGGGGGAGGACCCCCGGGGAGGGCATGTCACGGTGGGAGGGCGCCCCGGCGCCGACACCGAGGTCCTCCTCCGACTGGACGCCCTCAACCCCGGGGGGGTGGATGCGCCGGACTCCCGCCAGCTTGTGGCGGGGGTGAGTCACCGCCCCACACGGGAGCTCCGCTTCATGGCCAACCTCTTCATCCCCCTGGATGACAGGGACGAACTCCCGGACGAGGGACTTCGCTTCTTCCTCCGGAGCCAGCTCTACTTCTGACGGGGCCGGCGCCCTCCTTCCGCACCCCTTCCGGTGCAACCCTCGTCCCCCGTGATGAATCATTCCATGTAGACCTTCGTAGTGGGGTCTGGACACCGGAGGGCCGGTGTTCCGGGGATGCCGCAGAGCGTGGCCCCCTGGGGTTGGGTGGATATAGAACGAGGAGCAGGAACCATGACGACGAAGCGGAAGACGGGCCGACGGACGGCGGTGGTGGTGTTCGCGGTGGCGGCCCTGATGGCGATTCCCGGTGCCGGAGAGGCCCAGTCCATGAGACTGAGCGGCGAGTTGGAGAAGGCCCGGTCCCATGAGGCGGAGGCCCATGAGCAGATGGAGTCCAGGGCCCGGTGGGAGCGGGCGGCGTGGAACTTCCGGAGGGCGGCCAACCTCCGGGCCACCGGCGATCCGGTGGCGGTGGAGAACTTCGCCATGGCAGGACGCCTCTCCTACTACCTGCAGGACCACAACCAGGCGATGCGGGACATGGAGAACGCCGCCGCCCACGCACTCTCTGCCGGGGACATCGTGGCCGCGGCCAACTACCTGATGGACGCGGCCTGGCTGGCGGCACGGGATGGTCGCCGGGAGCAGGCGGAGGTCCTGGCCCTCCGGGCGGGGCTCCTGGCGGGGGCTCCGGCCTTCGGGGAGTCCAGCCGGGGGGAGATCCTGGCGCGGCTGGACCGGGCGGGGATCGAAGCCCCCACCTTCAGCCGCACCGCCGGGCGCTGATGTCTCCGGAGTCGGGGGCGATCGAAGGGTGATCGCTCCGGCTCACGGAGGGATGACCAGGGGGCCGCCTTCCACCGGGGGGCGGCCCTTCCTGTGCCCTCAGGCCACCGGCTGGAGCCGGCTCCCCCTCAGTTCCCCGACACCCACGCCGCCGGAAGCCGCCGCACCTCCACCACCGACACGTCGAACTCGTCCCGGCTGAGGTACGCCATCAGCCCGTCCGGACCGAAGGCGGTGGGAATCCGCACCCCCTCGGGCGGGATCGTCCCCAGGTACTCCCCCTCCAGGGTGATGATGTCCGTGGGCCCTTCCGCACCGGGCGCGGAGCCGGCGCGCTGGACCCAGACCCGCCCCTGGGGATCGGTGGCCAGCCCCGCCACCACAGGGATCTCGGCGGCGAAGACCATCCCCTCGATCCGGGTCCGCTCCATGGCCGAGGCGTCCACGGAACCCCCTGCGCCCCCGGGGCCCCGGACCAGGACCTGCATCTGGCTGGACCCATCCTCCAGGGCGGCCAGGCGGCGCTCCTGCTCCGCGGCCTCGATGGCAGGGGTCACCGCCACAGGCGGCACCGGTCGTCCCAGCACCTGCTCCAGGATGCCCCCCCGCACCACCTTCACCGCATACCCCACCGAGTCCACCACCACCAGGGCCCCGTCGGGGAGGGGGCTCGCCAGGAGGGGGGCCTCGAAGGCCCGGAGGGGAGGCATTGCGCTGATGGTGATGCTTCCGCCCCCGCTCCCCGGGAGGGTGATGGGAGGACCATCCGGAGCGTCGGGCGGAGGCATCATCCAGCCGTTCCAGAGGGTGTCCACCGAGGCGTCGGTCAGGGAGTAGCGCACCACCGGCCTGGAGGTGGGTGGGGCGGGAGCGCCTCCCGGGCCTCCCATCGAGATCCGCACCCCTCCTCCCGCCTGGTAGACGTCCCCCGAGGGGAGCGGGGCGATGGTGGTGGCGAACTGGGTCTGCTGGAAGGGAACCAGCCGGAGGAAGGCACCCTCGGCATCGAACACCACGAAGCCCCGGTTCCCCAGGTCGCTGATCACCACCTGCCCCTCGGGGAAGACCGCCATCCCCATGGGGGACGCCAGCTCACCCGGCCCATTCCCCTGCCGGCCGAAGCTCCGGACCAGGGCGCCGGTGGAATCCACCACCGTCACCCGGCTGGCCTGTCGATCCAGGAGATAGAGATTTCCGGCCCCGTCGAATCCGGCGGGACCCAGCTCCCCGAACTGCTCCCACCCCTGGGCATCGAAGCCACCCAGTTGGAAGAGGGTGGGGGCTTCCAGGGAGAGGGGGAAGTCCGGGGCGTCCAGTCCGGCCACTCCCCCTGCCGGGGGGGCGTTGCCGGCATCCCCTCCGCAGGCGGCCAGGAGCAGGACCGTGAGCAGGAGGGGAAAGAGGCGGGGGGCGAGCGGCTTCACGGAATCATCCTGAGGGGAGGGGAAAGGGGAGCAGTTGTCCGTGACATGGACGATGTCCCTGCCCCGGGGGGTTGCCCGCGGGTATCCCGTGACGTCCAGGGGGCCCGGCAGATCCGGAGGGGGACGGCCCGGGCCTGCCGGGACCGGCCCCCCGCCTCCTCCGTCCTCGCCCCCGCCGGCCTCAGTCCCCGAAGACCCGGGGCACAATGGTGAAGACGAACACCGTCACCATGACGATGGAGATGAGGTTCATGAAGAACCCCGCCCGGGCCATCTGCTGGATGGTCATCCGCTCGGCGCCGAAGACGATGGCGTTGGGGGGGGTGGCCACAGGGAGCATGAAAGCCATGGATGACGCCATGGCCGCAGTGGCCATGAGGGTCACGGCATCCGTACCAAGGGCGGCGGCCACACCCACCATGAGGGGCATGGCCATGGTGGAGGTGGCGGTGTTGGAGGTGATCTCCGTCAGGAAGATGAAGAGCGTCGCCACCGCGGCGACCAGGACCAGGAGGCTGACCCCCTCCAGCCCCACCACACCCTGCCCGATCCACCCCGCCAGGCCAGACCGGTCCATGGCCAGCGCCAGCGACAGGCCGCCCCCGAACAACAGGAGCACCCCCCACGGCACCTGGTCCGTGTCCCTCCAGGTGATGGCCTGGACCCCCTTCGAGGGGTAGACGGGAATCAGGAAGAGAGCCACCGCCGCCGCCATGGCGATGGTGGAATCCCGGATCCCCGGGAAGAGCGTCGCCAGCCCCGGCAGGCTGAGGAAGCCCAGGTCCAGGGGAGCCCGGAACACCCAGGAGATGGCGGTGAGGAAGAAGATCACAGCCACGATCCGCTCGCCCCGCCCCATGGGTCCCAGGGATGCCCGTTCACTG
>CAYQVI010000147.1:0-9419 GCA_964420725.1 uncultured Gemmatimonadaceae bacterium | reverse complement strand
TTCCGGCACTACGAGACCGTGAACGTGGACAACTTCAACCTGCTGAAGTGGTGACCGGATGACGATGACCGGCTCGTCCATGCTTCAGGAGGCCGCCGGCGGCGCGGAGCACTTCCACCCGGTCCTCCCCGGGCTCATCGTGCTCCTCCCCCTTCTCGGGTTCCTGGCCAACGGCCTTCTCGCCCTGGTGGCGGGGGTGCGGTCGGCGGATGCCCTCCGGGCGGGGCACGGGGACGGGGGCCACGACCACGGGCACGCCCCCTCGTCGAAGCCTGCCACCCACACCCTTCCCAGCATCATCGGCCCCGGGGTCATGGGGATCGCCTTCATCCTGGCGCTGATCAACTTCGTCGGGATGCTGGGGGCGGATCTCCACGACCCGGTGGTGATCCGGTACTTCACCTGGATCGTGACGGGGACCTTCACCGTGGAGGCGGCGCTCCAGTTGGATCAGCTCTCCATGGTGATGCTCCTGGTCATCACCGGAGTGGGGTTCCTGATCCATCTGTTCAGCGTGGGCTACATGAAGGAGGATCCGGCCTACCCCCGGTACTTCGCCTACCTGAACCTCTTCGTCTTCTTCATGCTGATCCTGGTCCTCGGGGCCAGCTTCCCGCTGATGTTCGTGGGATGGGAGGGGGTGGGGCTCTGCTCCTATCTCCTCATCGGCTACTGGTTCCAGGACCGGGAGAAGGCGGACGCCGGAAAGAAGGCCTTCATCGTGAACCGCATCGGCGACGTGGGCTTCATGATCGCCATGTTCCTGATGTTCACGGTCTTCGGCACGCTGACCTTCACGGAGGTCTTCGCCTCTGCGGAGACCAGCCTGGTCTACGGCGGGGGGATGGTGACGGCCATCACCCTCTTCCTGCTGCTGGGAGCCGCCGGGAAGAGCGCCCAGATTCCTCTCTACATCTGGCTCCCGGACGCCATGGCGGGGCCCACCCCGGTGTCGGCGCTGATCCACGCCGCCACCATGGTGACGGCCGGCGTCTACATGGTGGCCCGCTCCTCGGTGCTCTTCGCCATGGCCCCGGTGTCCTCGGCCACGGTGGCGGGGATCGGGGTGCTCACGGCGCTCTTCGCCGCCACCATCGCCCTGGCGCAGAACGACATCAAGAAGGTCCTGGCCTACTCCACCGTCTCCCAGTTGGGCTACATGTTCCTGGGGGTGGGGGTGGGGGCGTATGCGGCTGGGGTCTTCCACCTCATGACCCACGCCTTCTTCAAGGCCCTCCTCTTCCTGGGCTCGGGTGCGGTGATCCATGCGATGCACCATGCCTACCACGCCACCCACAGCCACGACGATCCTCAGGACATGCGGAACATGGGGGGGCTGCGGCGCTTCCTCCCCATCACCTGGATCACCATGTGGGTGGGGACATTGGCCATTGCCGGGATCTGGCCCTTCGCCGGCTTCTTCTCGAAGGACGAGATCATCTGGTACGCCGGCGCCTGGGCGGGAGCGGAGAACGCCCCGTTCCCCGGGCTCTACACGGCGTACTGGGCCATGGCATTGGTGGCGGCCGTGTTGACCGCCTTCTACATGACCCGTCTGATGGTCCTCACCTTCCACGGGGCCAACCGGATGGGGGACACGGAGCGGAAGCACCTCCACGAGAATCCCCCCATCATGACCATCCCCCTGGTGGTCCTGGCCCTGCTCTCGGTCTTCGGGGGGTGGATCAACGTCCCGGAGGCCATACGGAACTCATTCCTGGGGGGCTTCGGTGCCCTTCCCATGTCCGAGTGGCTCCACGACTGGCTCCACCCGGTGACGGAGCGGGCCGAGGCGGTCATGAACTCCAATCTCGGCGGGTATGCCTACGTCTCCCCTGTGGGTGGCGGTGAACTGGCCTGGGCCCTGATCTCCACGACCCTGGCGCTGGTGGTGGTGGTGACGACGCTGGCGGTGCTGAGGAAGCGTGCCGTCACCCCCGCCGCCGCCGATCCGGAGCCCACCGGCTTCCGGCAGGTCCTGGCCAACAAGTGGTATGTGGACGAGCTGTATGACCGGGTGGTGGTGCGGCCCCTTGTGGCAGGCTCCCGGTTCCTCTGGCGGATCGTGGACAACGTCATCATCGACGGGACCGTGAACATGGTGGGGAACGTCGCCCGCGCCATGGGCTGGTTCGGGTCGCTGGCGCACACCGGTCAGATCAACACGTATGCCTTCCTCCTGGCGTTCGGGGTCCTGGTGATCCTGGGCGTGGTGGTGCTCTGATGACGATTCCCATGATCTTCGCCACCCACCTGCGGTGCGTCGGCTGCGCGCCGGCCCCGGGAGCGGCACGATGACCGACCTCCTCATGGGCATCGGCTACGACCGATGGATCCTCCACGTCCTCATCTGGTTCCCCCTCGTGGCCATGGGTCACGTCCTGGTGGCGGCAGAGGGTTCGGCGAAACGGATCGCCTTCGGCTGGACCAGCGGACTCTTCGTCCTGAGCCTGGGGCTCTGGTGGGCCTTCATTCCCGGCAGCCCGGACTTCCAGCTCTACACGGTGATCCCCTGGATTGAGGGATGGGGGGTCCACTATGCGGTGGGTGTGGACGGGATCTCCCTCTTCATGATCCTGCTCAGCACCTTCACCATGCCCGTGGCCATCCTGGGCTCCTTCAACTACATCACGAAGCGGGAGAAGCCGTTCTACGCCCTGATGCTCCTCCTCCAGACGGGGATCATCGGGGTCTTCTCGGCGATGGACCTCTTCCTCTTCTACGTCTTCTTCGAGCTGACGCTGGTCCCCATGTACTTCATTGTGGGGATCTGGGGAGGGGAGCGACGGATCTATGCCGCGGTGAAGTTCTTCCTGTACACCGCCTTCGGCTCCCTCCTGATGCTGGTGGGGATCCTGTACCTCTACGTCCAGGCCCGGTCCGCCACGGGAATCCCCTCCTTCCTGTACATGGACCTGCTGAACGCGCCCCTCACCCTGGGGCAGCAGCTCTGGCTCTTCTCGGCCTTCGCCCTGGCGTTCGCCATCAAGGTGCCGGTCTTCCCGTTCCACACCTGGCTCCCCGACGCCCACGTGGAGGCTCCCACCCCGGGCTCGGTGGTGCTGGCTGCCGTCCTCCTGAAGATGGGGACCTACGGCTTCGTCCGGTTCCTCCTCCCCCTCTTCCCGGCAGCCTCGTCCCACCCCACGGTGGTGACGTTGATGATCAGCGTGGGGGTCATCGGGATCATCTATGCCGCGCTGGTGGCCGCGGTACAGCCCGATGCGAAGAAGCTGGTGGCCTACACGTCGGTGGCCCACATGGGCTTCGTGGTCATGGGCGTCTTTGCCCTGAACACCAACGGCATCCAGGGCGGACTGGTGGTCATGATCTCCCACGGGATCTCCACCGGAGCCCTGTTCCTCCTCCTGGGCATGCTCTACGAGCGCCGGCACACCCGGGAGATCGCCCGGTTCGGAGGGCTGGCCCGGGTGGCGCCCCTCCTGGCCACCGCCTTCCTGATCACTGCCTTCGCCTCCATCGGCCTTCCGGGGACCAGCGGCTTCGTGGGTGAATTCCTTGCGCTCCTGGGGACCTTCGAGCGGCACCCGGTGCTGGCTGGACTGGCCACCACCGGGGTGATCTTCGCCGCCTTCTACATGCTCCCCATGGTACAGACGGTCTTCTTCAACCGCCTGGACGACGAGGAGAACCGGAAGGTGGAGGATCTCTCCCGTCGGGAGATGACGGTGTTGGCCCCCCTCCTGATCCTGATGATCCTCCTGGGGGTCTATCCGAAGCCCGTCCTGGAGCGGATGGAGCCCAGTGTCCAGGCGGTGATCGAGCGGGTGGAGTCGCGGGGCGCGCTGGGTGTGGGCGAGCTGGGCCGGAGCGCCGGAGAGTCCGGCGCCGGCGTGGACGACGGTGTGGTGGCCGGGGAGGACCTCCAGGTGGAGGCCCCCGCCATCGCCGGTGACGGGGACTGACCGGGCATGACCCTCGACTTCGTGTCACAGGTGGACTACCTCTGGGCCCTTCTCCCCGAGGTGGTGATCTGCCTCTTCGCCATGATCGTGCTGGTGGCCGGGGTGTGGAAGCCCACCAGGCCCGGCACCGACCGGGTTCCGTCCACGGACCTGGGATGGCTCACCCTGGGGGGGATCCTGGCGGCGGCGGTGGCCAACGGGTGGCTGTACGGCGTCACCGAGATCGGAAACGCCGGGATGGTGGCCGTGGACGGCTTCCGACTCTTCGCCAACTGGATCTTCCTGGTGGGGGCGGCGCTGACGGTCCTGGTCTCCTTCACCTATGTGGCCCGGCAGCGGTTCCAGGTGGGGGAGTTCTACTCCCTCCTCCTCCTGGCCACGGCCGGGATGATGTTCATGGCCGGCACCCGGGACCTCATCGTGGTCTTCCTGGGAATCGAGGTCATGTCCATCTCGGCCTACGTCCTGACGGCCTTCAACCGTCGGGACCGCAGGTCTGCCGAGGCGGGGCTCAAGTACTTCCTCCTGGGGGCCTTCGCCACCGCCTTCCTCCTCTACGGGATCGCCCTGATCTATGGCGCCGCCGGGAGCACCAACCTGACGGTGATCGCGGCCTCCATCGAGGCCGGGGCAGGGGAGAGCCCCCTCCTGGTCATCGGGGTGGCTCTCCTCATCGTGGGCTTCGCCTTCAAGGTCTCGGCCGTCCCCTTCCACATGTGGACCCCGGACGTCTACGAGGGGGCCCCTTCACCCGTGACTGCCTTCATGGCCTCCACGGTGAAGGCCGCGGCCTTCATCGCCCTCCTCCGGATCTTCGTCACCGGCCTCGAGGGGATCTACGCCACCTGGTATCCCATCTTCTGGTGGCTGGCGGTGGTGACCATGGTGGTGGCCAACCTCATCGCCCTGGTGCAGTCCAATGTGAAGCGGATGCTGGCCTATTCCAGCATCGCCCACGCCGGATACCTCCTGGTGGCCATCACCGCGGCCAACGAGACCGCTGCGGCAGGCCTCCTCTTCTACCTGCTGGTCTACACCCTGATGACGGTGGGGGCCTTCGGCATCCTCATCAGCGTCTCGAATCACGGCGAGGAGAAGCTCCAGATCGAGGACTACGCCGGCTTCGGCTGGCGCCACCCCCTCATGGGGGTGTTCTTCACGATCTTCCTCCTCTCGCTGGCAGGATTCCCCGGGACCGCGGGCTTCATTGGAAAGCTCTACCTCCTGCTTGGTGCCGTGGACGCAGGGCTCTGGACCCTCTCCATCATCCTGGTCCTCACCACGGTGGTGTCCTACTGGTACTACCTGCGGCTGGCCTGGTACATGTGGATGCGGGAGTCCCCGGAGACCGGCGACGAGACCTTCTTCGTCCCCCTGCCGATCCGGGCTGCCCTCTTCGCCGCGGCCGGCCTGATCCTCCTCCTGGGAATCCTCCCCTCCGGGGTGCTGGATCTGGCCCGGGACAGTGTGGTGGGCCTCGGGGGTGCAGGCTTCCTCAACGGGAACCGCTGAGGCCCCCATGGACGTTCCTGGCCATGTCTTCCGGGAGTACGACATCCGGGGGATCGTAGGGAAGGACCTGGACGCGGAGCTGGCCCGGAGTGTGGGGCGGGCCTACGCCACCGCCATCCGCAGGCTCATTCCACATCGCACCCCCCGTGTGGTGACGGGGCACGACAATCGCCCCTCCTCTCCAGCCCTCTCCGCAGCGCTGGTGGAGGGGCTCCGGGGAGGAGGGGTGGATGTGGTGCACGTGGGGACGGTCCCCACCCCCCTGGTCTACTGGGCCGAGAAGACCATGGGCGCCGACGGCGGGGTCCAGATCACCGGCTCCCACAACCCGGCAGAGTGGAACGGGATCAAGATGACTCTCCAGGGTCGATCCCTGTGGGGCGGCGGGATCCAGGAGCTACGGGAGTGGATCCTGGCCGGCACCCTGGCCTCCGGCTCCGGGGCGCTGGAGGAGGTGGAGATCCTGGATGCCTACGTGGCGGACATCGCCGGACGCTTTGCCCTCCCCCGGCCGGTCCGGGTGGTGGTGGACTGCGGCAACGGCACGGGGGCGGTGGTGGCGGTGCGCCTTCTGGAAGCAGTGGGGTGCCAGGTCATCCCCCTCTTCTGCGAGTCCGACGGGACCTTCCCCAATCACCACCCGGACCCCACAGTGGACGAGAACCTGGTGGAGATGATCCGCCTGGTCCGTGAGGAGGAAGCGGAAGTGGGGATCGGGTTCGATGGGGACGCGGATCGCCTGGGAGTGGTGGACGAGACGGGGGCGGTGGTCCGGGGCGACCTCCTCCTCCTCCTCTTCGGCCTGGACATCCTCCGGAGACGGGGGCCCGGGCAGAAGCTCATCTTCGATGTGAAGTGCTCCCAGGCGCTCCCGGAGGTCTACGCCGCCGCCGGGGGCGAGCCCATCATGTGGAAGACCGGGCACTCGCTGATGAAGGAGAAGATGAGGGAGACCGGGGCTCCGCTGGGAGGGGAGCTCTCGGGGCACATCTGTTTCGCCGACGAGTACTTCGGCTTCGACGATGCACTCTACGACGCCTGCCGTCTCCTGGAGCTCCTGGCCGGGGACGGGCCTCCCCTCTCGGAGCGTGTGGCGGCCTTCCCCCGCTATCATTCCACCCCCGAGATCCGGATCGAGGTGGCCGAGGAGATCAAGTTCTCCCTGGTGGAGCGTGCCCTGGCCCACTTCCGCGCCCTCTACCCGGTCATCGATGTGGACGGGGTGAGGATTCTCTTCGGGGACGGCTGGGGTCTTCTCCGGGCTTCGAACACGCAGCCTGTGGTGGTGGCCCGCTACGAGGCCCGCTCCACCCGGCGGATGGAGGCCATCCGGGGCGAAGTGGAGGATTGGCTGCGCACGCAGGGGGTCGATGTCTGAAGCTGCACCACGCCGACTCCGGGGAGGGAGATTCCTCCTCATGGCCGCCATCGTCCTGGGAGCCGCACTGCTCCTGGGGCGGGCCGCTGCGGTGGTCTACGTCGATGTCCTCTGGTATGGCTCGGTGGGCTTCCTGGATGCCTACTGGACCCGGTTCTCGTGGGAGTGGGGAATCAGGGCCTTCGTCGCCGGTGTCACCTCCCTCTTCGTCCTGCTGAACCTCCGGGTGGTGGTGGGGTCGCTGGGAGGGATCCAGATCCGCAGGCGATTTGGAGACCTGGAGATTGCAGAGCAGGTCCCCCGGGGGGTTCTGGTGGCTGGAGCCACCGTGGCCTCGGTGCTGGTGGGGTTCTGGTTTGCGGCCTCGGTCCCCGACACGGCCGGAACCGGGGCGCTCCTGCTCTTCCACGGTCCCACGTGGGGGGTGCCGGACCCCGTCCTGGGTCTGGATCTGGGCTTCTACCTGTTCCGCCTCCCGGCCCTCTCGGCCGCCGTCACCTTCGCCCTGGTCCTCTCCTTTTTCCTGCTGGCCCTCTGCATGGCGGCCTACGCCGCCACGGGCTCGCTCCGCTGGAGTGGGGGGAGGCTCCGGGTGGATCCGGTGACCCGCCTCCACCTGGCCTCCGTGGCCGCCGCCTTCTTCTTCCTGCTGGCCATCCGCTTCCTGGTGGTGCGCTACACCCTCCTCCTGGAGGGCTCGTCCGCCGTGCAGGGGATCTTCGGATACACCGATGCCACCGCACGCCTCCCGGGGCTGGCAGGGCTGTCGCTGGTGGCGATCCTGACCGCAGGGGGCGTCCTGTGGTCGGGGTACCGAGGAAGGGCCGCCCCGGCGCTGGCTGGATTGGCGGGTCTCGTCCTTTCCGGGATCGTGGTGGGTCAGCTCTATCCCGCCGCCGTGCAGCGACTGCAGGTGGAGCCCAACGAACTGGGCCGGGAAACCCCCTACATCGAGCACAACCTGGCCTTCACCCGGCTGGGCTTCGGCCTCTCGGACATGGAGCGCAGATCCTTCGACTACCGGGAGCCCCAGAGTGGCGACTGGGCCCTGGCGGCGGGACAGCTGAGGGGTGTGCCGTTGTGGACGGAGCCCACCCTGCTGGCCACCTTCCGCCAGGTGGAGGCCCGCTTCCGCTACTACGACTTCCCCGAGGTCTCCGTGACCCGGTATTCCACTCCGGAGGGGACCGTCCCCGTGGCCGTGGCGGTGCGGGAGGTCAATCCGGACAGCATTCCGGACGGGGATACCGGATCGGGGCCCACCGGTCGGACGAACTGGCAGAATCTCCACATCCGTGAGCGATTCATCTCCGGTCAGGGTGCCGTGGCGGCGGTGGTGAACGACTATACCCCGGGAGGGCGCCCCCCCACGGTCCTCGGGGGAATTCCCCCGGAGTTCGACCGGGGAGCCGGTGTTCCGGCCAGTCTGGAACTGGTGCGTTCCTCCATCTTCTTCGGACTCCGGACCCAGCGCTATGCGGTGGTGAACCCCGGTCCGGAGAGCTTCCTTGCCCCAGGGGGGGGCGAGGGGATCCCGGGAGAGGACTTTCCCGAAGGGATCCTCATGGGGGGCGGGCTGCGGAAGCTGGCGCTGGCATGGCGGTTCCAGGACTGGAATCTCCTCCTGGCCTCGGAGGTGGGACCGGAGAGCCGGCTCCTCCACCGGCGACAGGTGGTGGAGAGGGCGCAGGCCGTGGCTCCCTTCCTCCGCTATCCGGCGGAGCCGTACCCGGTGATCGCCGATGGGAAGGTCCACTGGATCCTGGACGGCTTTACCACCTCCGCCTGGTTTCCCCTGGCCTCTGCCTACACCCTGGAACCGCGGCGTCCTGTGCGCTACGTCCGGGGGAGCGTGAAGGTCACGGTGGATGCCGTCACCGGGGACATCCGCTTCTACGCCATGGAGATGGAGGACCCCGTCCTGGATGCCTGGCGGCAGGCCTTCCCGGGGCTCTTCCGGCCTGTGGGAGAGATGCCCGGGAATCTGGCGGAGCACCTGCGCTATCCCAGGGAACTCCTCTCTCTCCAGGGGGAGGTTCTGCTCCGCTACCACCAGTCCACCGCCCCCATCTTCCACTCGGGTCAGGACCTCTGGGCCCAGGCTTCGGAGCTCTCCCAGGGGACGGCACCCGTCCCCTACACGCCGGAGTACGGGATCTGGGCCCTCCCCGGAGAGGAGGAGGCCGAGTTCCTCCTCTCCACCGTCTTCGTCCCAGCGGGAAGGGAGAATCTGGCGGCCTTCCTGGTGGCCCGTTCCGATGGCGAAGACTACGGGAAACTCCTCCTCTTCGACGTTCCGGTGGAGAACCGGTTTCCCGGGCCCAGGCAGGTGGAGGCGCTGGTGGAGCAGGATCCCGTCATCGCCCAGCAGTTCTCCCTCTGGCGGCAGGGGGGGAGCCAGGTCTGGACCGGGCACCTCCAACTGGTGCCGGTGGGGAACACCCTCCTCTACATGGAGCCCATCTTCCTGGCCGCCGCAGCCGCCGCCATCCCGGAGTTGCGGAGGTTCGTGCTGAGCGATGGTCGACAGGTGGTCATGACCACCACTCTGACGGAAGCCATTGCCCTGCTGGCGCAGGGGGAGACCGGCGGAGAGACGGAGC
>CAYQVI010000146.1:0-9454 GCA_964420725.1 uncultured Gemmatimonadaceae bacterium | reverse complement strand
TGAGGCGGATCCCCTGGTTCAGGAGCTGGAACTCCTCGGCGAAGGCCTCCGTCACCGGATACACGGTAGACGACCCGTCGATCTGGATCCGCCCCTGATAGCCCTCGGGGGTCTCCCCGCACGCCACGGGGGCAAGGAGGAACACAGACAGGACCAGGGGGCGAACACCGGACATCAGCGAATCCGTGGGAGGGAGTGGGGGTGGCCGAAGGATAGGGAGCAGGGGGGTCTGCCGAGCGACGATCCTGTCACGGAATCGTAACGGACCCCGGAGCGCGGTCCCGGTGGCCCTCCCCCCCTGGAAGACGACGCTCCGCGCCGAGTCGGGCCCGATTGCTCCGGAATCGCCCTTCATCCCTGATCTTCAGCGCTGTCCCCCTCCACCGGAGCAGAGGCCATGGGGAGGGTGAAGTGGATGGTGGTCCCCTCACCCAGGCGGCTCTCCGCCCCCACGTCGCCCCCCATGGCCTGCACCAGGTGCCGCACGATGGCCAGCCCCAGCCCTGTCCCGCCGGCGGGGCGGGCCCGGGAGGCATCCACCCGGTAGAAGCGCTCGAAGATCCGGGGAACCGCATTGGAGGGGATCCCCATTCCGGTGTCGGAGACCGCCACCAGCGCCTGTCCCCCACCCACATGGTCCACCCGCACCGTGACGGCCCCCTCCCCGGAGGAGTAGCGGAGCGCGTTCTCGAAGAGGTTCCGGAAGATCTGCCCCAGTCCCTGACGGTCCGCCCGGACCCGGGCATCCCCCTCCACATGGAACGAGACCTGGCGCTCCGCCGCCCGCTCGGCGAACTCACTCCAGATCTCCCGGGAGGTGCGGTCCACATCCATCTCCTCCGGGCGGGCCAACCACCCTCCCGACTCCAGTCGGGAGAGGTCCAGGAGGTCGTCCACCAGGTTCTGGAGGCGGACGGTATTGGTGTGGATCGAGTCGATGAATTGCTTCCTGAGGTGCTCCGGGGGGTCCCCCTCCGCCAGGGTCTCGGCAAAGCCCCGCATGGCGGTGAGAGGGGTCTTCAACTCGTGGGAGGCGTTGGCCACGAAGTCCCTCCGGACCTGCTCCACCCTCCGGGCCTCGGACACGTCCAGGAAGGTCACCACCGCCCCCCGGTTGTCCAGGAGCCGTGACGACACCAGGAGGTGCCGCTCCCCCAGGGAGATCTCACGGGCCCGGAAGGGGCGGATCACCGCCTCCTCCAGGAGGTCCCGGAGTTCGGGGTGGCGAACCACTGCCCCCACCGGGGCGAAGAGCACCCCCTGGGGGAGATGGAGGAGGGCAGCAGCAGCCGGGTTCACCCGGAGGATCCGGGCATCCTCGGTGAGGGCGATCACCCCCTCGGCGATGCAGTCCACCAGCGCCTGCATCTCGTCCCGCTCCTGCCCCAGCTCCGACAGCCGGGCCTGGAGCTCCTCCGCGAGGCGGTTGAAGGCCGCCGCCAGCTCCTCCATCTCGGAGATGCGATGCCCCCGGGGCACCCGGCGGGAGAAGTCCCCCGAAGCCAGGGCCCGTGCCCGATCCGCCAGGATCACCAGGGGGCGGGCGATGGAACGGCTCACGCCGTAGGCCACCAGCAGCGCCAGGAGGGCCACCAGGGCCCCGGTTCCCGCCACTGCACCCTGGATGTTCCGGACGGTGGTGGTGACGTCCGTCAGGGGGGAGGCCAGCCGGAGGATGAGGGACTCCCCCCCCGCCTCCATCGGAAGCGCCACGTAGAGCAGCCGGTTCCCCACGGTGCTGCTCTCCCGCTCGGCGGTGCCCAGGGACCCGGACAGGGCCACGATCACCTCGGGGCGGTCCCGGTGGTTCTCCACCACCCCCAGCCGTTCGTCCGTGACGTCCGAGTCCGCCACCACCCCTCCCGTCCGGTCCATGAGGGTGACCCGGTATCCGAGGCGGGCTGCCATGGAGGTGACGAAGGAGGCAGGGTCGAAGGTGGAGACGTCGGCCAGGAGCTGGGCCGTCACCTCCAGCTCCCGCTCCATCTCCTGGTAGCGGAGTTCCACCAGCTCCCGGCGGAGACCCGTGCCCAGGGAGATCACCAGAGCCGTCACAAGGACGGCGATGACCCCCAGGAAGCCTGCGAAGATGGGGTGGTGGACGCGCACGGGGGGTCAGGGAAGGCGGAGGGGCTTCGCTGCGGCCCGGGCCCCTCCATGGGGAGCACGTCTCCATGGAGGGAGGAGTGGATCCAAGATACTGGTGGAAGGGGACCGCTGCATCGTCCTGCACCCCTCCCTGGGAAACGGGGCCGTCAGTGCTCCCCGTCGGGGACCCGGAGCCGGTAGCCGAACCCCCGCACCGTCTCCACCCAGTCCCCCACGTCCCCCAGCTTGGCCCGGAGCCGGCGGATGTGCATGTCCACGGTGCGGGTCTGGATCCGGTCCGAGATCTCGGACTCCACATCCCAGGCCCGCTCCAGGAGCTGGCGCCGGCTCTGGGTGCGACCCCGCCGCTCCAGGAGGGCCTGGAGCAGTCGGAACTCGGTGGGGGTGAGGTTCACCTCCTCCCCGTGGAGGTTCACCTGGTGGGCATTCACATCCACCGCCAGGGGCCCCGCCCGGAGGAGGCGCCCCCCGGACTCGCTCCCCGTCTGCTGGAGCCGCCGGAGAATGGACTGCACCCGGAGTACCAGCTCCCTGGGGGAGAAGGGCTTCGTGAGGTAGTCGTCCGCCCCCAGCTCCAGCCCCTGGATCCGGTCCTCCTGTTCCCGCTTCGCCGTGAGGACCAACACCGGAATGGAGGCCGTGGACGTCTGCTGACGCAGGGTCCGGAGAACCTCGTCCCCGGAGATCCCGGGGAGCATCCGGTCCAGCACCACCAGGTCCGGGATCTCCCGGTTCACGGCGGTGAGGGCGTCGGTGCCGGAGGAGGCCGTCTCCACCCGGAATCCCTCCCGGGTGAGCTGATATGCGATCAGCGCTGCGATGTCCGGCTCGTCCTCCACCACGAGGACCCGGGGTGATGCCGCCTTCTGGGGGGCCGAATCCATCGTCTGCCTCACGATCGGCTGATTCATCATGTAGAAGTCCCGGAGATCGTGGGCTGGAGCGGATCATCGGGACCCCGCACCGGTCAGGGCGCGGAACCGGTCCGTATCAGCGCCGTGATCTCCTCCTCCGTGAGCGTGTGGTTGGACCGCTTGGCCGCCTCGTAGATCCGACGGCCACTCTCCTCGTCCTCCGGATCATGCCCCCTGGCCCGGAGCCAGTACTTGACATTCGAGATCCCGGACATGGGGCCGATCTCGATTTCCTGCGTTCGCCCCACCATGGAGGCGGGGATCCCGGAATAGATCCGGTCCGCCAGCCACCGGTCTCCCTTGGCCTCGGCCTTCACGATGGCCGCCGCATGTACGCCGGTGGCCGTACGGAAGGCGTCCCGACCCACCACAGGGGCACCTGCGTCGATGGGGAGGGAGACCGCCCGGGCCGCCGCCTCGCAGTACTCGGGCAAACCGGAGAGATCCCCGGTGTGGAGCCCCTCCAGAGCCAGGTTCACGAGGAGCAACTCCATCTCCACGTTGCCGCACCGCTCTCCGATCCCCAGCGCCGTGCCGTGGATCCGATCCGCCCCCGCCTCCATCGCCGCCAGGGCGTTGGCCAGCCCGTAGCCCCGGTCCCGGTGGCCGTGCCAGTCCACCTTCACATCCTCGCCGGACGGCCCCACGATCTCGTCCTTCACGAACCGCACCAACGCCCGGGTCCCCGACGGCGTGGCATGTCCCACCGTGTCGGCCAGACAGATCCGCCGGGCTCCCCACTCGATGGCCCGGCCATAGAGCGCCTTCAGCGTCTCGGGGCGGGCCCGGGTGGTGTCCTCGGTGACGAACATCACCGGAAGCCCCTCCCGCACCGCGAAGGTCACCGCCTCCTCCGAGGTCGTGAGCATCCGCTCCAGCGTCCACCCCTCCACGTACTGCCGGATGGGCGACGAACCAATGAAGGTGCAGGCTTCGATAGGCACCCCCACCGCGTGGCTGATCTCCACGATGGGCCGGATGTCTGCCAACACCGTCCTGGCAGCGCAGTTGGGCCGGATCCGGAGGTTCGACTCCACGATCTCCCGGGCCAGCGCCGTCACGTCCCGGACGGCCCGGGGTCCTGCCCCCGGGAGCCCTATGGCTGCCGCGTGGATCCCGAGCCCCTCCATCAGATGGAGGAGGTGGATCTTGTCCTCCAGCGGAGGATCGGTCACCGACGGATTCTGCAGCCCGTCTCGCAGCGTTTCGTCGTCCAGCTCCACCGACCGGAGCGGTGCGGAGATCCCATTCCCCACCACATTCCAGTCGTGGATCAACTCATGCTCTTCCATCATGTCTTGCTCCCTCGTTGCGGGATCATGACCCGAATCGAGCGACAGGGAGAAGACCCCGCAAGCGACGGAAGGTCGCAGAGTACGGATCAAGCGTAGGGGTGTGCCGTAACCGGACCGGTCACCGGCCGGTAACGAGATGGTGACGGGCCCGACCCCTCTCCTCCGCCCTTGCCGGGCTCCGCCGGCGGCCTCCCTCCCAACTCCTCCGCCTCAGGTGTCGAACAGACCCGGTTCACGCATAACGGAGAGAGCGCCCGACCACACCTTCACAGTTCCGGTGCCTCTCCGTCACCGGCCTGTTACACCCTGCGCATACTGTTCGCTCGTACCCGGGGGAACGGTCCCCTGGCCTCTGGATTCCGTACTCCATCGGTGAGCTACGTCATGCGTTCCCCCCGCTCCTTGATTCGCCATGCACTCCTCCAGGGGTGCCTGCTGGCTCTCGCCATCCTCCCCGCAGATGCCCAGCAGGCCACCGGGCGGATCGTGGGTCAGGTCCTGGATGCCTCCAACGGCCGTCCCCTTCCCGGGGCCCAGCTCGTGGTGGAGGGAACCCAGACCGGGTCCATCGCCGGGCTGGAGGGGCGCTTCGTGCTCCCCAACGTCCCCGCCGGAACCGTGTCGGTGCGGTTCCTCATGATCGGCTATGCCCAGAAGACGGTCTCGGGGGTCGAGATCCCCGCCGGGGGAGTGGCGCAGCTCAACGTGACCCTGGAGTCCTCCGCCCTGGAGTTGGCGGGGATCACGGTGTCCGTGGAGCAGGAGCGGGGGAGCGTGGTGGCCGCCCTGAACGAGCAGCGGTCGGCGGTGGGGGTGGTCAACTCCATCGGGGCGGAACGGATGGCCAGAAGCCCGGACGGCGACGCAGCCGACGCCGTGAAACGGGTGAGCGGCGTGTCGGTGCAGGAGGGGAAGTACGTCTTCGTCCGGGGGCTGGGGGAGCGCTACACCACGAGCTCCCTCAACGGCGCCCGGATCCCCAGCCCCGAGCCGGAGCGGAAGGTGGTTCCACTGGATCTCTTCCCCACCGGTCTCATCCAGTCCATCAGTACGTCCAAGACCTTCACGCCGGACCAACCGGGTGATTTCTCCGGAGGATCGGTGAACATCCGGACCCGGGAGTTCCCCGCCCGCAGACAGGTGAGCCTCTCCCTCTCCAGCGGATTCCATTCGGACATCACCGGTCGGACCGTTCTGGCGGCACCCTCGGAGTCCGGCGAGTGGCTGGCCCGCGCCACGGGCCCCCGGTCCATCCCTGGGCCCGCCCTCGATTTCGGAACCGAAGCCCGTCGGGGGCCGGAGGCGAACCGGATCGTCAACTCCTTCCGGAATCGTTGGTCAGTGCAGCAGGAGCAGGGGCAGCTTCCCGTCTCGGCCGGAATCTCCGTGGGTGGAAGCGACCCCATTCTCGGGCAGACCTTCGGCTACCTGGGATCCCTCACCTACAGCCGTAGTGTGGAGGGCTCCTTCGATCAGCTCCGGGCCCGGGCCCTGGCAGCGGACTTCGAGTCCGACCGTTACGAAGGGGAGTCCGGGCGCACCTCCGTCCTGGTGGGCGGGCTCCTGAACGTCTCCACCACCCTGGGCAACCACTCCCGGATCTCCCTGAACAACAACTACAACCGGTCTGCGGACAATGAGGCCCGGATGGAGGAGGGGGTCGACGAGAACACGGCCTCGGCGGTCCGGGTTGAGCGTCTCCGCTACGTGGAACGGGTCGTCCGGTCCAACCAGCTCCAGGGCGAGCACCAGCTGTCCCCCTCGCATCGCCTGGACTGGTCGGCGACCCACTCCGGTGTCACCCGGGACGAGCCCGACCGTTCGGAGTTCGTCACGTGGCTCGATCCCGAGGTTCCGGTCTGGTTCAACGACTTCGAGGGGGCGGTCCGGAGCTTCGGTGCACTCCGCGAAGATGGGCTCGAGCTGTCGGCGAACTACCGCTGGACCCTCGGGAGCGGACTGCGTAGTCACGAGTTCCGCGTGGGAGGGAACTACCGTCAGACGGATCGAGAGGCCACAAGCCTCGGGTACCGGATCCAGTCCTTCTTCTGGTCCCCCACGGACGAGCGGTGGCAGCAGTCCCCCGAGGTCTTCTTCGACGGTCGGTATGCTGGTCCGGACGACGCCAACTTCCTCCTCTCCCGGGAACTGGCGGGGGGTGGGTACGATGCCAATGATCAGCTTGTCGCCGCATACGTCATGGGCGACATCGCGCTGGGAGACCGGATCCGCATGATCGGTGGGGCTCGAGTAGAGCAGTACGATCTTGAGGTGAACTCCCAGAACAACCTGGGACAGGACAACCAGAGCCTTCAGGACTACACCGACGTCCTCCCCTCCCTGGCGGTCAACGTCGACCTGACCGACCGACAGAAGCTTCGATTCTCGGTGGCCCGGACACTGGCCCGTCCGGAGTACCGGGAACTGGCGCCCATCGCCTACCGCGAGGTGCTTGGGGGCGAACAGGTCATCGGCAATCAGGACCTGGAGCGGACGCTCATCGATAATTTCGACATTCGTTGGGAGTTCTACCCTACCCTGACAGACGTGATTTCCGTCGGGGTGTTCGCCAAGAACTTCGACCGCCCCATCGAACAGCGCTACCTGGGCCGGTCCGGCACCGACACACGTTCCTACGAGAACGCGGTGAGCGCCTCGAACGTCGGGTTGGAGCTGGAGTTGGTGCAGGGTCTGGGGCTCCTCTCCCGGGCCCTTGAGCCCCTCTCCCTCTTCTCGAACCTCACCCTCATGCGGAGTGAAGTGGATACCGGCAACCCGGAGGACGACGCGCGCACAATGGTGGGGCAGGCTCCCTGGGTGGTGAACAGTGGCCTCACCTACACCAACTCCACCCAGAACTACAGCGCAACCGTGCTTTTCAACTCGGTGGGGGAGCGGATCGTCAGTGCCCGGCCGTCCGGTCGTGGCGTACCCGACGCCGTGGAGCAACCCCGGCCGACGCTGGATTTCTCCCTCCGGTTCCCCCTGCCGGGTGGTGCCTCCGGCAAGATCGACCTGAAGAACCTGCTGGACTCGCCCTACGAACTCCGTCAGGGAACCGTGATCCGGGAGTACTACCGCTCGGGGACGAGTGCCTCCTTCGGCCTCTCCTGGCAGCCCTGATCCCGCAGACGCTGTCCGGTGCCGGCCGGCCCCCGCCCTCCCCGGGGGGCGGGGGCCGGCCCAGACCCGGGACGCTTTCCAGGAGCGGACGTGACAGAACCGTGACGGCCCGGTGCGCCATTTGGGCACATCCGGGCCGTATCGTTCGCAGGTGCTGTGGCGGCGACTGTCGCCTTCCTGCCCCAACCCTTTCCAAAGGAATCCGGAGCCCATGAAGCTCAGAGCCGGAACCATCCTTGGGCTGGTCCTTTCGACCGCCCTCCTCGTCGGTTGTAGCGATGACGACGATCCCATCGCCCCCCCTCCCCCGGCGCCCCAGCCGCCGGCCACCCCCGCGGGTCTCGCCGTGTCGGCCGTGGGCCCGAGCCAGGTTCGGGTGACCTTCACCGCCGTCACCGGAGCCACCGGCTACGTGGTGGAGCGGGCCGGTGCCACGGGCAACTTCGCCAGCATCGCAACGCCCACATCGGCCTCGTACGACGATTCATCGGTGGCTCCCGGAACCACCTACCGCTACCGTGTGGCGGCGACCAACGCCGCCGGCACCAGCGCCTTCTCGGGTGAAGCCACGGTCACGACGCCCCAGGAAGGCCCGAGGGAAGCGACGATCTCCGCGGACATCACCGCCGACCGCACGCTCTATGCGGACACGGTCTACCAGCTCTCCGGCTTCATCAAGGTCCGTCCGCCGGCGACCCTGACCATCCAGCCCGGAACGAAGATCGTCGGGGACTTCGACATCCCCGGGTCTTCGCTCTTCATCCTCCGGGGTGCAAAGATCGACGCCCAGGGAACGGCGGAGGCCCCCATCGTCTTCACCTCCGAGCGTCCCTTCGGTCAGCGTCAGCCCGGGGACTGGGGCGGAGTCATCATCATCGGGAACGGGATCACCAACCGGGGCGCCCCCACCTTCATCGAAGGAACGGGGACCGACCCCGTCCTGAATCCCCTCCAGGACTATTCGGGAGGGAATGACAACAACGACGATTCCGGGACCGTCCGGTATGTCCGGATCGAGTTCGCCGGCTTCCCCACCGCGCCGAATGAGGAGCTGAACTCCCTCACCATGGCCGCCGTGGGTCGGGGCACCACGATCGAGTACGTGCAGATCCTCCTGGGGCTGGACGACTCCTTCGAGTGGTTCGGCGGAGCGGTGGACGGACGGTACCTCATCTCCTATGAGGCCGCCGATGACCACTTCGACGCCTCCGAGGGCTTCGTGGGACGGGTGCAGTACGGCATCGCCTTCCAGTCGATCCGTCCCGAGCCGCGGCCGAACCTGGCCGGTGGTGCGGCCTCCGACCCCCAGGGGATGGAGAACGATGGATGCTGGGCCTCCAACTGCCTGGGGGGGAACAACAACACCAATGCCGAGCCCTTCACGGTTCCGGTCTTCGCCAACATGACGCTGATCGGTGCTCCCGTCGGCGCGTGGGAGACCCCGGGCGGCAACTACGGCATGATGCTGCGCCGCGGAACGGGTGGGCTGTACGTGAACTCGGTCATCGCCCGCTACTCCAAGGCGGCCATCAGCTTCCGGGGCCAGAACACCTTCGGTCGCTCGGAGGAGGGGAACTTCGGGATCCGGAACGTGCTCATCGCGCAGACGCCTTCCGCCTTCCAGGCGGAGGATCTGACCAACGCGAACATCGAGAACCGGCAGTTCACGCTGGACTTCGCGGCCAACGACATTGAGGTGTCTGCCCTGACTGTGGCAGACCTCTTCACCGCGATTCCGCTCAACACCCAGAACGCGGATGCGGACGACTTCGACTGGACCCCGGCAGCGGGTTCACCGCTGGCCACCGGAGGTCTTGATGACTTCTCGGGGCTCCCGTCCGCCCTGCGGAATGCTGCCGGCAACTTCGTTACTCCGACGGCCTTCCGGGGAGCAGCCGCCCCCGGTGGTGTGAAGTGGTGGGAGGGGTGGACCAACTACGCCCGCTTCTAGACCCCTACTGAAGGAAGATCGGTCGGTCGGCGCCTCCGGGCGTCGACCGACCGATCCATTTC
>CAYQVI010000145.1:0-9503 GCA_964420725.1 uncultured Gemmatimonadaceae bacterium | reverse complement strand
CCACCAGGAGGTCGGATTCGGCCAGACGCGCCAGGACAAGGAAGCGGTTCGGGCGGGCGGCGAAGCGGGCGGGGTGGAGGGGGGTTTGGGGCATGATGATTGGATGATGATGGGGGGGGGTGATGGTTGGCAACCGAGTCTTCCACCCCGCTAACCCGGAGCAACCTCATGTCAGATCAAGGCGCTATCGGTGCATTCTCACTACTTGCTCCGCCATACCGGACCCTGAAGCCCCTCGAAAATGAGGTGGAGATGTGGAAACTCGGTCGATCGCTTCGAGGGACCGCGTTGGTGTGGTCAGTGGCAAAAGGGAAGCCAACCCTCGACGTGGCTGCCGCAGCTGGCCGGCTCAGCGGCGTATCTCTCATCGTGATCTTGCCACCCGCAGACATCCTCAAGCAGCACCTCAGTCTTCTGGACCTACTCGACTCCTGCCGACCTCAAACCGTACTGCCCTACCACGCTTCGCCGGATCCGGAGGAACTGGCTCGCCTCCTAGCGCGGCCCCCGCAGAATGCGGCCAGCGAGATCGTGGACTATTTGTCCTGGAGAGGGCTTCACCTCTCCCCCGATACCCGGCACCTGGTGCGAAGGACCCTTGAGCTCTCAGGGGATACCCGGACGATAGCAAGCCTCGCCCGCTCCCTCTTTATCTCCCGTCGCGCGCTGGGTAGGCGTTTCCTAGTGGATGGCCTACCCGTTCCCTCACATTGGCTTCAATTCGGACGTCTCTTTCGGGTGGTCGGTCAACTGCAGAACAGCACGGACAGCCTATTCACGATCGCTACGCGGAACGGATACGCCGACGGCTTCGCCATGAGCAACCAGATGCACAGGTTGACCGGTGTCCGTCCGTCCACCGCCCGCGACGCTCTCGGCTGGGAGTGGTTCGTGGAAGCCTGGCTCGACACTGAGGTGGCAGAAGGAGGCTTCATCCTGCCGCCCACCATACCACACAGCCTTTTGACGCGGACGCAAAGCCACAAGGGCGACCCCGCAAAATCCCACGGCCAAAACACCATGGTTGCCGAGTCTAGGCCCCAGTAGTTACTTACCCGAGGCCGCACCTACTCCATTCTTCTATATCCACCTGATTAATCGGACTACCTGGCCGAACACTCATGGCGGAGTACTCTTTCTTCTTCTTTGCCGGACCGCGTCTCCTCCAGGGGGGACGCCTCGTACACCTTTCGCCCGCACACTCGGCTCTACTGTCGCTTGCCGTCGCCGCAGGTGAACGCGGTGCCACCGATTCGTGGCTGAATGAGATGATGTGGAAGGACGATCCACCCCCCGCCGCACTAAAGCATCGATTGGCGCAGGCTTGCTACGGCATCAATGCGCGGGCAGGTGCTCGGCTAGTCCTCCGGCGACATGGTCGCTGCTGGGTTAACCCGGACCTGCTTCGCACCGACTTGGAGGCCTTCGACAGAGCCCTAGAGGCTGAGGATCTCGAATCGGCGATCGCCCTCTTGAGCCAAGGTTTCCTTCCGCAGCTACACCCAGTCTGCGATGAGCGGCTGTCAGACTGGATCGAGGGGAGGGAGATCACGCTCCGAAGTTCGGTCCGGCGAGCGGCCCTCTCTATATGGTCCCGACTCGCTGCCGTGGGAGATTGGACAGCCGCCACACCCCACGCGATTCACCTATTGAAACTAGACCCCTCCGATGAATCCGCATTGCAGAGGCTTCTACGGTCGCATGCCATGTCCGGTGGCGTTCTGGAGGCACACGCTTCATTCGCGGAGTTCGTAGAGCGACAGAAGGCTGGAGGACGCTTTTGGTCGCCCTCAATGGCCACCCTGTCGCTTCTTGAGAGCCTCTCCTTGAGTGAGAAGGAGCGGCCGACTTTCGACACTGGGTTCTCCGATCCCGCTAGTGAGCCACCCTTCCTCGGCAGGGAAGTGCCCCTCAGAGGCCTCACTGCTGCCCTCCACTCCGCAGGTACCGGGGAGTTGGAGATACTCTTGGTGTCCGGTGAGGCGGGGATGGGGAAGACCCGCCTCATCCGTGAGGCCCTGGCAGAGTCACCTCCACATCTCCGAGTACTGCTGGGGACAGCACATGAACTGGAGCGCGATATTCTGCTCAACCCTCTTCTTGAGGCCCTTGGTACAGAGACCATGGCACCCAGCGTCCGCGGTCTTTCCGAGCCGTGGAGGGCTACCCTTCTCACCCTCCTTCCACACTTCCACATTGGGACCGATCCGCCTCCTGAACCGCCGGCTCTTACGCCGGATGCAATTCCGAGACGTCTATTCGAGGCCTTCCGGACACTGTTTCGCCAAGTCTCGTCAGAGTGCTCGGTACTGCTGATAATCGAAGACTTCCATTGGATCGATGATACCTCACTTGCTGTTCTGGAATACTTGCGACGCCGTTGGAGAGAGGGAGGCCTTCGTCTCTTGCTATCGGTCCGCCCAGAGGATTTGGAACCAAATTGCCGATCCGCGAGGTGGCTCAGCGAGCTCCGGGCAAAGAGGGTTCTGAAGGAGTTCAACCTAGCGGAACTCGAGGAGGCAGCTCTTCACACACTCGTTGCTTCAGTCATGCCGTCGTCGGCTTCGGCCCTAGAGCGCCAAAGGCTCCGATGTCTCTCGGGGAGCAATCCGTACTTCGTGATTGAGTTGGCTGCCGAGTGGAGCAGTGGCCGCCTTCCCCTAAAGTCACCAATGCCGGATCCTCTGCTTCCGGTCCCGCATTCAATCTGTCAGGTCTTTGAAAGGCGATTGGGTGCCTTGAGCCCGACGGCCGAGCGTTGTGCAAGTTTTCTGGCAATCTTGGAGGATCCTATAGAGCCCACGGACCTGACCCGCTTAGCTCGCCTGCGCTATCCGAGAGTACTCGCAGCCCTCCAGGAGCTTCAAGGCCACCGCTTGGTTGAGATGTCGCATTCAGGGGTGCGAATGCGGCACGATTTGGTGAGGCAAGCCCTTAGGGGCCGATTCGATCAGCTTTGGCGCAGCTGGCTTCACGGACGAGTGGCGCAAGGCCTCCTGAGGAGGCGGTCAACCGCGGTTGACCGCCTAGCCCTTCATTTCCACCGGGCGGGGGACCGGGAGCAGGCATTGGCCTTCTCCTTGAGGGCAGCGACTCGCGCCGAGGCAACGGGGGCCGTCCCAGAAGCAATCGGCTTCTACCTTATAGCGAGGATGAATACGAAGGCGAATGAGTACCTAGCTCGTATCGCGGACCGTCTGGGAAGTCTTCACTTCATACATCGTGATTTTGATAGTGCTATACCGCTTCTTGGGGAGGCGGCTATGCGCTATCGGGAGATGGGTCATGTTCGGAAGGAATTGCGGCTCCTCGTGCTGCAGGCCGATGCCCGTAGCCACCAAGAGAAGGAGAATCTTGAAGAGGTTTTGGGGGAGGTTCGGAAGTTGGTGACCGCAGGCCGTGAACTCGGCGATGTGGAGGGGATGGCAGAGGCTTTGGACGTGGAGCTTCACATTCTCGATAGAATGGAGAGACCGAAAGAGGTGCTAAGGGTGCTTTCCCAGGCGAACAGTACGCTGTTGACTACGGAAGATGCGGGCGCGCGGTCTGCTTTGTTCAGGGTCCTGTCGCTCCATTTGTACTACGGGGAGAAGAAGCGGGCTCTTGTATCCGGTAGAGCGGCGGTGTCCGAAGCACGCAAGAGCAATCGAGCAGACCGCTTGCTTAGCGCTCTGAACCGTCTAGTCGTGGTGTTGCTCCATCTAGGTCTCCTGGACTCAGAGGAAGGGAGGGCTATTCTGGCGGAGGCCGAAGCATTGTCTGCCAAGAGCGGGGACTTGTTCATGAGATACAACATTGTATTGAATGAAGGAGTGTTCGCGTTGGATGTCGGGAGTCTTGATAGAGCGGAGGCTTGTTTCAACAAGGCAGCACAGGTCGTTCCGACAGAGACCGACCTCACACATTTCGTACTGTGTTGCAACATTGGTGAATTGAGAGTGGCCCAACGCCTTTTCGCAGAGGCCGAAGAGGTCTTTCAGAAGGCTAAGGCAGTCTGGCGGCCGGGGATGCCACTTTACCTAAGGGGAGTCGTCGAGGCGGGCATCGGATTGTGTGCCCTCGAGTCCGGCAGAGTCCGGGAGGCCCAACAGGTCGCGGAGGGACTTCCAGAGCCGCCCACGAGTTGGTTCTTTGATCCTTCAATATTGATCGTGTTTCAGGCAAGACTGCTGGACCGCCTGGGGCGCACGGAAGAGGGATTGCGGCTTGTCAGCGTCGCCTGTGAGGATTTGCGCGACCGATTCGTAACTGCATGGGTGAAGCTCAGGCTGGAACACCATCGACTTGCAGCAAGACGAGGACTAGCCATTGGGGATGAAGTGCGAGCCACAATGGGAGTCGCAGGGGAACTCGGCCTTGTTGTACGGGAAAGAGAGATCAGTGAAATCCTCTTGAGGCTAGGGTGACCGCTTCCAGGCCGTTGGTCGGGGGGCATCCGACCCGGGTTGGCAGGTACCTGATGCATTCCACCGGAAGCAAAGTTCGCAAGAATTCCGGTTTGGGCGGTGGCGGAGTCCGCCGCTCCTGTTCCGATGAGGATGGTCCGGCCGCGGCTCCCGTGCCCCTTGAAGACCGGGCGGACGGGGTCGTTGAGGAGGTGGGCCGCCGTGACGGGCGGCTTTTCTCAGCAGGGCCTCTGCGGCTCCACGTGTCAAAGGGCTGCGGTCTGGAGATAGGCCTTCCGGACCTGGTTGGGGGTTCCAATGAAGAAGGTGGCGACGGACCCAAGATCGCCGAGAAGGTGCAGCTGGATCAGGTGCTCCGCTAGTTCGGAGCTGCAGGTCTCCAGCCGCGGTAATGTTGGGCGTAGAGTGAGAGGTGTTCGTCTGGGCGGGTTGTCTGAGCCGGAAGAGGGGCTCTTGTTTCGAGAGCAGGGTGTGCGCCGCGGAGCGTGGTGAAGCTGACCCGTGCACCATTCGGGACCCGTTCATCGGCCACTAGCTGGCGTCCGTGGGTGGGGTGTTCGAGGGAGTGAGCTAGGGGTGGTGGTGGTCTTCCCGAGCACCGAGTTCAGGTGCGGTCCGAAGCTTTTCGACAAGCTCCCCGCCCATGGCACTGGTAGTTTCGGCGGAGGCCGTCGAATGTGGCGACGGCTGTAGCAGATGATCCTCCGGGCTTCGAGAGGGTCCAACGCCCCCCCCTCTACATCCTCCCCTTCACCCACCGATTCGTGGCCTGCAGCGTAGCCAGCACCACGGCGCGTTCCACACTATCCGCCACCACCACCGATCCCGCAAGCGTATTGATTTCCGCCTCGTGCTGGCAGTGAACGGCTACCAGCGCGATGGTGCGGTCGAAGGCATCCACCAGGCGTACGCCGTCCAGGTCCAGGCCGATGGGTGGGGGTGAATCGGCGTCTCCCGACTCGAAGTGCACGATCCCCTGGATGGCCTGCAGGGTGGCCCGGGCCAGGAGCTCCAGGCGGGGACGGGGCAGGTCGGGGCCCGAGACCTCCCCCAGATGGGTGCGGCCCTTCCATTCCAGCGACACGCGGGTGCGGATGCGCTGGGGGCGCTCCAGCTCCACCTGGTGACCCTGCAGCAGGATGCGGCCGCGCACGGGCACGGCGGTCGGGGGAGGAGGGGGCGTCCTGGCAGGAGCGGCCTCCGGGACAGCGGCGGGGGGAGGGGCTTCCTCAGCGGCCGGCACCGGCACCTCTTCCCTCCGGTCCGGCCCGGGGATGTCCCGCAGCCGCACGGGAAACTCCTCCGGCCGCCTGGCCTGCCCCGCCCGGGGAAGCCCCATCCCGGTGGCCACCTTCGTGCGGGTGATCTCCACCTTCTCGGGATCCACCTTCAGGTCGTAGCGGGCCTCCAGCGCCCGGACGGTCATCTCGGTGGCGTCCTCCGGGGGCAGCTCCTCGGTGGTGAGGAGGTGCACGGCATCCACGATCCCCCCGGGGCGGGCCACCACCCGGGCCGACAGCACGCCGGGCAGGGTGCACAGGAGCGCCTCGGCGCCCTCGCTGCTCCACCCTCCTGGGGCCGCGGGTTCGGTGGGCTGGGTCACGGGGGCCGCTCTCCGACAGGGGGGGACAGGATCCCGGGAGGCGGCCCGGGGCTCGCTGCGCCGCCCCTCATCAATGGGGAATGTCGTTGTGGCGTGTCAATGTGGATGGGGGACCCCACACAGGGGGTGTGAAGTTCCGATGCAGGGGCGGGAAGGGCGAGGCGGGAAGCCGGGGGAAAGGCCGGAGCGCCGGATCCCCATCCTCGGGGACCCGGCGCCCGGCCTTCCGGGCTCAGAACAGGTAGCGCACGCTGAGCTGGATCTGGTACGGGTTCCCGGTGGTGCGGGTCACGCCGACGTTCTCGTTCACGGCGTAGTTGAAGCGCTGCGTGGCGGGGTCGAACGACTCCACCTGCAGCAGGGTCTGCCGCACTCCCAGGTTCCGCTGCCCCCCCCACTCGGAGTTCAGCAGGTTCAGGAAGTTGAACACATCCGCCGTGATCTCGGCCCGGTGCCCCCCGAAGGTGGGGAAGCCCCGGGTGGCCCGGATGTCCAGGCGCCCGGACCAGGGGGCGCGGCCGCCGTTGCGCTCGGCGATCTGCCCCAGGTTCGCCCGGATGTAGTCCCGGGCCAGATTCTCGGGGTTGTCCAGCACGCGCTGCATGGCCTCGGCGATCGCCGGCGGGGTCGAGGGGTCCGCGGGATCGAAGACGAAGGCCAGGTCATTGTTGGCCGAGCCGTCGCCGTTGATGTCCTGGTTGGCCACCAGCGAGAAGGGGGTCCCGGACTGCGCCACGTAGCTGCCGCTGACCCGGATGCCCAGGAGTGACGGCAGCGACCCGAACACCACCGCCTTGTGCCGGAAGTCCCAGTCCGAGGCGCCCCAGGCCAGGTCCTTCGGGTGATCGGTGACGGGCTGGTTCAGCCCCGCCGGAACCAGGCAGCAGTTCCAGTTGGCGTTGTCCCGGGTCTCGTTCAGGGTGTAGGACAGGGTGAGCGCCGCATCCCGGGGAAGGGCAAAGCGGCCGTCCAGCACCAGCGCCTTCTGACGGGTCTGCCCCGGGGAGCGGAGCTCGGCCACCATCCCCAACCGGTCGGTGATGCGGGCGTTGGCCACGCTGACCTGGCCATTGGCGCCGATGCTGCCGGCGGGGGCCAGGACGCCCCGTCCGCCCTCGATCTGGAAGAGCCCGTCCTGGTTGAGGTTGATGTCCACGAACTGGTAGTTGTTCCAGCCGTGGGCGTAGATGGCGGTGGCCCCCAGGCGGGCCCAGGGGGTGATCTCCTTCTGGAACTCCACGCTGGCCTTGAACAGCCGGGGCATGCGGAAGTCCTGGGAGATCATGTTCACCACGCCGGGAGGAAGGACCGCTCCTTCCGGAAGCCCGGGGATGGTGCCGGGATCCTGCCGGTAGCGGACGAACTCCGGCGCGGGGACGGCGGCCCCGGTCACGCTGATCTCGGCCAACTCCAGGCCGTTGAAGAGGATCGAGTTGTAGAAGGGGGTGTGCACGGGCTGGGCGGAGAAGATCCCGGCCCCCACCGTGATGACCTCCCGGGCATCCCCCAGGCGGTTCCAGGTGAGCCGCGCCCGGGGCTGGATCCGGGTCCAGTCCAGGGGGGCCCCGTCGTCGTTCCGCTTCCCGAAGACCTCCTCCACGATGGGGTTGTAGTCGGGCCGGTCGCCGAAGACGGTGAGGTCGTAGCGGAGCCCCCCCTGCAGGGTCAGACGGGGGTTGGGGCGGGTGACCACCTGGCCGTAGAGGGCCAGGTCGGCGATGGTCTGGCGCCCCGCAGGGCGCTCGGTGCGCAGCGGCACCTGCCGGAGGAAGCGGCTGGGGCGCATGGCCTCCAGGTCTGCCAGGCTGTTGAAGTCGAAGCGCCCCAACTGCTCCTGCGAGACGTACTGGTTCCGGTACAGCGTCACCAGGTTGTCGATCCCGAAGGTGAACTGGTGGTCGCCCCGCTGCAGGAAGGTGCGGTTGGTGAGCTGGAACTGCTTCTCGGGGAATTCGGCCGGGTAGTTCCGGTTCCCCCCGAACTGGACCAGGACGTTGCCCAGGGTGCCGTTGGGAAGGTTCGAGCGGATGCGCACGAGCCCCAGGGGGAGGAAGCCGGAGTTGGGAATCCGCTCCTCCACATGCTGCATGTACTGGAACGACACCTCGTTCACGACGCCGGGGGCGACGTCCGAGCGGAGCGCCAGCGAGGTGGTGAGTGCGCGGGGGGCGGGGGTGTCCTTGACCCTTCCAGGCTTCGCTCCTAGCGTGGCGAATGCCTGGTCCCCTCCGGGATCCCCGCCCCTTTCCCGCCACCCCCGTGCTGACGTGCGATACCCCCTTCTTGCTGCCCTCACCGGCGCTCTCGCTCTGGCCTCGGGGCCGTTCCTCTCCGGGCTGCCCGGAGCCCCTTCTTTCGTGAGCACCGGATTCCTGGAACTCGCGGCACAGGAGCCGGAGTGCGTGGGGACGGTCTATGGCCGGGGGCGCAGCGCCATCTGTCTTCCCCAGGGACCCGCGTCCTTTGCGGATTCGGTGGTGAGCTTCACGCCGGGCACCCGCCGGGCACCCGAGGGGGTCTGGGCCGAGCCCCACTACGCGCTTGGGGAGCCCGACTACACGTCGGCCAGCCGCCCGGGCTTCCTCTCGCTGGGGTGCGACGGGAATGTGGTCCTCCGCTTCGACGACAATGCCCTGGTGCTGGTGGAGGGGCCCGACCTGTACGTGTTCGAGGTGGGGCCGGCCGTGGAGGCCACGGAGCTGGCGGTGTCCGTGGATGGAGAGACGTGGATCGAGGTGGGGCAGATCGAGGGATCCCGGGCGGATCTGGAGCTGGACGGCATCCTGGATCCGGACGAGGCCTACCGGTATGTGCGGCTCACCAATCGGAGCACCAGTTGCGGGGCCCGAACCCCCGGGGCGGATATCGACGCGGTGGCGGCCGTGGGGTCGGCGCTGCGGGTGGCGCTGGACGCGGCGGTGCTCTTCGATGTGGCGTCATCGGTGCTGCGGGCCGAGGCCCGGAGCGAGATCCAGCGGGTGGCGACGCTGATCCAGGAGCGGGGGAGCAGCAGAGTGGTGGTGGAGGGGCACACCGACAGTGACGGGGACGCGGCCTCGAACCTGGCGCTCTCGGAGGCCCGGGCCACCTCCGTTCTGGAGGCGTTCGTGGAGGCCGGGGTCCCGGCGGAGATCCTCGCCATCCGGGCGCTGGGGGAGTCCAGGCCGGTGGCGTCGAACGAGACGCCGGAGGGGCGGGCGCGGAACCGGAGGGTGGATATCCTGATCCGGTGATCGGGGGATGGGCTCGCCCCCCCGTGGACCTGGACGCTGCCGGGCCCTACTGTCCGGTCCCCTCGTGCGCGTAAAGGGTGTCCGGACGGCGAGGGGACGCGGTCTCCCCGGGGGGGGGACAGCCCTCCCTCGTCAGCCCCCGGCCCTCTTTCCCGCCCCGCCTCCACCGACCCATCCATGAAGAGCCGACCCACGTGACCCCATCCATGGAATCCCGCCGCCAGGGCGGCTGGGTCGAGGTCATCACCGGCGTGATGTTCA
>CAYQVI010000144.1:0-9584 GCA_964420725.1 uncultured Gemmatimonadaceae bacterium | reverse complement strand
CCCCCCGGCGGACCTCACCCCGTCCCCGCCTCCCGGAACGACCGCAGCAGCGCCAGGTTGATCCTGTCGTTGGTCACCCCGTCGTCCCCCTTCGGCGTCTCCAGCACCTTGGGGATCGCCCCGAAGCGGGGGTCCGTGACGATGCGCCGGAAGGGCTCCGGGCCCAGGCTCCCCTCCCCGATCATCTCGTGGCGGTCCTTCCGGGAGTTGAAGGGGTGTTTCGAGTCGTTCAGGTGGAAGAGCCCCAGACGATCCAGCCCCAGAAGCGATTCGAAGCGGGCCCACACCCCATCGTAGTCCCCCACCAGGTCGTACCCGGCGGAGTAGGCGTGGCAGGTGTCGAAGCAGACCCCCACCCGGCTCCGCCAGGGCTCCGGGATCTGCTCCAGAATGGCCGCCAGCCCCTCCAGGGTGGCCCCCACGGTGCTCCCGGTGCCGGCAGTGATCTCCAGTAGCACCCGGGTGGGGCCGTCGGGGACCGCCTCCAGCGCCCGGGTGACCCCTTCGGCGTTCCGGGCGTAGCCGGACTCCATGTCCCCGTCGGTGGCGTTCCCCGGGTGGGTCACCAGGAAGTCCAGGCCGAGGGCGGTGCACCGCACCAGCTCCTTCGTGAACGCCGTCACCGAGCGCTCGAAGAGCGTGGTGTCCGGGGTGGAGAGGTTGATCAGGTACGAGTCATGGGCCCCCGCCACCCGGAGCCCCGCCCCGCTCCGGGCCTCCAGGAAGGCCTCCGCCGTGGCGGGCTCCACCACCGGCTCCGCCCACCGGTTGGGCTGCTTCGTGAAGAGCTGGAGGTTCAGCGCCCCGATCTCCAGCGCCCGCTCCGGGGCGTTGGCCACGCCCCCCGCCGTGGAGACATGGGCCCCCAGTTCGTCGTGGACCACCTCCACCAGGGTGTCGGTCATCCCCCGCCTCCGCCGGGCCCACCAACCCCGGGCTCCGTCATGTCCCGCACGTTCAGCGCCTCGTCCAGCTGCTCCGGGGGGAGGAGCCCCCGGCGCTGCACCACCTCCCGCACCGAGATCCCCTCCTTTGCAGATTCCTTGGCCACCTCGGCGGCGCGGTCGTAGCCGATGTAGGGGTTGAGCGCCGTGGCGATGGACGGATTCAACTCCAGGAGCTGCCGGGCCCGGGGCTCGTTGGCGGTGATCCCCGCCACGGCCCGCTCCGTGAAGGCCCGGGTGGCCCCGGCCAGGAGCTGGATGGACTCCAGGAGCGACACGGCGATCACCGGAAGCATGACGTTCAGTTCGAAGTTCCCCCGGCTCCCGGACACGGTGATGGCGGTGTGGTTCCCCATGACCCGTGCGCAGACCATCATCAGCGCCTCGGACATCACCGGGTTCACCTTCCCCGGCATGATGGAGCTCCCCGGCTGGATGGCCGGCAGGAAGATCTCCGACAGCCCCGAGGTGGGGCCGCTGGCCAGCCAGCGGATGTCGTCGGCGATCTTCATGAGGGAGACCGCCACCACGTTCAGCGCCCCCGACGCGCTCACCGCGCCGTCCCGGGCCCCCTGTGCCTCGAAGTGGTCCTCCGCCTCACGGAACTCCATGTCGGCGCGCTGGCTGATGCGGGCCACCGTGCGGCGGGAGAACTCCGGGTGGGTGTTGATCCCGGTCCCCACGGCGGTCCCCCCCAGCGCCACCTCGATGAGCTCCTCCGATCCCCGCTTCACCCGGTGGATCCCCAGCGCCACCTGCCGGGCGTAGCCGGCGAACTCCTGCCCCAGCCGCACCGGGGTGGCGTCCATGAGGTGGGTCCGGCCGGACTTCATCACATGATCGAAGGCCTCCGCCTTGGCCAGCAGCACGTCCCGCAGTTCCTCCAGCGCCGGGATCAACTGCTCCTCGATCTCGGTGCGGGCCGACACGTGGATGGCCGTGGGGATTACGTCGTTGGACGATTGGCCGAAGTTCACATGGTCGTTGGGGTGGACCGTCTTCCCCGTCCCCTCCAGGAGCTGGGTCGCCCGCCGGGCCACCACCTCGTTGGTGTTCATGTTGGTGGAGGTTCCGGATCCCGTCTGGTAGACGTCGATGGGGAACTCCCCGTCCCACTTCCCTTCCGCCACTTCCGCGGCGGCCCGGGCGATGGCGTCGGCCACGTCCGCATCCAGGAAGCCCAGCTCGGCGTTGGTCCGGGCCGCAGCCTCCTTGATGAGCCCCAGGGCACGGATGAACGGACGCCCGAAGCGCTGGCCGCTGATGGGGAAGTTCTCCACCGCCCTCTGGGTCTGGGCCCCGTACAGGGCGCCGGCGGGGACGCGGACCTCACCCATGGAATCCTTCTCGATGCGGACGCCGTCGGACATGCGTTGAGTCTCCTGCGGAGGTGGGGTGACCAGGCGCCGGGGAGGGAGCCGGGGATGGTCCGGATGGACCCGGATGCGGGGGCCGGGGGGCTGCGGACCGGGGAAAGTTGGGCCGGGGGCGGGGCGAGGTAAAGACGGGGACGGGGAACGGTGGGCCCTGGTCCTGTGTCCGGAGCGGATGCCTTGATGGCCGGAGCAGGCTCCCGGGGCCCGGTCCGGAACCCCGACGGCCGGGGGGATCCCGCAGACCGGGCGCCCCCCCGGACCCCGGGAAGGGATCCGGGGGGACCGTCCTCAGGCCGCGGCCAGCGCCTGATCCAGATCGGCCTTCAGGTCGTCGATGTGTTCGATCCCCACGCACAGGCGTACCGTCTCCTCGGTCACCCCGGAGGTGGCGAGTTCGGCGGGGGACAGCTGTCGGTGGGTGGTGGATGCCGGATGCGTGGCCAGCGACTTGGCATCGCCGATGTTCACCAGCCGCGTGAACAGCTGCAGGGCGTCCAGGAAGCGCTCGCCAGCGGCGCGGCCCCCCTTCACACCGAAGGTCAGGAGCCCCGACGCACGCCCGCCCATCATCGACCGGACCAGAGCATGGTCCGGGTGGCTCTCGAGCCCGGCATAGTTGACCCACTCCACCTTGTCGTGCTGCTCCAGGTACTGCGCCACCGCCAGGGTGTTGCTGCAGATGCGCTCCATGCGGAGCGCCAGCGTCTCGATCCCCTGGAGGATCTGCCAGGCGTTGAAGGGGGAGATGGCCGCACCCATGTTGCGCAGCGGAACGACCCTGGCCCGCCCGATGTAGGCCGCCGGCCCCAGCGCCTCGGTGTAGACCACGCCGTGGTAGCTCACGTCGGGTTCGTTCAGGCGCCGGAAGCGCTCCTTGTGCTCGGCCCAGGGGAAGGTCCCCGAATCGACAATGGCCCCGCCGATGCTGGTGCCGTGGCCGCCGAGATACTTGGTCAGGGAGTGCACCACGATGTCCGCCCCGTGCTCGAACGGGCGGCACAGGTAGGGGCTGGGCACCGTGTTGTCCACGATCAGCGGGATGCCGTGGCGGTGGGCGATGGCGGCCATCGCGGCAATGTCGGTGACGTTCCCCGACGGGTTGCCGATGGACTCCACGAACATGGCCTTTGTGCGCCCGTCGATCAGCGGCTCGAAGCTGGCCGGATCCCGGTAGTCGGCGAATCGGGTCTCGATCCCGTACTGCGGCAGGGTGTGGGCGAACAGGTTGTAGGTCCCGCCGTACAGCGCACTGCTGGACACGATGTTGTCACCGGCCTCGGCAATGGTCTGGATGGCGTAGGTGACCGCCGCCTGTCCGGAGGCCAGCGCAAGGGCTGCAATCCCGCCTTCAAGGGCGGCGACCCGCTCCTCCAGCACCGCCTGCGTCGGATTCATGATCCGAGTGTAGATGTTCCCCGGCACCTTCAGGTCGAACAGGTCGGCCCCGTGCTGGGCATTGTCGAAGGCGTAGGCCACCGTCTGGTACAGCGGCACTGCAACGGAGTGGGTGGTGGGGTCGGGCTCGTAGCCGGAGTGGACCGACTTCGTCTCGAAGCGCCAATGGGAGGTGTCGCGGGCCATGGTCCGTGTCCTGATCCGTGGGGGGGGTGGGGCTGATGATCCACGGGCTCGCGGGGCGGGAATCCAGACGCTCTCCGGGGACGGGAAGCAAGCTACGGTGCGGGTTCTGGCCCTGCAAGCGGGTGGGGACCCGTTCAGGTCTACTTCCGGGAGTAGATCCGATGGCGTCCCAGGAGGCTCCGGGCGGCGGGACCCTCGCACCCTCCAGCATCCAGCACGGCGGCCGCCGCCGATTCAGCGGAACGGGCCAGGGCTGTGATCTCCGCTTCGACTGCGGCCCCCTCCAGTGGCGGCTCCCCCTCCGCCAGCTCCCGCTGGAGCCGGGTCCGGGTCCGCTCCAGGACCTCTTCGAAGCGGGCGGCCTGGTCCTCGGCGATTCCCCCGCACCGCTCCGCAGCCACCCGGGCCTCCACCAGCCGGGGGTAGATGTAGTCCGCCTCCATCCGGGGGCGGGCATTGGCCGCCGCCACCGCCTCCAACGCCACATACGCCCCGAGAATGAGCACGACCGGGAGGGCCCGGGCTATCCTGTCCAAGGCTCCTCCGCCATGAGGGCGTCCATCCGGGCCACCGTGATGGTCTGGTTGGCCCAGTAGAAGTGCTGCCCACTGAGGAGCGCCGGGAAGGCAGGGTCGTGGCGGCTGAAGTTGTACTCCGACATTCCGGCGAGGCCAGCGACGAAGGCGTCCCGGTGGGGCCAGCGCATCAGGGTCCCGAACGGATGTCCGTCATGGACCTCCACCACCTGGAATTCCCCTTCATGGAGCACAAAACCCAGGCCGCAGTATTCCCGGTGGACATCAAGCAGGCTTCCCCTGGCTTCCAGATGATCCGCCACCTTCTCGGCCCATTCGGGGCCAAAGGGGTCTCGACCCAGTTCCTGGAGACGGAGTCCGGCCCGTTCCGGACCACTCAGGTACTGGAGCGCCTCTTCATTGCCCGCCTTGATCGCCTGGGCATCGATGGCCCACGTCTGACGGGCCCGGTCGCTGGCGCTCTTCTTCGATTCCATTTGCCAAGTGTCCGTGCTTGCAGGGAAACTGATTCGAGGGATCCTCCGGTATTGCCTTCCCGCACATTCTCCCCGGGACAACCGTTGGTCGGGAATGTCCATGCCGGGACATGGTAGGGATCGGCCGCAAAGGGAACAAGGGACCCGATTCCTGCCACCAGGACGCCGAATCGGTCCTCCTCCCCTACATCGTGTTCTGGAGCAACTGGGCTCCGCCGAGATGGAGAAGGAAGAGGATGCCGGTACCACCCACAACCAGGAAGAACACGATCTGGTAGTGCACACTGAAGACGAAGAACTCCTCCACGTACCGCGACCGACCGGGGATGATCAGGCGGGCCATCAGCGCCCACAGCGGAACCAGGATCAGGAGGAGAAAGGCCGAATCCCAGCCCAGCGGCCCGAAGGAGAACCAGGGGCCGGAGGCGTCGCCCCCCGCCAGCCGGATGAATCCCCCGCCGATGCGGGGAGCCAGGAAGAAGTAGAGGGCGGAGGTGGCCAGGTAGCGGCGCATGGGGTCCACCTGACCCACGAAGTGTCCCTGCGCGTACTCCCGGGTCAGACGGCCCGGGTGGGCCACCAGTCTCCGGAGGGTGGAGGCCACCCGGCCATCGAAGTCCACGACGGACTCGAGCGTGCGGGCCAGAACGGTGGGCAGGGAGTGGAGGCGCCTCTCACCGTCCTGCCCACAGACCGGACACCACCGGGCCGTCAGTGCGGTGCCGCAGTTCAGGCATGTCGATCGTCCCTCCATCGTCCTCCCTCCGGGATCGCCACCACCGTGAAGCCGTGGATCCGTGGATCCCGTCCAAGTGCCCCGGAGGACCAGGGCCATGGCCCTCTCGGGAACGGACGCGAAGGTAGGGTGGGGGCTCGGGGCCAACAAGCAGGGGAGGCGTTGGAAACAACGAAGAAGGGCCCCCGGGGGTCTGCCCCCCGGAGGCCCTCGTTCGCCTGCGTGCCTGCGGTGCCCTACTGCTTCACCGCCTGAACCTCCAAACTGATCTTCACCTCGTTCCCCACCAGCACGCCCCCGGTCTCCAGGGCCTGGTTCCAGGTGAGCCCGAACTCCCGGCGGTCGACCTTCGTCTCGGCGCTGAAGCTGGCCCGGGTGCCCCCCCAGGGATCGGTGCCGCTGCCGTCGAAGGTGGCGTCCAGGGTCACCTCCCGGGTGGTGCCCCGGATGGTCAGGTCCCCCACCACCGTGAAGCTGTCCCCGACGGACTTCGGGTTCCCCTCGATGCGGGTGCTCCGGAAGGTCAGGTGGGGGTGGTTCTCCACGTCCAGGAAGTCGCCGGAGCGAAGGTGGCCATCCCGCTTCTCCTCCCGGGTGTCGATGGAGGCGGCGTCGATCTCCACGTTCACCGACGACTTCGAGGGGTCGGCGTCATTCGTCACCACAGTGCCCGAGACGCCGGAGAAGCGCCCCTTGACCCGGGTGATCATCATGTGCCGAGCCGTGAACTCCACGAGCGAGTGGCTCGGGTCGATGGTCCAGGTGGTGGTTCCTTCACTGCTCATCCGTTGGTCTCCTCGGATCGGGGTCTGGGTAGGGGTCATCCGCGAGGGATTAGTTTAAGTTGAAAGCATCGTCGGGGGAAGGGGGGTGGGCGTGGGTCTCCCACATCCGTTGCGGACCTTCTTCGCCGTCCACAACAGGGAGAGAATCGGACTCGAGACGCCCTCCCAGCGAGAGATTCGATATTGCGGGCGAGACCCGAACGGACCAATCGTTCGTGTCCAACCCACCGGCGACCCGCTCCAGGCACCGTTCCACACCCGCCGTGTCCATCTCAGGGAGCTGCCCGATGCGCCAGATGCCGAGGCCGTGGTCGCATGCGCTGGTGTTCAGCACGCTGCTGGCGGCCATGCTGTCCGGCGAGATCCGCCCCCTGGACGCCCAGGCCACGCCGCCGATCGTGGTGTGGGAGGGCTCGCCCTGCCTCGACTGCCTGGGGCTGGCCACGGAGCTGGTGCTCAAGTCGGAGCACATCCTGGGTCAGCCGCTCGCGGTGGTCCGCGCTCCCTCCGGAGACCTCCTTGTGGTGGATCGGGCCGAGCCCTCACGGATCCTGGTCTTCTCCCCGGATGCCGCGTTCCGCCGGACCGTAGGATCCCCCGGAGGCGGTCCCGGGGAATTCATGGCCATCACCGCGGTCGCAGTCTCGCCGGAGGGCATCCACGTCTTCGACGTTTCCAATGCCCGCCTGACCGTCCTCGGATCGGACTACACCGTAACCTCCACCGAACCCTTTCCGGCATTCGTGGACAACGCCACCTCCATCCCGGGCGGGATCCTCCTGAGCGCTCGGTTCGGCGACGCCGAGCGGGTGGGGCTGCCACTCCACCTTCTGCACACCGGGGGAGGCCTGGGACCTCCGTTCGGAGCCGCCGAACGCTCCTTCCGACCCGACGCTCCATTCCTCCAGCAGAGGGCCGTTGCCCCGGGGGAGGGGGGTATCTGGGTCGGGCACCGGACCGAGTACCGGATCGAGAAATGGCTCTCCGGGCCATCGGGGTTCCACCTCGCCCGCACGCTGGTGCGAGAAGCCCCCTGGTTTCCCCCCTCTGCGGAACGATCCCGCATTGCCCCCGACCGGCCTCCGAACCCGTGGTTCGGCCACATCGACCGGGTGGAAGGCTTCCCTTCCCGGATCATGACGATTGTCGGGGTGCCGGATCGCGATTTCTCCCGGAATCTGAGGCTGAGGGAGAATGGCGAATACGGGCCCATCTATGATTCCGACCCCTGTCACGAACTCATGGACTCGATCATCGAGATCATCGACGTGGACGAAGGTGTGGTCCTGCACCGCCGTCGATTCGACGACTGCCTTCTGGGGCTTCTGGACGATGGACGCGCGGTGGGCTACCGGACCGACGGGAACGGGGAGCCGGAGCTGGTGATCCATCGGGTGGTGCTGGGTGCGACGGGGTCGCGGTAGCGCGCGGCGGTCGTTCGCACCTCAATCGACAAAGAGGTGCTGGATGCTGATCCCGGCTGCCCACCCCAAGACAATCAGACTGGTCAGTGAGCAGTTGGTCGTGCACCGATGCGGTTCCGTACTCATCTATGCCCAACTGGATGGCGTTGGCCGGACCAATCTGCTGCCAAGCCGGTAGCCGGCCCTCCCCGGCCGCTTGAGCGGCGACGATTCGGCCCCCTCCTGGACCGCGCGCTTCGCGTGAGCGCGCGGTCCAGGAGGGGGCATGAGCCACTGGCCAGAGGGCCCTTTCCAACGTTCATCGTAGGCGATCGCATTTTTGGAGGGCCGGCGGATTTTTCGAATCTGAGGGCCCATGTGATCGCTGTCCTTCAACCGTAGGCTATCTGGCCATTATGCCACTGCAATTCCCAGCCGCAGGTACTACTCCACTCCAGTGGAACTCAGGGCGAACACGCCGGATTGCCTCCGGACTCGGTAAGGCGATGCTCATCCCACTTCTGGTATCTGTCTCCGCATGCGAGGCTGGCGACCTTCAACCGGGCACAGCTCCCGTATCACTTCCTGGAGGCCCTGCGGTCCGTCTCGACTCTCTCATTCTGACGTTGTCCGTGGCCGTGGAGGACGAGTTCGGGGCAGTCGCCGATGTCGCTGTCTCTTCAACCGGGAGAATTTTCGTTGCTGACTACCTCGCCTTGACCGTAGAAGCCTACGACTCGGTGGGGATGACAATTGGTTCCATCGGGCGGCAGGGGGATGGGCCGGGAGAATTCCGGGCGGTTACATCTGTTGACGTCAAGGGCGACTCACTCTTCGTGCTTGATGCTGCCCTCCGACGCGTGAGCATGTTTCGTACAGCTCATGTCGCAGGAGAGGGGTCCTTTGAGTTGCTCGGGACCATCTCTTTGGCAAATGAATCCGGCCGTCGACCCTCAGCGATGTCCGTCGACTCCCAGCGAAACCTCGTCGTTCAGTGGACTCCCTTCGCGGGGGTAGAGCAGCGCCCGACGATCCTCGTCAAGCGATATACCTTGTCTGGAGCGGCCCTTCCCGCAGGGGCTGTGGAGGTGCCGGGGGTCAGGTGGCTCACATCGGATGGAGCGGTCGAATGGGCACCGTTTGAGCCTCGGGTCCAGATTCGTCTGGGCCCGGGGGATACGGTTTGGACCGTCGACGGCGCCTCTGGAGTGGTCCGGTCTTTCGGACCGAATGGCGATCCGGTTCGGTCATTTGACCTGGCTGTAGAATCCCGCGCCGTTTCCCTTCGGGATCTTGAGACCCTGATCGCCTCGACGGAGAGTCCGGAGAGCCCCGAGTCAAGGGCGGCCCTCCAGCGATGGAGGGAGGCCTTGAACGAGGGTCGCCTGAGGGAGGAAATCCCCAGAGTTCACCAATGGGTCATCGACGAGGATAGTCGGCTCTGGCTTCAATCCTACCAGGCGGACGACCGGATAGAGCGTGACCCGAGCGGGGGGTTCCGGTACCTCCCCGGAGCAGAGGCGGGATTTCGCTTGTGGTCGGTCGACACATCCGGAGAAGTCCTGGGATGGGGTCGTGTTGATTCTCGAACGAGGCTTATTGGAACGTCAGGAGGGAAGCTCTTGACGGTGGTCGAGGCCGCAACCGGTGAGGAGACCATCAAAATCCTTGAACTGCCCCGCCCCGCTGTCCAGAGCCGGTAGTCCCTGGGGGGACGGAGGCTGCGGGCGATTCGACCACTACCACG
>CAYQVI010000143.1:0-9588 GCA_964420725.1 uncultured Gemmatimonadaceae bacterium | reverse complement strand
GGATGGCGCAGAAGGCGCAGGTGTGATCGCACCCCTCGCTGATCTTCAGGTACGAAGTGTGGGGGGTGTCGGTGGAGAGGATCCGCAGCGGCCGCTCCATGAGGGACGTGGCCCCCTGCTCCGGGAGGAGTCCCCGGCGACGGAGCTCCGGCACCAGCCCCTGCATCTCGGTGAGCCCCATGAAGAGGTCCACCTCCGGGATCTCCCGGGACAGGTCGTCCTTGTAGCGCTGCACCAGGCACCCCACCGCCACCACCGCCTTCACCCCCCCGGAGGCCTTCAGCTCGCACGCCTCCAGGATGGTCTGGATGGACTCCTCCTTGGCGGCGTCGATGAAGCCGCATGTGTTGATCACCACCACCTCGGCGGACTCCACCCCCTCCTGCACCCGGGCGCCGTGCCCCACCAGGGCCGCCATCATCCGCTCGGAGTCCACGGTGTTCTTGTCACACCCCAGCGTCACCAGCCCGATGCGGGGGCCGTCCAGGGGGCCGGCGGAGCCCAGGGAGGCCTCCACGGCGCGCACGGCGGGGGAGACCCCGGGGCGCACAGGCTCGGGGGTGACTGGGAAGACGGGGAGGTTGCGGGTCTTCATGGCGCCATCATCGGGGACGGGGAAACTGCGGACCGGGGCCTCACCGGCTCCCTCCCCCGGGAGGGGGGGTGAAGACCTGCGCGCCTTCGGGTGGGGAGAAGGTGAACCGACCCGGGGGGATGGCGGGATCCAGCTCCAGGTCCCCCAGCTCCACCACCCGGACGGAGCCGTTCTCCTGGAGGATCTCCACCTTCCGCATCAGGGAGCTCTCCCGGTCGATCCAGACGGTAGCCCCTTCAAAGTAGCTCCGGTCCCGGGGCTCCAGGGCGATGCGCCAGGTGGAGCGACCTCCCACCATCTCCTCCCCCTCCAGCGTGGGGGTGTAACGCACCCCCGGCTCCGACACGAACTCCTGGAAGAAGTCCATCCGGCCCTGCTCGGCCAGGGGGAAACGCACCACCTGCCTGGGGTCGGTAGAGGGGAAGTACGTCCAGACCCACTCCCCGTCCGCCACCACCCGGTCCCCTTCGGGATCGGAGAAGTCCATCACGAAGAGGTTGGGGCGCTGCTGGCAGAGCCGTCCGGCACTGCGGGTGGTCTGCCCCAGGAGGGGGATCCGGATCTCCTGGCGGAAGTCCCCGCAGAATCCCTGGAGCGAAGCCAGCCTGGCGGACGCCCGTGTGAGGATGGCGGTGGCGTCCTGCCCGGGGGAACCGGGGGGGAGCGCGACCCCAGGGGCTTCGGCAGGGGCCGCCGGGGGCGACTCCGGAGCAGATGGTTCAGGGAGGGGGCGTGCGCCCCCCGCCGGGTCCCCGGTGCCGGGCGACCCGCCCACCCCTTCCCCCTGCGCCCATTCTTCCTCAGCCGAAGGAGGTGTGTCCCCCCCCATCCCCATGGGAGTTCCCGGGACAGGTGCCGGGGAACTCTCCACCGCATCCACCGGGGGAGGGGACTCCCCTCCGTCCCCTCCGCATGCCGCGAGGGAGGAGAGGAGGAGCATGGGTGCCAGGAGGGTGCGCAGAAGTCGTCTCATGGGGGTAATGTGGACGGGAGAGGATGGGGGCGGTACCCCCCTGGAGCGTGCAAGTGGCGGCTGGGGTCCTGCCGGGGTGACGCCAGGCCCCCTACGGTCTTCCCCGTCCCGGCTCGCCGGTGCACCTTCCAGCGGGTTTCGACGCCGCCTGCACCCCGGAGGTTCCGTGGAAGACATCTTCGATCCCGCCGTCACCGAGACCCAGATCCGCCGCCTCCAGGCCCTCCGGCCGGACCATCGGCCTGAATGGGGGAAGATGAACGCAGGGCAGATGCTGGCCCACTGCTGCGTCCCCTACGAGATGGTCTATGAGACCATCCACCCCCGGCCCAACGCCCTCGTCCGCCTCCTCCTGAAGACCTTCGTCAAGAAGGGGGTCGTGGGGGAGAAGCCGTACCCGAAGAACAGCCCCACGGCCCCGGCCTTCAAGATCACCGACACCCGGGACTTCCAGCGGGAGCGGGACCGATTGATCGCCTACCTGAAGCGTACCCAGGAGCTGGGGCGGGACCATTTCGATGGGAGGGAATCCCTCTCCTTCGGACCCCTCACCGCCGACGAATGGAACGGGCTCTTCTATAAGCACCTGGACCACCACCTCACCCAGTTCGGGGTGTAGCGCCACCCCGGGTCCTGCGGCCCCGGTGAGCCGGGACGGAAGCGGGAGCGGTGGGCGGCCCCGGTGAGCCGGGGAGGGCCGAGAGGGGATGGTGTCGGATGCCTCGGGAAGGGTGCGCCTACTCCTCCCCCCCCATCATCCGGTCGAGCTGGTCCAGCGACATCATGACCTCCCTCGGCTTCGAGCCGTCCGCCGCCCCCAGCACCCCCGCCGCCTCCAACTGGTCCATGATCCGGGCCGCCCGTCCGTAGCCGATCTTCAGCCGGCGCTGCAGGAGTGAGGTGGAACCCTGCTCGTGCTGGATGCAAACCTCCGCGGCCTGCTTGAAAAGTTCGTCCCAGTCCCCGGAGATGGAGCCGTCCTCGTCCTCGCCCCCCTCCTTCGCCTCCATGGCCCGGACCACGGCCAGGATGTCCTCCTCCTCCCGCTCCACCACCACCTCCCCCGCCTCCAGCGCACTGGCCCGCCGCCGGGCCGCCTCGTCCCGGAACCAGCCGGTGAGGGAGTCCGTGTCCTCGGTGGGGATGTAGGCCCCCTGCACCCGCAGGGGCTCTCCCTGCCCCGGGGGGAGGAAGAGCATGTCCCCGTTCCCGAGCAGGGCGTCGGCGCCGTTCTGGTCCAGGATGGTCCGGGAGTCGGTCTTGGAGGCCACCCGGAAGGCGATCCGGCAGGGGAAGTTGGCCTTGATGAGCCCCGTGATGACGTTCACCGACGGGCGCTGCGTGGCCAGGATGATGTGGATGCCGATGGCCCGGGCCTTCTGCGCCAGGAGGGTCAGCGGGCGTTCCACCTCGCCCTGCACCGACATCATCAGATCCGCCAGTTCGTCCACCACCAGCACGATGAAGGGGAGGATCCCGTCCTGGTAGATCCACCGGTCCGGATCCCCCTCCTCGCCGTCGGGGCCATCCACCTCGGAGCGGCGGAGCACAACACCGTCCCTGACCCTGCGATTGAACTCCCCCAGCGACCGGACCCCGTTGGCGGAGAGGAGGGCGTAGCGCCGCTCCATCTCCAGCACCGCCCACTTCAGCACTCCGGCAGCTTCCTTGGGGTCGGTGACCACCGGATGCCGGAGATGGGGGAGATCGGCGTAGATGGAGAGCTCCACCATCTTCGGGTCGATGAGGAGGAGGCGGAGGGTCTCGGGGGTGTGCCGGTACACCAGCGACGTGATGACGGTGTTGAGGCAGACCGACTTCCCCGACCCGGTGGCCCCGGCGATGAGGGCGTGGGGCATCCTCGCCAGGTCCGCCACATAGGCGTTCCCCGTGAGGTCTCGCCCCAATGCCAGGGGGAGGTCCGCCCGGGAGGACTGGAATGCGGGGGACTCCAGGATCTCACGGAGGAGCACCGTCTCCGGCTTGGGATTGGGGATCTCCACCCCCACCGCCCCCTTCCCCGGAATGGGGGCCACGATCCGGATGCTCCGGGCCTTCATGGCCAACGCCAGGTCCGCATCCAGGTTGGCGATGCGATTCACCTTCACTCCCGGGGCCGGAACCACCTCGAACTGGGTCACCACCGGCCCCGTGGTGCGCCCCGCCAGGGTGGACTCCACCGAGAAGGTCCGGAGCTTCTCCACCAGGACCTCCCCCAGGGCGTCCAGCTCCCGGTCCATCCCCCTCCGGTCCCGCCCGGTGGGGGCTGTAAGGAGGTCCAGGGGGGGGAGGGAGCGACCGGTGAGCTCCTCCGGCGCCATGGGGTCGGCGAAGAGGTCGCCATTCTCCGAGGCGGCGGCCCGGGCGCGTCCCTTCCGGGGGCGGGCGCTTTCCGGCGGGGCCACCACACCCTCCGCCCCGGGCTCCTCCCCGGCCATCGGGCTTCCGGAATCCAGATCCTCCCCAGGATCCGGAAGAAGGTGACCCTCCTCTTCCTGGTCGGCCGCCGCCAGCTCCTGCTCCCGCCGAACCCGATAGTCCCGCAGCGCCTCTCCGCTCTTCTGGACCAGGGTTCCCCCTGCGGAGACCGCCCCCCGGGCGGCGGCGCCACCCCCGGCCGCAGCCAACCTCGCCACCGGGCGCAGGGGATTCCATCCCACCGTTCCCACCGAGAGGACGATGAGCCCGGCCAGGGTCACCAGGATGGAGCCCAGGGGGCCGAAAGCCGCCACCAGGAAGCCCCCAAGTTCGCGCCCCAGGACACCCCCCACCTGTGGCGCGGGCCCCAGGGAGAAGAGGAGGAGGGGGAGGAGGAGGGTCACCCCCAGGAGGAGCGCTCCGATCCGGAAGGCCCTGTTTCCATCCATCCATCCCGCCAGCCCCAGGCCGGTGACACCGATGACCAGGGGTACGCCGATGGAGGGAGCGGGTCCCAGGAGCCACACCACCGCATCGGAGAGCACCCTCCCCACCGCTCCCATGAGGTTGCCCGAGGGGAAGCGGTCCACCGCCCCCACGCCCAGCAGTCCCAGGGGAATCAGGGCCAGGGCCAGGAACAGCGCCACCACCAGGCACGCGATCCCCCCGATCTCACGCCTCTGTTCGGTGGTCAACATCCGGAACTCCCTGGTGCCCCCGTCAGACGGAGGGCTCCGAAAGGCGAATCATCCGGTCGTGCATCTCGGGGACCAGCGAGTGGCGATCCAGGGAAGCCACGACCGGGAGATCGTCCGAAAGGCCGATCTGCACCAGGGCAGCGCCCGCAGCCGTCCCCAGGAAGAACTCCGCGTCCGGGGTCACCGAGCGAGCCAGCATCACCGCGGTTCGGGAGGACTCGTCCAGGATGCAGGGGGCGTCTCCCCGGAGTTCCTGCACCCTCTGGATGAGGAGTCCGGCGCACACCACATCGTCCAGGGCGAAGCGACCGTCCTTTCCGGCGCACACCACGGCCACACTCTCGTCCTCCGCCACCCGGGCCGCCACCGCCCCAAGGTTCAGGAGCGCCGCAGCATACACCCGGGCGGCCTGTGCGACGGCCAGGAAGGCCCGTGTGCCGTTGGTGGTGCTCATCACCAGCCGCTGTCCCGACACCACCGACGCCTGGAACTCCCGGGGGGAGTTCCCCAGGTCGAATCCGTCCACCTTCAGCCCCCGTCGTTCGCCGCAGAGGAGCGTATCCTCCCTCCCCAGGGTGGCGGCCAGGGCCACGGCATCGGAGGGGGCCAGGGTGGGATAGATGGCCCGGGCCCCGTTGGCCAGCGCCTCTACCATGACGGAGGTGGCCCGGATGACGTCGATGACGACAGCGGTACGCCCCGCCAGCGCCCCGGGATCCACCTCACCTGGCGTGAACCAGCTCTCGATCCTCATCCCCCCCCCGCGCCCTCACTGAGGAAGCGCTCGACGAAACGGGTGTCCACCTCCCCCCGCATGAAGTTCTCGTCCCGGACGATGGCCGAGAGGATGGGAATGGTGGTATGCACCCCCTCGATGACAAAGGAATCCAGCGCCACCCGCCCCCTGGCCAGCGCCTCCTCCCGGGTGTTCCCGTAGACGATGAGCTTCGCCAGGAGGGAGTCGTAGTGGGGAGGCACCAGATAGCCGTGGTAGATGTGGGTATCCAGCCGCACCCCCGGGCCTCCGGGGGGATGGTACGCCGTGATCCGCCCAGGGGAGGGAGCGAAGTTGCGGGTGGAATCCTCAGCATTGATCCGGAACTCGATGGCGTGTCCCCTGAGTTCCAGCGACTTCTCCGGGAAGGAGAGGGGATGCCCGGCGGCCACCAGGATCTGCTCCTTCACCAGGTCCAGACCGGTGGTGACCTCGGTGACCGGGTGCTCCACCTGGATCCGGGTGTTCATCTCGATGAAGTAGAAGGAGCCGTCCTCGTCCAGGAGGAACTCCACCGTACCGGCACCCACATAGTCGATGGCCTTGGCGGCCCGCACGGCGGCATCTCCCATGGCCTTCCGCAACTCGGGGGTCAGCGCCGGCGAAGGGGCCTCCTCGATGAGCTTCTGGTGCCGCCGCTGGATGGAGCAGTCCCGCTCTCCCAGGTGAACCACCCGCCCGTAGCTGTCCCCGAAGACCTGGAACTCCACATGCCGCGGACGGAGGATGCACTTCTCCAGGTACACCCCGGGATCGCTGAAGGCCGCCTGGGCTTCGTTCTGCGCCGCCTGCAGGAGCCGGTGGAAGCTCTCCGGGTCCAGGGCCACCCGCATCCCCTTCCCCCCCCCTCCGGCGGAGGCCTTGATCATCACCGGGAAGCCCACGTCATGGGCCACCCGGAGCGCTTCATCCGGGTCCCGGACGATCCCGGTGGAGCCGGGAACGGTGGGGACCCCCTGCTCGATCATGGTCCGGCGGGCCGTGGCCTTGTCCCCCATGGAGCGGATCTGGTGGGGGGTGGGCCCGATGAAGACCAGCTCCGACCGGCGACAGATCTCGGAGAACTCCGCGTTCTCCGCCATGAAGCCGTACCCTGGATGGATGGCCTCCGCCCCGGTGATCTCGGCGGCGGCCAGGATGCGGTGCATGTTGAGATAGCTTTCCCGGGCGGGTGCCGGACCGATGCACACCTCCTCGTCGGCGAACCGCACGTGCAGCGATTCCCGGTCGGCCTCCGAGTAGACGGCCACCGTCTTGATGCCCAGCTCGTGGCAGGCCCGGATGATCCGGAGGGCGATCTCCCCCCGGTTCGCGATGAGAACCTTCTTGAACACCTGTTGTCCCGAAGAGGTGCAGGGGTCCGATCACCCGACCATCCCCTCAGGTGGATCCCGGGGTGACCGGCATGATCGACTGGGTCGTGCGGGTCCCCCGGAGCGTGGGAGACCCTTCGGTGGTTCAGCCCGGCTTGATGCGGAAGAGGACCTGTCCGTACTCCACCGGCTCCCCGTTCTCGACGCAGACCTGCGCCACGGTACCGGATACCTCGGCCTCCAGTTCGTTCATCAGCTTCATCGCCTCGATGATGCAGAGGGTGTCGCCGACGCCGATCCGGCTGCCCACGTCGGCGTACGCCGGGGCGTCCGGAGCCGGGGCCCGGTAGAAGGTGCCCACCATGGGGGAGCGGATCTCGGTCCACCCGGGATCGGGATCGGCAGGGGCCGATGGGGCCGAGGGCTCGAGAACCGGAGCGGCTGCAGCGGGCTGCGGGGCCGCGGGAGCCGGAGCCTGGGGGGCAGCCCACGCCCCGGACACCGCTTGCACCGGGGGTGTCTTGGACACCCGGATCCGGGTGCCACCCCGCTCGATCTCCACGGAGTCGATCCCCGAGGCGTCGATGGAGCGGATCAACTGTTCCAGGAACTCGAGATCGATCATGCCGTCACCCGCGTGAGGTACTTGTCTTCACGACGATCCACCCTCAGGACGTCGCCCTGGTTGACGAAGAGGGGAACCTGGATGACCGCTCCGGTCTCCAGCTTTGCCGGCTTCGTTCCACCCTGGGCCGTGTCCCCCCTGACCCCGGGCTCCGTCTCCGTCACCTCCAGTTCCACGAAGGCCGGGAGGTCCACGGCGATCACCTTCTCGGCGTGGACCAGACCCTCGCACTCCATGTTCTCCTTGAGGTACTTCAACTGGTCGTCCCCGATGACGTCCGCCGACAGGGGGATCATCTCGAAGGTCTGCTGGTCCATGAAGTAGTAGAGGTCGCCGTCCACGTAGCTGAACTGCACCGGACGACGCTCCAGCCTCACGTCGGTGACCTTCTCACCGGCGCGGAAGGTCTTCTCCACCACCGCCCCCGAAAGGACGTTCTTGAGCTTGGTCCGGACGAACGCTCCGCCCTTGCCGGGCTTCACGTGCTGGAAGTAGACGATGGTCCACAGCGCCCCGTCCATGTCCAGGGTCAGCCCATTCCTGAAGTCGGCCGTACTCGCCATATGTCCTCTACGTCAATCGGTTCCGATGCCACCGGTGAGGCGGGCCACCAGCCCGCGAAGCCCTAGAAGATAGCTATCCAGTCCGAAGCCGGACACCACCCCCACCGCCCCGGACGCCAGATACGAGTGATGCCGGAAGGGCTCCCGGGCCGCCGTGTTGGAGAGGTGCACCTCCACATAGGGGAGCGCGACCCCCAGGAGGGCGTCCCGGAGTGCGATGCTGGTATGGGTAAAGGCACCCGGGTTGATGAGGATCCCGTCCACGCGGCTGGAGGCATCCTCGATGAAGTCCAGGATCGCCCCCTCGGAGTTGGACTGGAAGACCTCCAGTGAGACGTCCAGGGTGTGGGCAAGAGCATAGAGGGCGTCGTTCACGGACTCCAGGGTGGAGCGGCCGTAGACCTCCGGCTCCCGGCGTCCCAACAGGCGCAGATTCGCCCCGTGGATCACGGCGATGGTCACTGGCGGAGCTGCTCCAACCAGGCCCTGAAGTCGGCGTCGGAGCTGCTCACCGGGGGTGGTTCCTCCCCGACGGCCTCTCCTCCATCCCCCTCCGGATCCGGAGCCAGCGATCGGATATCCACCCAGGAGGGGACCTCCCCGTCGGGGGCCAGCGACTCCACCGGGACCCACCGGGGGACCTCCCCGTCCGGGTGGAGGGCCGCCACCGGCACGGGATTCCCCTGGGATCCCCACGGAGCGTCAGGAGCCTCCACCCCTGCCGCCCCCCTTTCCGGCGTCGGCGGGTCGGCCGCATCCAGGGAGGGGACCGGAAGCCCCTCCAGCCCGGGCGATGGCGAGAGGTCCACATCCGGGACCCCATCCACCACCTCCGGGAGCCCCAGGGCTTCCGGAGGGGAGGGATCCAGGGATGTCCTGTCCGGACCCGCCTCCACCCCGGCGGGAGGAGTCCACTCCAGGATGCTCGTCAGGTAATCCGCCACCGGGACCTCCGGAGTGGAGGCCGGCTCCTCTACACCCTCCGGCTCCACGTCGCCGGTCCAGGTGAAGGGACTGCTCACCTCCAACCCTTCCGGCGGCTCCAGGAAGACCGCCGCGGCCTCCTCCACCGTCAGCGCTCCCTGCATGAGCGGGTCCGGGCCCCCTTCCGGGTCGGCGGCCGCAGCCTCCTCTTCCCGCTCCTCCCCGGTGCTCCCCCCGGAGAGCCTGGACTGAAGCTCTGCCAGCCGTGCCACCAGCCCCTCGTCCAGGGGGTCGGCCTCCACCAGGTCCCGGTACACCTGGATCCCCCGCTCCAGGAGCCCCTGGGAGATATAGAGCTCCGCAATGGTGCGGGTCTGGACCTCATCGCCGGGGAAGGGAGGTTCATCCGCGGCCCCCTCGGCCTCCCAGGACCCATCGAACCACTCCGGGTCGGCCTCCGGAAGGGGAGGAAGCGCTTCCTCCTCTTCCTGGATGTCCAGGGGCCCAACCTCCAGCGGGAGGGACCCGGCTTCAGGGGTGGCGGCGGACAGGTCTGCCGGCCCTGCGGCCATGGAAGGGTCGTCCCCCGGGAGCGGATCGATTCTTCCCTCCGACAGGAGCCATTCTTCCAGTTCAGGGGTATGCACCCCTTCGACGGCTTCGACGGCTTCGACGGCTTCGACGGCTTCGACGGCTTCGACGGC
>CAYQVI010000142.1:5278-9676 GCA_964420725.1 uncultured Gemmatimonadaceae bacterium | reverse complement strand
GCCGCATCTCCTCGTGGTTGTAGACCTCCCCGTTGAAGATGCAGACCCACCGCCCCCCGGGGGACACCATGGGCTGGTGCCCCGCCGGAGACAGGTCCAGGATGGCCAGTCGGCGGAAGCCCAGCCCCACTCCGGCGTCCTCATCGACCCAGGTGCCCCGATCGTCCGGCCCCCGGTGCTCGATGGGGCGGATCATGGCGTCCACAGTGCCCGGCAGGTTCCGCAGGGCCTGTGGTCCAGAGGTGAGGATTCCGGCGATACCGCACATGCAGGCTCGATCCAGGGGACAGGGTCCAGGGGGCCCCGGAAGCAGGGGCAGAAGACTGGTCCTGGCAGCAGGGTCCATGCCAGGTCTCGGCTCCGGCAGGGATGGGAGCGCCCCGGTGCCCCGGGCACTCTTCCGTGTTGACGTCGCGTTGATCGAGGCCGAGGCTTCCGGGAAGCCGCCCCCCTGATGCGGCGTCACCCCTCCGGAGGTACCCCACGATGGATGCAGGACGGCTGACCCTCTCCCGAGACGAGATGAGGGAGATGGGATACCGGGTGGTGGATCTCCTGGTGGAGCATCATGCGGGGCTGCTGGAGAACGACTCCATCGTGGAGGGGGGGACGCGGGAGGAGATGGAGGCCCTCTTCCGGGAGCCGCTTCCCCTGCAGGGGCATCCCCCCATGGAGGTGTTGGAGCGCACCGCCCGGGACGTGCTGCGCCACGTGAACCATGTGGACCACCCCCGCTTCCTGGCCTTCATCCCCGGCCCCTCCAACTTCGTGGGAGCCATGGGGGCCGCCCTGGCTGCCGGGGTCAACGTCTTTGCCGGAAACTGGTACGAGGGGGCCGCCGCCGCCCAGGTGGAGCTCCTGGTGCTGGACTGGCTCCGGGAGCTCTTCGGGCTCCCCCCGGAGGCCGGGGGGCTCTTCGTCAGCGGGGGTTCGGCGGCCAACGTCACCGCCCTGGCGGTGGCCCGGCGGGTGATGCTGGAGGACCGGGTGGAGGGGGCCGTGGTCTACCTGGGGGACCAGACCCACTCCTCCGTGGAGCGGGGGCTCCGACTGCTGGGCTTCCCCCTTGAAGCCATCCGCCGTCTCCCCACGGATCCGGACTTCCGGCTGGACCCCGCCGTGGTGGACGCTGCGGTGGAGGCCGACCGGCGGGCGGGGCTGCGCCCCTTCTGCGTGGTGGCCACCGCCGGCACCACCAACACCGGGGCGGTGGACCCCCTTCCTGCCCTCCGGACCCTCTGCACAAGGGAAGATCTCTGGCTCCACGTGGACGGGGCCTACGGCGCCGGGGCCATCCTCTGCCAGGAGGGGCGGGAGCAGCTCCAGGGGATCGGCGGGGTGGACTCCTTCTCCCTGGACCCCCACAAGTGGCTCTTCCAGCCCTTCGAGTCCGGGGTGGCGTGGGTGCGGAGCGACCGGGAACTGGTGCAGACGTTCCGCATCCTCCCCGAGTACCTGAAGGATGTGGATGCCCGGGCGGGAGAGGTGAACTACTGCGACCGGGGGATCCAGCTCACCCGCTCCTTCCGGGCGCTTCCCCTCTGGATGTCGCTTCAGGTCTTCGGGAGGGAGGGGTTCGAGGAGGGGGTGGGACGGGGCTTCGAGATGGCCCGGGTGCTGGCAGGGGCCCTGGAGCTCCGGGGGTGGGAGATCGTAACGCGTCCCAGCATGGGGATCGTCACCTTCCGCTACGCCCCGGCCGGTTGGTCCCGGGAGGCGGTGGACCGGCTCACTCGCGGGCTGGTGGAGGCCATTGATGCCCGGGGCTTCACCGTGATCTTCTCGACGGAGCTCCGGGGGCGGCCGGTGCTCCGGGCCTGCCCCATCAACCCCCGCCTCACCCCGGAGGAGATGGAGGCGGTGGCGGAGCACCTGCATGGACTGGCGGTGGAGCTGGTGGGGAGGGGATGATCGCTCGTGGCACCCGCAGGGGAGGGGCCCGGGCCGTCAAGGGGAGGGTAGAGAACGGCGGCGGCGGAGAAAGCGCCCAGGCCGGCGGGAGCGAACGACTGGCGACTATCCAGATCGTAAATCACTGCGCAGGAGGGGGTGGCGATGGCGGTGGATCCGGACTTCCGGCTGTGGTTGGAGGACACCCTGGGGCGCATCCTGCCGGTTCGGACGCGTCCCATGTTCGGGGGGCTGGGGATCTGGTCGGGGGAGCTGTTCTTCGCCCTGGCGGATGACGACACCCTCTACGTGAAGGGGGACGTCGAGACCTGGAAGGCCCTGGAGGACGGGGGATCCAGCCGCTTCCAGCCCTTCGGCGATGACGGTCCCACCATGGACTACTGGAAGGTCCCGGCGGATGTCCTGGAGGACCCGGGGCTCCTCACGGAGTGGGTGGAGATGGCGCTGGGAGCCGCGGTGAGGGGAAAGCGGAAGAAACGTCGCCCTTCCAGGTAACGGGGTCGGATTCAACCCTGGCCTCACCACTGGAGAAGCCGTAACTCTCCACCGGGTCCTTCCCATACCAGTCAGTCCGGAGGAACGATGTCCATCCATGGTTTGAAGGCGGCCGTGGCCGCAGTGGTTGTGTCGGCGCTGTTGGCCAGTCCCGTCCAGGGGCAGACGCTGACGCAGCGGGTCCAGGAGCTCTTCACCTTCGGGGATTGCGGCGGCTCCCTCTGCCTCCAGGTGGGTGGGGGTCACGGGGATCACTACATCCCCGAGGTGGTGCAGGGGGAGCAGAACACCCTGGCCTTCCTCCAGGCGGCCATCGGAGCCGGACTCACCAGCATCCCGGCCGCGGCGGCCAATGGAGGGGTGCGGGTCCGCTTCGTGGACGGCCGCCCGGTCACGGAGGAGATCTCCCCTGGCCCCATCTTCGCCGAACGGGCCCAGACGCTTGGAAGGGGGATCATGCTGGCCGGGGGGAACGTCACAGGTCTCTCCTTCTCCAATCTCCGGGGGGTGCCCCTCAGCGACCTGGAGCTGAACTTCGGCCATGTGAACGTGGGGGATGCGGCCTTCGGCGACCCCGACTGGGAGAATGACATCATCCGGGTGCGGACCTCCCTGGACGTGAGTCTCCTGGTGGCCAACGTCTACCTGGCCTACGGCGTCTCCGATGCGGTGGACCTGGGTGTGGCGGTCCCGCTGGTGCAGAGCACCCTGGGAGGTTCCAGCCGTGCGGATGTGATCTCCACCCTGTCGCAGACGCCCCACCAGTTCGTGGGGGGCGGCACCACCGCCCAGACCGCCACCGATGGCTCCGCCGTTGGGGTGGGGGACATCTCGGTGCGGGCCAAGGTGCGGGTCTTCGAGCGGGACACCTGGGGGGCGGCGGTGCTGGGCGAGGCCCGCCTCCCCACGGGGAGCCAGGAGGACTTCCACGGCACCGGTGGCGTGGGAATCCGGGCCCTGGGGATCCTCTCCGGGCAGGCGGGGAACTTCTCCCCCCATGTGAATGGCGGGGTGCTCCTCTCCGGCTCCGAGGCCCAGGGGGATCAGCTCCTGGTCACCGCCGGCTTCGACCAGATCCTGGCGCCGAATGTGACGCTGGCGCTGGACTTCCTGGGAGCCTGGGGGCTGGGGGAGAGCACCGTGGTGCTTCCGGATGACATCCGCTTCGACCTGCCGCAGCCCCGGACCACCCGGAGTTCCAACCTCCCGGACATCGCCGATACCCGGATGGACGGCTCGGTGGGTGTGAAGTTCCTGGCGGGGGGAGCCCGCATCGTGGCCAACGCACTGGTCCCCCTGAACGACGGTGGCATGCGCCCCTCCGTGGTCTGGACGCTGGGGCTCGAGCGGCTCTTCTGACACCCGTGGAGGCCCCGGAGTACCCGGGGCCTCCACCCTGCACTCTTCCGGGCTTCCCCTCCAGGAGTACCGATCCATGACGCGTGTCCATCTGCCATCGTGCCGGCCCCTGCTGGCGCTCTTCCTCTTCCTGGCGGGCACCGCCTGCGAGTCCTCCTCCACGGGGAGCGGAACCCCCGCCGAGCCGCTGGTCATCGTCGAGGGGTCCTCGGTCCAACTGGATGTGGGGGAGTCGGTGCAGTTGACCGCCCGGGGGGGGTCCGGGCAGGCGGAGTGGAGCACCTCCGCCCCGGGTGTGGTCACGGTGGTTCCGGTGACCGGCTTCGCCACCGCGGTGGGTCCGGGGCAGGCGGTGATCACCGCCACCCGGGGAGGCCAGACGGCCACCATCGCCATTGTGGTGGTGCGCCCGCCTGTTATGGTCCTCTCCGCCGGCGAAGTGATCCTCCGGGCCCAGGTGGGGGGACTCCCCTCCGATCCCACTACCCTCACGGTGACCAACAGTGGTGACGGATCGCTGGGGGCCATCTCCGTGGCCTCCGTGAACTACACTGGGGCCGCCCAGGGGTGGCTGACCTTCTTCGCTCCGGGGGGGTTCGTGAACTTCGCGGCCAACCCCGGATCCCTCCCGGT
>CAYQVI010000142.1:0-5178 GCA_964420725.1 uncultured Gemmatimonadaceae bacterium | reverse complement strand
GTCCTCACGGTGGCCTCGGGTCCGCTGATCGTGGTGACACCCACATCGGTGGCCTTCACCGCCCTCACCGGCCAGCCCGCTCCCGCACCCCGGCAGGTGCAGATCACCAATGGCGGGGGCGGCTCCCTCATCAGCATGGGGTTCAGCGTGATCTACGGCAGCGGCGTGGGGTGGCTCAACGCCACCATCAACTCCACCGAGGCGCCGGCCACCATCACCATGGGGGTGTCCACGAACCTCCTGGCGGTGGGCACCTACAACGCGGTGATCCGGCTGAATGCTCCCTTCGCGGAGAACACGCCGGTGGACATCCCGGTGTCGCTGACGGTGGCGCAGCCGGGGGTGGTGGTGCTGAATCCCTCCTCCATCTCCGTGTCCACCGTGGTAGCCACGGTGAACGCAGGTCCTGTGAGCGTGAACATCACCGAGGCGCAGGGGCGCACCCTGGAGGGGATCGCCCTGGGGACGATCCAGTACGGCCCGGGAGCCACCAACTGGCTGGCCGTCAACCAGCAGCCGGGACCCGTGTCGCCGACACAGTTCCGGGTGCAGGCCATCGCCGGGGGGCTGACGCCGGGGACGTACACGGCGGAGGTGCCGGTCCTCAGCAGCTCCACGAGTCCCACCGGAAGCCCGGCGGTCCTCCGGGTGACGCAGACGGTGCGACCGCCGTCCTTTGCGGCGGAGATCTATGGCCCGCTGGGGGGAGGGAGCAGTGTGTCGGCCTCGTGCGGGAGTTGTCACGATGGGAGCCCGGCACCGAATCTCAGGGGATCCGCCTCTGCGGTCCGGGCGGCCCTCCTCAGCAGAGGCGTGGTGGCGGGGAACCCCGGTGGGTCCAGCATCATCTGTCGGATTACCCCTGGCCAGTGCACGGGACACACACGAAAGATCGCGGACGCTGCGGTTCGCTCCCGGATCAACCTCTGGATCCTCTACGGCGCGAACCCCTGACCTGGTGATCCGACCCGGCGGGGCCAGCTGGGGGCCAGGGCTGTGGGCTCTCCCTCCACTTCAACGGGAGGGGGTGCCCCCCGGGGCCGTGTGCAGAACACAGAAGAGGGGAGGAGCCTGGATGGCTCCCCCCCTCTTCCTCGTCCCGCCGGACCCATGGCTGACTCAGCCCCCGCTCCGGACCTCCGCCAGCGTCCAGCCGTTCCCCCCCGGGGTCAGCCTCCCCCGGAACGGGAGCTCCTGCGCCTGGGGGCGGTTCCGCAGGTCCACATAGCGGAGTGAGAGGACGAAGGCCACCTCCGCCGCCCCCTCCGTGGTGGAGAGGTGCCGGACCCCGCCGATGGCGGCCTGCAGATCCTGGATGTTCCGGGTGTCCTCCACAAGGGGCCGCCATTCCTGTCGCCACTCCTCGTTGGAGGCGGGATAGCTCCGGATCACATTCTGCATGTTCCGGCTCTGGAACGCCCCGGCGAAGGCGGCCAGCGCCGACTCCACCCCCTGCCGTGCGGCGGCCTCGTCGAACCCCGCCGGCTCCGGCGGGGCCTCCTCCACCGGGGGGGCCACAGGGACATCCTGCACCAGCTCCGGCGCCCAGGTGAAGCGAGCCCCGGACTCCAGGGTGATCACCTCCCGCTGGGACCGGTGCCCGGGAGCCTGGAACTCCAGCGTCCACCGGCCGGGAGGAAGCTCCGTCCCCCCGGGGGAGAGCCCCAGTGTCCCCGGAGGACCCGCCGCTGTGAGCCGGGCTCCCGGGGGAAGGGTCCCGGCCACCGAGATCCGGGCCGGGGCGGGAGGGGAGGGGGTGGGCTGCGTGGCGGGTGGCGGCACGTCCCTGGGAGGAGTGGGCCCGGTAGCCGGGGGTGGGGTCACCTCTGCCGGGACGGTGGCTCCGGAGACCTCCCCGACGGGCGGGCCCGCGTCCCCCGCCTCACCCGGCTGGCCCCCGTCTCCCTCCGGAAGCCCCTCCCCCGGATCGGGAGCGCTCTCGTCCGGGGGGACCCCACCCCCCATCCCCTGGAGCCGGGGATCCTCCCGGGGCGGCACCCCGGGGGAGGCGGCCACGGTGCCCCCCCCTTCCGAAGGCGTGGTCTCTCCCCCCCCCCGGACAAGGAAGAAGGCCACCGCCGCCAGGGCCGCCACGGCCAGCCCCCCTCCCACCAGGGGGAGCGGCGACGATGGGCGTTGCCGGGAGGACGGGGGCGGGGCGGCGCGGGAAGTCCTGGCCGGGGCCGACGGGGCCGGTGCTGGAACCCCCCCGGGGACCGCTACCGGGTCCCTTCCCCGGGGGTCCCGGTCCGGAGGGGCACTCCCCGCTGCCGGAGGCTGTGACCGGGGGGGGGCTCCGGCTGCCGGGGGAGCGCCCCCCTTTCCCGGGCCCTGGGGTGCACCTTCGGGCCTCCCCTTCCGGGAGGAGGGCGAGGGCGGGGCTGACGGTGCCGCGGCGGCAGGGGTCCGGGAAGGCGGCGGCCCCTCCCGGGCCGGGGGCGGGTCCGCAGGGGGCGGCATGGTCGGGGCCCGGGGACGCCCCGGCGCTCCCGTGAGCATCCCGGTGGAGATGGCGGTGGAGGTCCCGGGCTCTTCCAGGATCTCCAGGACCTCGGAGAGGGAGGGCCACCGGTCGCCGGGGTCCTTCGCCATCATCCGGTCCACGAGGGCCGCCAGCTCCGGAGGGCAGTCCGGCCGCCGGGAGAGGAGGGGCTCCGGACGCTGTCCCACATGGGCCTGCAGCACCGCCATCGTCCCCCCGGTGAAGGGGGGGGAGCCGGTGAGCATGTGGTAGACCAGGATCCCCAGGGAGTACTGATCCGCCGCCCCGGTGATCCCGGTGGAGAGGCACTGCTCCGGGCTCATGTAGGTGGGGGTCCCCACCAGCATCCCGGTGCGGGTGAGCCCCGGCTCATCCGCCACCTTGGCGATCCCGAAGTCGGTGACCAGGGCGTTCCCGTCCCCATCCAGAAGGATGTTCCCCGGCTTCACGTCCCGATGCACGATCCCCAGGCGATGCGCGTGGTTCAGGGCGCCGGTGATCTGCCGGAACCAGCGGAGGACCACCGGTACCGGAAGGGGTCCCTGGGCCTCGGAGAGGACGTCCCCCAGGGTACGCCCCTCCACATAGGCCATGACGAAGTAGTGGAGCCCACCGCGGTCGTCGATCTCGTGGATCGTCACGATGTTGGGGTGGGAGAGGCGGGCGGTGGCCCGGGCCTCCTGATGGAATCGGTCCACCTGCGCGGGGTCGGCCATGAGCCCCGGAGACATCACCTTGATGGCCACCCGGCGTCCCAGGCGGGGCTCGTCTGCCAGGTACACCCCGGCCATCCCGCCGGACCCCAGCAGCTTTCGCACCTGATAGCGGGGAAGGGCCGCCTCCCGGAGGCGAAGGAGGATGACCTCCCAGGGCCCGCCCGCCGGCTCCGCAACCGGCGTGGAACCTCCCAGGGAGGACCCGCACTGCGGACAGAACCGGCTCCCCTGGGGGATCAGCGTGCCGCACTGCTTGCAGGGGCTCGGGGGCATGGTCTTCCATCGAAGAGCGGATCGCGACCCCCCGATTCCCGTGTGCGGAACGGCGGAGGGCGATTCTTCAGGGTCGAAGGTTCGGGCCGGGGGGCCTCTGCCGCAAGCTCCGGACTGGACATCCGCTGCCCGGAATTGGAGGACCTCAAGATGCTCCTGATCCGCTCCCGGCGGGTCCTGCACGGGGCGGAGCTGCTCTTCCGGATCACCCGGAACCTCCTGGACGAGCCGGGGCGCTGCCTCCCCTGACGCGTGCGGGGCACCTTGGCGCATCACGGGGGTGCTAGCTCAATCGGTCGTGCGTCCCCGTCCACCCCTGCCCCACCCCGGAGCACTCCGTTGTCCCCACGTCGCGTCCTCCTCCTCCTGGCACTTCCCCTCGCCCTTGCCTGCGGGGGCGACACCTCCCCTGACTCCAGGGGTGGGGCGGACATGGACGGGGAGGGCTTCCGGGTGGCTCTCCTCACCGCCGGCCCGGTGAGCGACGCGGGGTGGTACGCCGGAGCCTACGAGGGGCTGATGGCCATCCGGGACTCGCTTGGAGCCCGGGTGAGCCACCAGCAGACCCGGACCCCGGCGGAGTTCGACGAGGCCTTCCGGGACTATGGCTCGTCGGGGTTCGACCTGGTCTTTGCCCACGGTTTCGAGTACCAGGACGCCGCGCTCCGGGCAGGGGAGCTCTTCCCGGAGATGACCATCGTGGTGAGTGGCGGGGGACGGGTGGGGGAGAACGTCATCCCCCTCATCTTCCGGCTGGAGCAGGGAAGCTACCTGGCGGGGATGGCGGCGGGGGGGATGACCCGCACCGGAACGGTTGGGATGGTGGGAGGGGTGGCGATCCCCCCGGCCGTGGGGACCTTCCGGGCCTTCGAGGCCGGGGCCAGGGCGGTGAATCCCGACGTGAGGGTGCTGGAGACCTTCACCGGGAACTGGGACGACGTGGCGGCGGCCAAGGAGGCGGCAGTGGCCCAGTTGGGGCGCGGGGCCGATATCCTGATCCACAATGTGGACGCCGCCAGCTTCGGGGTGTTCCAGGCGGTGCGGGAGGCGGTGGCCGCCGGGGACACAGTCTGGGCCATGGGGATGAACCGGGACCAGAACGACGTGGCCCCGGACGTGATCCTGGGGAGCGCGGTGATCCGGATCCCGGAGGCCTTCCTCACGGTGGCCCGGGCGGTGCGGGACGACACCCTTCCCTCCGCCCCCTTCTACGTGGGCGAGGCCCAGGACGTCATCGATTTCGTGGCGAACCCGGGGCTGCTGGGGCGCTACCCCACCGGGCTCCTGGACCGGATCGCCGCAGCCCGGGACTCCATCCGGGAGGAGCTCCTCGAGGTGCCCCGGGTCCCCTTCGTGGAGGGGGAAGAGGGGGTGGAGGCCCCCGCCCCTGGAGGGTGACCGTCTCCCCTCGGTTGCGGTCCGGGGGCTGACAAAGGGCTTCTCAGGCGTCACCGCCCTGGAGGGGGCCTTCCTCACTGCACACCCGGGGGAGGTGCACGCCCTCCTGGGTGAGAACGGTGCCGGAAAGAGCACCCTCCTGAACCTGCTGGGGGGGCTTCTCACCCCCGATGCAGGGGAGATCCGCCTCCACGACCGTCCCCTCCGCATCCGCACCCCCCGGGAGGCCGTGGCAGCGGGGATCGGGATGGTGCATCAGCACTTCACCCTGGTCCCCCGCTTCACCGTCCTGGAGAACGTGGCGCTGGG
>CAYQVI010000141.1:0-9790 GCA_964420725.1 uncultured Gemmatimonadaceae bacterium | reverse complement strand
GGAATGGGCAGAGGGGGGGGGAAGGGGGAGGCGCCCGGGGCGGCTTGGGGAATCCTCGGTGGCGCCCGGGGTAGAGGGTGGCCTGTCCCTTGCAATCGGTGGCCCCGGACCATGGGCGCCACCCGCCTGGCCGAACGCCCCCCTTTGTGGACGGCACACCGATGTCACCGAGGCCCCGTGCCACCGGACGAATGGGAATCTTCCTCCTCCTGGGGCCTGCCGTATTCCTGGTGGCCCGGGGAATCGGGGGGGATCGGGTCCTCGATCCGTGCACCACCGCCATCCCCTGGCGGGTGGCCACGGTGGATCCCCGCTTCGGGCTCCCGGAGGAGGCTGTACAGGCGGCGGTGGAACGGGCGGCGGCCCTCTGGGAGGCCGCAGCAGGACGCCCGGTCTTCGTGCATGATGCCGACGACGGCTTCCCCATCCACATGCTCTTCGACCAACGGCAGGCGGCGGTGGTGGAGCGGAACCGTCGGCTGGGGCAACTGGACCCTGTGGCCGACGCTCTCCTGGCGGAGCAGGCCACCCTGGAGTTGCAGGCGGACCGCCTCACCCGCCTGGGGCTCCGGCTGGAGGAGGACGCCCTGACCTTCACCGCACGGCAGGGGGAACACAACCGGACGGTGGCCGGGTGGAACGCCGGAGGGAGGGGAACGGAAAGGGAGCGGACGGCCCTGCTGGAGGAGTCGGCCACACTGGAGCGGATCCGGCAGGATCTCCTGGCCCGGCAGGCCTCGTTCCAGCGGGACCAGCGTGAGGTCCTCGGGGCGCTGCAGGACCTCCAGGGCCGGATCGACCTCCACAACCAGGAGGCGGAGGCCTTCGACCGGGAGTTCGCCGGAGGACTGGTGGAGTCCGGCCGCTTTGTGGGGCTCACCCGCAACGGCCGGATGGTGGACCGGGAGATCCGGATCTACCGCTTCGACGGAGAGGACGACCTGACGCTGGTGCTGGCCCATGAACTGGGGCATGCCCTGGGGCTGGGGCACATCAGCGGGACCCGGGGAATCATGACGCAGGTCGCCCACGCCGACGGCCCCTCGGGCTCCCTGCTGCAGGTCACCGCCGACGACATGGCTCTCCTGGAGGGTCTGTGTCCGGCCCCGGGCGGCGGGGGCTGAGGGGCGATCCGGTGCCGCTGGAGGCCCCTCGTCCGGGGGCGTCCAGGGAACCGAACCCCCTCCCGGAGAGTTCACCCAGTGCCCCCCACCACGGCGGGGTGACCCTTCCGACCCCCTGAAACGAAGAGCCCCGAACCATGCCCACCGAAGCCATCCGTTTCCCCGGCGCCGGGGGGGTGACCCTCTCGGCCCGGATCGATCGCCCGGTCCATGGCCCCATCCGGGGCTGGGCCCTCTTCGCCCACTGCTTCACCTGCGGAAAGAGCCTGAAGCCGGTGGTCCACATCGCCCGGGCCCTGAACCAGGAGGGGATCGGCGTCCTCCGTTTCGACTTCACCGGGCTGGGGGAGAGCGAGGGGGACTTCGCCGACACCAACTTCTCCTCCAACGTGGACGACCTGGTGGCGGCGGGACGCTTCATGGCGGAGCGGGGAGAAGCCCCCGGCCTCCTCATCGGACACTCCCTGGGAGGGGCCGCCGTCCTCCACGCGGCGCATCAACTCCCCTCGGTACAGGCGGTGGCCACCATCGGGGCTCCCTCGGAACCCTCCCATGTGCTCCACCACTTCTCGGACCGGGAAGAAGAGATCCGGGCGGAGGGGGAAGCCACCGTCCAGTTGGCAGGACGCCCCTTCCGGGTGAAACAGCAGTTCCTGGACGACCTTCAGGAAAGCCGGATGGAGGAGGCCGTGAAGACGCTGGGCCGCCCCCTCCTGGTCATGCACTCCCCGGTGGACACCACGGTGGGGATCGAGCATGCAGCCCGGCTCTTCCTCCACGCCCGGCACCCCCGGAGCTTCGTTTCGCTGGACGATGCCGACCATCTCCTCCTGGATGAGCGGGACTCCCGCTACGCCGCCCGGGTCATCGCCGGGTGGGTGTCCCGCTACATGGGGACCGATGTGGCACTGGCCCAGGGGGGGGTGGCCCCCCCGGAGGCGGAGGCTCCGGAGGCGGCCGGCTCCCCGCCGCCGGAGAGCCCAGTGACCGGAGAGCGGGTGGTGGTACGGACCCCCTCCGGTTCGTTCCGGACCGACCTCTGGGCCGACGGCCACTACCTGGTGGCGGACGAACCCCGGTCGATGGGGGGAACGGAGGAGGGCCCCACCCCGTACGACTACCTGGTGGCGGCGCTGGGGGCCTGCACCACCATGACCTTGCAGATGTACGCTGCCCGGAAGGGGTGGCCGCTGACGGAGGCCCGGACGGTGCTCCGGCACTCCAAACGGCACGCCGGCGACGAGGCCCAACTGGCGGACGAGGGGCGGGACGACCCCCGCCTGGATCGGGTGGAGCGGGAGGTGGAGCTGCTGGGACCCTTGACCCCCGAGCAGCGGACCCGCTTGATGGAGATCGCAGACCGGTGTCCTGTGCACAGGACGCTGGACGCCGGGGTGGCCATCACCACCGTGGCGGCCGGGGGGGCCCACCCCCCATCGCCGGAACCTGTGGAGCAGGGGGGATGATGCGGGAGGAGGCGGGAGTGCAGACCATCCTGGGAGCCAACGGCGTCATTGGCCGGGAGCTCTCCCGGGTCCTCCCCGCCTTCACGGACCGTGTGCGCCAGGTGAGCCGGACCCCGTCCGCCGTGAACCCCTCCGATGAGCTCGTCCCCGCCGACCTGCTGGACCGGGGGGCCACCTCCAGGGCCGTGGAGGGGAGCCGGGTGGCCTACCTGGTGGCGGGCCTCCGCTACTCCGCTGCGGTCTGGGAGGAGGAGTGGCCCCGGGTCATGGACAACGTCATCGAGGCGTGCATCCGCCACGGCAGTCGGCTGGTGTTCTTCGACAACGTCTACGCCTACGGACGCGTGCAGGGGGCCATGACCGAGGAGACCCCCTTCAACCCCTGCAGCCGGAAGGGGGAGGTCCGGGCCCGCATCGCCACCACCCTCCTGGAGGAGATGGGACGGGGGTCGCTGGAGGCCATGATCGTCCGGGCGGCGGACTTCTACGGGCCGCATGCCGGTCTCAGCCTCACCCACGCCACGGTGGTGGAGCGGCTGGTCCAGGGGAATACACCGCAGTGGGTGGGAGATCCCCAGGCGGTGCACACCTTCACCTACACCCCCGACGCCGGGCGCACCGTGGCCCTCCTGGGAAACCGGGATGAGGGGTGGGGGGAGAGCTGGCACGCCCTCACCAGCCCGGAAACCATGACCGGGGAGGCCTTCGTCCGGCTGGCCTGTGAGACCGCCGGGCAGCCCTTCAAGATGCAGGTGGCACCCCGCTGGCTCCTCCGACTCCTGGGGCTCTTCCAGCCGGTGCTCCGGGAGAACGACGAGATGATGTACCAGTTCCAGGAGGACTACCGGTTCGACAGCCGGAAGGTGCAGAGGGCGCTGGGGATCGAGGCGACCCCCTACGAGCAGGGGATCGCAGCGGCCCTGAAGGCCGCTCGTGGAGGGTGATCAACGCCGCCGGAGCAGCGTCCACCACCCCGCCAGCACCAGCACACCTCCTGCGCCCCCCAGCACCAGGAGGGGGAGGAGGGCGGATCGGGGCATGAACCCCCGGGTCATGAGGAACAGCCCCATCCCCGCCGTGAGCCCCATCCCCCACCCCACCCGCTCCACCCGAGGCGCCCCCTCCAGGACGGCTCCGCGGCAGGCATCGGGCTCCAGGAGCTTCGCCGCCGCCCCCCAGATCCGGTCTCCGTCCCAGCAGACCAGATAGACGCTGGAGAGCAGCATCCCACCGGTGACCCATACCGTGCCTTCAAACCCGACCCCGACGGTGATCAGGAACACGCTGAGCACGATTGGAAGGAAGAGTACGGCCCCCAGGGTGGCGGTGGCAGGAACCAGGAGGCAGACCCCCGCCAGCACCTGCATCACCCCGATCAAGATCCACCACGGGCCGGTGAGGAACATGGCCTCGAAGAAGAAGCCCACGGGGTTCTCAACCGGAAGGAGGGTGAAGCGCCGGCCCGTGGCCTTCACCAGTCCGGTGGGGATGAAGGCCATCGCCAGGAGCAGGCGATTCACAAAGGTGAAACGCCGGAGTGCAGGAATGCCCCGCACCCGGGTCTGGATCCGTGCCAGGGAGGGGGGGACAGGTGGATCCACGGGCACGGGGGTTCGCCTCCGGGAGGGGGGTGGGGTGTGCTACGGGCTTGCTCTCTCAAGCCCCTACGCCTCAGGGGGGAGCCCGGGTTTCGCGGGGTGCCCTCTCTCCCACCTGTTCTCCGTCCACGGTGGCACAGGACGTGTAACGACCGTTCTGGTTGAGGTGGCGCCGCACTCCGACCGCCCAACTGCAGGCAGCAAGGGAGGAGTCCTCCCCAGTTGCCATGGAGCACCTGGATGTCGTCTGGAACAGCCTTGATCGTGGAGGACAACCCTTCCCTCCGCTCCGTCCTTGCTCTCCTTCTGGAGGGAGACGGGTGGAGTGTGCTGGAGGCCAGGGACGGGCGGGAAGGGCTGGCGCTGGCGCAGCGGAGCCACCCGGACATCATCATCACCGATCTCCGGCTGCCTGGACTGACCGGGGTATCGCTGGCCCGGGCGTTGCGGAACGGCGACAAGGGGGTGGTGCCGTTGGTGGGGATCACCTCCGATCCGGAGGGAGCGGAGGCTGCCCGGAAGACCGGGCTCTTCCGGGAGGTGCTGGACAAGCCGTTCAGGCCGGCACTCTTCCTGGAGGCGGTGCGGAGGTGGGCGGCGAACCTTCCGCCGGATCCGTCAGGGGATGGAAGATGACCTGGAAGGTGGTGCCCTCCCCGGATTGACTGGCCACGGTGAGACGGGCCCCCAACTGCTCAGCCGCTTCCTGTGCAATCGCCAGCCCCAGTCCGCTTCCGTCCAGTCGCAGGGCGTGATCTCCCCGGAATCGATGGAGGAAGACGTCGGGGACCTCGGACGGATCGATCCCCAGTCCGTTGTCCCGGACGAAGAGCCGCAGCGCCCCCTGGGACACCAGCCCAGCTCCACCCGCTTCACCCCCGGCTGCACCGGCATGCTCCTCTTCCGGCTCTCCGCCCCCCACCTCCACCCGGGGGTCCTCCTTCGAAGGGTCGTGGTACTTGATGGCGTTCCCCAGGAGGTTCACCAGGATCAGGCGGAACCGAGAGGCGTCCACCAGCACATCGGGCCATTCGTCGTCCACCACCAGCCGCACACCCTGCTCCGCCGCCTGGGGCTCCAACTCCCGCACCACATCCTGCAGGAGGAGCGCCAGGGGGACCGGGCGGGGCTGGATCACCCCCACCTGCATCCGGCTGGCGGCCAGCGACCGGACGTCCTCCACCGTCCGGAGCCCGGCATCTACGCTGGAGCGGATGAGGTCCGCCACCCGGGCCAGCCAGGTGGGCTCCACCGGAGCCTCCGCTGCCATCAGCATCCGGCTGGCCGTCTCCGCAGCGGAGAGGCGATTCCGGAGTTCATGGATCATCATGTCCGCCATGGACGCCCGACTGTCGGACTGCTCCCGCTCGAAGCGGAGGGCGGTGGCCTCCAGCACCCGGGCAGTGGCCGCCGCCGCATCGGAGACCACGGCACACGCCGCCGCGCCCTGATCGAACCCGCCACCGACCCAGGGGGCGGAGCGCAGGGCGGAGAGGATCTCCGACAGGAGGCGCTGGAGGTCGTCCAGCGTCTGCCAGATGGCCCGCGAGCTCCGGCGAGTCTCTGCCGCCAGCCAGGCCAGGTTCCGGATGTGATCCCGGGTCAGGGGCTCCGCAGGCGGGGGTCGGGGAACCCCGATCTGGTGGGCGATCCGGTCGATCAGTTCGGACCCCAGGGCCCGGTAGGCCTTCTCCAGCTCCGGCGTCCGGGGCGGATTCCCATCGGGGAGGGACCGGATCCATCGATCGACGATTCCGGCGGCCTCTCCCCGGAGGGCATCGCCGCGGGGGGCCACGAGCTCGTGCTCCGGGCCGTGCCCGGGATTGCGCCCTCCATCCATGGACGAATGGCCTCCCACTGCAAGAGGATCCCTGTCCCTGACCCAATCTTCACAGGCTCCCCGGCGGGTGCAAGGCGGAACGGATCTCCTCGTCACCCCTTTCAGTTTCCGATCCTGTGCAACAGGATATACCACAACGAATCCTGTCACTGCCGGTTCATCCATGTCCGAAGAACGTCCGCAACCGCAGCTTCAGGTCCTGATCGTCGATGACGAGCCATCCAGCCGTGAGGTGCTGGGGCTCTGTGTCGAGCAACTGGGGCACGCCCCCTGGACCGCGCCCAGTCTGGAGCAGGCGCTGGCCGTGGCCGAGGCGGAGGTGATGGATGTGGCGCTGGTGGATCTCCGGCTGGGGGCCCACTCCGGGCTGGACCTCATGCGCCGCCTCAAGGAGCAGTCCCCCTGGCTCAGGGTGGCGGTGGTGACCGCCCACGGCTCGGTGGAGACCGCCGTCGAGGCCATGCAGCAGGACGCCATGGACTATCTGGTGAAGCCGGTGACGCCCGCCCGCCTGGACGCGCTCTTCCGGCAGATCGCAACCGTCCGGCAACTGGAACGGGAGCTGGAGGACCTCCAGGAGGAGGTGGGGGAGACGACCCCTCCTCCCATCCTCCGCTCGAAGGATCCCCGGATGCTGGAGGTCTTCTCCACGGCGCGGCAGGCGGCCTCATCCGACGCCACCATCCTCATCCGGGGGGAGAGCGGCACCGGGAAAGGGGTTCTGGCCAGGGCGATCCACGGCTGGAGCCGTCGGAAGGCGGCGCCCTTTGCCACCGTGAGCGCCCCCTCACTCTCCCGGGAATTGCTGGAAAGCGAACTCTTCGGGCATGTGAAGGGGGCCTTCACAGGCGCAGTGCGGGGACGCCCCGGCCGGATCTCCCGGACCGCCGGAGGCACCCTCTTCCTGGACGAGATCGGAGCCCTTCCCATGGACCTCCAGCCCAAGCTCCTCCGGGTCCTCCAGGACCGGACCTTCGAGCGGGTGGGGGGGGATCAGACGCTGAAGGCCGATGTCCGCTGGATCGTGGCCACCAACCAGGATCTGGAGAAGGCGGTTCGGGAGGAGGAGTTCCGGGAGGATCTCTACTACCGGATCCGGGTGATCGAAATCGAGATGCCCCCCCTCCGGGAGAGGCCGCAGGACGTGCTGGCGCTGGCGGAGCACTTCCTGGCCTTCTTCTCCTCCCGGTACGACCGACCCGGGCTCACCTTCTCGGATACCGCCCGGGAGGCCATCCAGGAGCGGAACTGGCCGGGGAACGTGCGGGAACTCCAGAATGCGGTGGAGCGGGCGGTGATCCTGGGGCAGGGGCAGCAGATCTCTGCCCAGGCGCTCCCCGGGTCCAGCCTGGGAGCCGGGACCGGGGCGAACGGCACCCCACTCATCACCCTGGAGGAGGCGGAGCGGCGACACATCGAGGGGGTGCTGGAAGCCACCGACTCCGCCCGGGAAGCCGCCCGGCTGCTGGGGATCTCCACGACGACACTCTGGCGGAGGCGGCGGAAGCACGAACTGTAGTGCAGTCCCCCTTCCTCAGTCCTCGCTACGTCCTCCCCGCCTGCGGCGGAGCATGAGGACCGCCAGGACCCCGGCTCCCGCAAGGAGCAGCCCCCCGGCGTTCCGTCGGGCCCGGACCGCGGTCCGGACACCCGCCTCCCGGAAGCCTCCCTCACGGAGGATCCGCTCCCCCCGGGAGAGCGCACGGGAGGCATCCCGCCCCCGGTCTCCCAGGCTCAGCCCCGACCTCCGGATGCCGGCGGCTGCGGACTCCAGGGAGCGGGACGCGGCCCGCAGGGCGTCGGCGGCCATCTTCGAGCCGGAGCGGTCCCCCTTTTCCTCCGAACGGTTCAGGAGCCCCGCGGCGGTGTCCCGCACCTGGTCGGCGGTGGCGTTCAGTCGCTCGGCGGCGGCGCGGAGTGATTCCCTGGCTGCAATGGCCATATGGCCTCCTTCGGTTCGGGTCGGATGATGCATCATGCCCTGGAACTACAACGCAATCATCGTACCGGAGGGTGCGGAGGCGGGTGGGCCCGGGCTTACTCCGGAAGATGCGCCTGGAGCAACTCGTGGAGGGCATCCGGGTTGTCGGCATTCACCCAGTGCCCTCCGTCCACCTCGTGGAGGAACACCCCGCCCTCCCCTTCCATGGCCCGGATCCGTGCCACCGCCGCCCCGGACAGCACCCCCGAGTCCCGGGCCTTGATGACATGCACCACCGTCCCACCCCGGGACCGGGGCAGGGTGTCCCAGAGGTCCTGGGTGAAGAAGTCCCCGAGGAGGGCCCCGATGGCCTCCAGGTTGAACCTCCAGCGGTATCCCTCCTCGGGGTCCCCCTCCAGATTCGTGGCCATCCACCGGGCCACCGGCACGGCGATCCCCGCCTCCCCCAGCGCCGCCACCAGGGCATCGCGGCTCTCGAAACGGGGAGGGAGACCCCTCACCACCTCCAGCATCTGCGACGCACTCCCCCCCGCCCGCCCCGTCTCCGGGGTGGAATCCACCACCCACACCTGCAGCGGCTCCCCCCCCTGGGCCAGATGCGAGAGGGCCACCTTCCCTCCGAAGGAGTGCCCCAGCAGCACGTCGATGGGTCTCCCGGTGTGTCGGGCCAGCTCCGCCACGTCCCGGGCGCAGGCGTCCACCGTGTGGGGGGGCGGGAAGCCGGACGACGCCCCGTGTTCCCGGAGGTCCACCAGCACCACCCCCCATTCCGGACGGGCCCGCACCAGGCGCCGGGCCACCGAGCCCCAGTTCCGCCCCGAGCCGAAGATGCCGTGGAGCATGTAGAGCCAGTGCCGGGGGGAAGCCCCGTCGGCGGTGACGGTCTCGTGATGGAGGAGGGGGGTGGCGGCTTCAGCCATGGGATCGGGAGTCCGGGAGTGGGGAGATCGTACACGGACCGGGCAGGTCCGGCGTGGAGGAATGCTCGGGAAAGGAGGGCGGCGCGTCCATGGGAGGAGGGGCCTACCCCACCCACCGCCCCGGGGTCACCCCGAACTCCTCCCTGAAACGACTGATGAAGGCGCTCGTGCTCCGATACCCCACCCGGTAGCCGGTGGTCGTGACATCGCCCCCCGCCGCAAGTAGCTCGATGGCACTGAGGAGGCGTGCGCGTCTGCGCCACCCGCCGACGGTGAGTCCGGTCTCGGTCCGGAAGATCCGCTCCAGCGTGCGCCGACTGGCTGCGCCCCTCCGGGCAAGGATCCCGATGTCCGACTGATCACCCGGTCGATCCAGGATCAGGCGAGCCACCCGCCGTCCACGGGGGTCCCCGGGCATGGGGAGGGCCAGGGAAGCAGGGGGCTGGCGACCGATCAGGTCCCCGTAGAGAAGGAAGCAGCGGGCCTCGTGATCATTGTCCTTCCGGAGCGCTCCAAGGCGCACCGCGTACAGGGTCAGCTCCTGCAGTAGCGGTGACACCTCCACCGCTCGAAGCCGACGGTCCATGGAGTCCACCGACCCCGGGTGCGTGTAGACCGAGCGGAGCGCGGCGCTGGTGGGGGCCTCGATCTCGTGCGGAGTTCCCGCGGGAATCCAGATTCCCCGGCCGGCGGGAACGAGCCACAACTGGTCGCCCGCCACCAGGCGCAGCGCACCGGACTCGGTGCACACGAACTGGTCCCAGTCGTGGGAATGGAGCGCCACGGTATGCCCTGGGGCATAGGTGACGCCGAAGCAGCGTGCCAGCAGCTCCGGGTCGCGGCGAGCAGGATCGACTTGACGCATGAACGGCATAGACTGACAAGAGTGCGCAAGCGCGC
>CAYQVI010000140.1:0-9835 GCA_964420725.1 uncultured Gemmatimonadaceae bacterium | reverse complement strand
TGACCACCGCCCCCCCGCCCAGTCCCACCCCCGACCAGGAGTCCTCCGCCACGGCGGCCCCCACTCCCACCCCCACTCCCCGGATCGTCCCGGCCTGGGGGAGGACCACCCCCAGCGCCATCCCGTTCACCTCCCCTCCCACCCGATCCGACGAGGGGCGCCAGAGGGTGAGGTTCACGCCATTCACCAGATCCAGCTCCCGGTCACTCCAGTTGATCCGGAGTCCGTTCACCCGGGTGGCGTGGCCGATCCGGAGCCCCGTCTCCCCCACGGCCAGATCCAGCGACTGGGCGGCCAGGGGGGCGGGGGGCCACCCCGCCGGCATCAGGGAAAGGAGGATCGACGGAAGCAGGAGTTGCGCAGCCCGCTGCAGGACGGGCGGGAGGCGGGTCGGGTGCATGGAGGATCCGTCTGGGTGGTCATCGATTCCGATGGGGTGCCCGGGAAACGCCCGGGGCATCCGCAGGGTGGGCCATTCCGACCTACGCTCGGTCTGCCGGTAAGGTTTCAGGGTTGCCCCGGTGACGGTGCGGTCGCATTCTACTGCGCCTGTCACCGGTGGCATTCCGGCCCGGATACAAGAAGAACCGAGGAGTGAGATGGAGTCCTTCCAGGTGTTCGTGAATTGGCTCGAGTCCACCGTCTGGAGCTCGGGCATCGGGGTGGGGGGCGAGACCATCCCCTTCGTGGTCATCCTCCTCCTCGGTACGGGGGTGTACCTCACCCTCCGCCTGGGCTTCATCCAGATCCGGCACCTGGGTCACGGGTTTGCCGTGGCCACCGGGCGCTACGATGACCCGGACGAGCCCGGGGACGTCTCCCACTTCCAGGCCCTCTCCACGGCGCTCTCCGCCACGGTGGGGATCGGGAACATCGCCGGCGTGGCGCTGGCCATCCACTGGGGAGGCCCCGGAGCCCTGTTCTGGATGTGGCTCACCGCACTCCTGGGGATGGCCACGAAGTTCACCGAGGTGACGCTGGCGCAGCACTACCGGTCGGTGGACGAGTCGTCCGGCGCCTCGAAACAGGGCACCGTGGCCGGCGGTCCCATGTACTACATCGAGCGGGGACTGGGGCCGAAGTGGAGGCCCATGGCGGTCTTCTTCGCCATCACCCTGGCCTTCACGGCCTTCCTCACCGGGAACGGCGTGCAGGCCAACACGGTGGCGGACACCATGCGGGAGACCTTCGGGGTCACTCCCTGGATCACCGGTCTCATCACCGCCTCCATTGTGGGAACCGTCATCATCGGCGGGATCAGCCGGATCGGTCGGGTCACCGGGATCCTGGCGCCGGCCATGGCTCTGGTCTACGTGGCCGGAGCCCTCATGGTCCTGATCTTCAATGCGAGCTCCATCCTCCCCTCCTTCGCGCTGATCTTCTCCGAGGCCTTCAGCCCCTCGGCGGGAGTGGCGGGAGGCGGCGTGGGAGCGGTCCTGGTCACCATGATGTGGGGGGTGCGCCGGGGGCTCTTCTCCAATGAGGCGGGGCAGGGATCCGCGCCCATCGCCCACGCGGCGGCCAAGACGGACGAGCCGGTGTCGGAAGGGGTTGTGGCCCTCCTGGAGCCCTTCATCGACACCATCGTCATCTGCACCATGACGGCGCTGGTGATCATCTCCACCGGCTCCTGGGATGACCGGGTTCCCAGCCAGGTCTCCTTCACAGGCGGGCAGTCCAGCTGGGTGGCGGAACAGACGGATGGCCGGATCGTACGGAGCGGGCTCACCCCGCCGTCCGAGATCGTGGTTCAGGGCGGAGTGCCTGCCGCCATGGGCGTGGGCGACGTGCGGCTGGCGTGGCGGAACGTGGCGGTGGACTCGTTCTACACCGATGCGGCCCAGACCCAGCCCTTCACGGGGACCATCTTCCCGGGGAGGAACGTGGCGGTGGATCTCTCCGGACAGGAGTTTCCGGTGCTCTACGGCCCGGCTCCGCTGAACGGGGCTCCCCTGACCATGCTGGCCTTCCAGCGTGGTCTGTCGCCGCTGGGGGACTGGGGCCACTACATCGTGCTCCTCTCGGTGCTCCTCTTCGGCATCTCCACCGCCATCGCATGGAGCTACTACGGAGACCGGTGCGCCTTCTACCTCTTCGGTGAGAAGGCGGTGCTCCCCTACAAGATGATCTTCGTGGTCATGCACTTCGTGGGGGCGGTGCTACCGCTTGCCGTGGCCTGGACCCTGGGGGATGCTGCCCTCGGGTTGGTGATCCTCCCCAATCTCATCGCCCTCATCATCCTGACGCCCAAGGTGGTGGAGCTGACCAGGAGCTACTTCGAGCGGAAGCCCTGGATCGAGAATGCAGCGGTCCACCGGCGGGTGGTGGAGGCGAAGCGCTCGGGACGGTCGGGGGGGAGGTGAACCCCGGGGGGGGGCTGGGCCTCGCCATCCTGGTGCTTGCCGGGGTGGTGGGAGGCGGGATTGCGTGGCGCTGGCTGGCCGCCCTCTCCCGCCTGCTCCCCCCCCGGGTGCTGGCCCTCCATGTGCTGGCCGGACCGTGCATGGTGCTGGGGACCATCCCGGCCTTCCTGGCCTGGTGGGCATGGCGGGTCCCGCTGGAGGGGGAGGCCCCCCTCAACGGGGCCGGTGCCACAGGGTTGGGGCTGGACGTCCTGGTCCTGGCCGGCTCCGGGGGGACCCTCTGGCTCACGGGGCTCTGGTGTCTCCTGGCAGGGCACCGGCGGCTGGCTGCAGCTCGGGGCGGGGGGGAGTAGGGCAGCCGCATCCTTCAGGGGCTCGCCCCTCCCTCAGATGCGGATGGCCTCCATGGAGCCCACGTTCTCGCCGTGGCCCTCCAGGTCCGCCAGGGTCACCGGTCGGAAGACCAGGTCCACCGCCAGCCAGAGGCACTTGGCCCAGGGATAGAAGAGGATCGGGACCGGGATCATCAGCGCCAGCAGGTACACCTGGATCCACCCCCAGGGAACGTCCGGCCAGGTCATCAGGATCCCGGCCAGAGCCCCTGCACAGATCAGGAGCTCCGCCACCACGAAGTTGATGAGGAACCCCCCGATGAAGTAGTCGGCCTCACCCCGGTCCAGCTTCAGGTGGCACGTCGGGCAGGTGCCGGCCATCACGATCCACTTCCGGAAGAGGGGCCCGCCCCCGCAGTTGGGACAGCGGAGCCGGAGCCCCCGGACCACCAGACGGGAAGCCCGCTTGAGGTCCAGTTGGATCGGGTCGGGAGGTGGGTGGCCAGTCATGATTCGAATCTACAGATCCCCCCGACTCCTCCAAACCCCCTCCATCAGCGCCGCCACCCTCTCCCGGTGGATCCCTCCCCCGGCCAGCCCCTCCCGGTGGAGGGCGCTCCCCACGATGGCGCCGTCCGCCCGGGGCAGGAGCTCCCCCACGGTCCCGGGGGTGACTCCGCTCCCGATCCAGAGGGGGGCCTCCGGAGCCGCCTCCCGCACCGCCTCCAGGCGGGATCCCCCCACCGGGGTGCCGGTGGCGGGCCCCGTCACCACCAGCCCGTCCGCCAGTCCCCGGAGCCACTGGTCCCGGGCGGCCTCCCCGGCCTCCACCCCCGCCGGCGGCACGGCGTGCTTCACCAGGACGTCCGCCAGGATGGCCACCTCCGGGGCCAGCGTCCTCCGGAGGCGGAGGGTCTCGTGGGCCCGTCCCTGGATGAGCCCCTGGTCGGACCACATGGCTCCGGTGTGCACGTTGACCCGGATGAAACGGGCTCCGGTGGCCGCAGCCACGGCCAGGGCACCGTAGGCGTCGTTCCGGAGGACATTGACCCCCACCGGGACCTCCACGGCCTCAACCACCGCCCGGACCACCACCGCCATGGCGGCCACCGTCTCCGGGGGGACCGATCCCGGGTGGAAGGGGATGTCGCCGTAGTTCTCCACCATGACGCCGTCCATCCCCTCCTCCGAGAGGATGCAGGCTTCCGCCACAGCCCGGGCCACAACCTCCCCCAGGCGCCCTCCCCACCGGGGAGCCCCCGGAAGGGGGAGGAGGTGCACCATCCCCACCACCGGCCGGGACCGGGGGAAGAGGCCTCGCAGAAGCTGTCCCCGGGGGGGCGGGGACGGATGGGAGGGAGACGAGGGGGTGGGGGCGTCGGGAGAGCTCATGGAAGGGGTCATCCGAGGTCTGGATCCGGGGGAACGATCCGGCCGGGAAGGATCGTCTGCCGACCGAATCGGGAATTGAGGTCGTCCACGGCCCGGGAGATGGCCCGGTCCCGGGGAGATTCCACGGGTGTGTCACCGGAGGTGGCGCCATCCTCCGGAAAGAGCCCCAACTGGCCGGGCTCGTCGTCTTCCGTGAGGTTTCCGGCCCCCAGCCCCACGAGCCGGGCCCCCATCCGTCTCCGGCTCCGGAGCGACGCCAGAAGGGGACGGGCCAGGTCGAAGAGGGCGTGGTCCGACTCCACGCCCCGATCCACGCTCCGACTTGCCGAGCGGGTGGTGAAGTCCCCGTCCCGGATCTTCACGGTGACGGTCCGTGCCCGGAGACCCTCGCTCCGGAGGGCAGCCCCCACCCGGGTGGCCAGCTTCAGGAGGATGGCCTCCAGCCGGTCGTCGTCATCGATGTCCCGGCGGAAGGTCCGCTCCGCGCTCACCGATTTCCGGGGCTCCCCGGTGACCACCGCCGTGCTGTCCATCCCCCGGATCCGGGCGTGGAGCCATGTGGCCCGATTCTCCCCCACCCACTGGGCCAGCACTCCCTCCGGGACGGGGAGCAGCTCCTCCACCCGTTGGAAGCCCTGCTTCCGGAGGGTGGCCAGGAGGGCGGGCCCCACCCCCGGCAACTCCTCCAGCTCCAGCTCCCGGAGGAAGGCGCCCTCCCCGCCGGGGGGGACCACGAATTCCCCTGCAGGCTTCGCACGCCGGGCCGCCAGCTTCGCAATGAGGCGGTTGGTCCCCCCCCCGATGGAGACGGACACCCCGGTGCGCTCCTTCACCGCCAGGCGGATCCGGCGGGCGCTCTCGGTGAAGGACTCCCCCGCCCAGAGCCGCTCGGTTCCCGAGAGGTCCAGATAGAATTCGTCGATACTGGCCGCCTGCACCACCGGCGCCAACGCCTCCAGGGCCTCCCGGACATCCCGGCTCCGCCTGGAACAGGCCTCCCGGGGAACCCCCACAACGGTGGCCTCGGGACAGAGCCGCAGCGCCGTGGCGGTGGGCATTCCGGACCGGACGCCGAACCGGCGCACTTCGTAGGAGGCCGAGGTCACCACCCCCCTCCCGGTGGAGGACCCTCCCACGATGAGGAGGGGAGTCCGCCCCGCTCCGTCCGGATCCTCCATGCGGGCCACCTGCACGAAGAACATGTCGCAGTCCACCAGGAGGATGCGACGGTGGGTGCGCCCCGGGGATGCACGCTGGCTGGTCATTTAAACACCGATCACTGGCTTTATTCCCACGCGGGTGCTAGCATCCGATATGAAGATGGTGCTCTCCCCCCTGGATCTGCTTTCGGAGCCCCGACAGGATATCCTGCGACTCCTGAAGCGTCGCGGACCCGCCACGGCGGGGGAGTTGTCCGATGCCCTGGGGCTCACCGTCTCGGGGGTGCGGCAGCATCTCTCCGCACTGGAGTCGGCCGGGCTGGTGGAGCACAGCCGCCAGGCGGAGGGACGGGGTCGCCCGCGCCACCGCTACGCCCCCACCCCCTCCGGCGACGCCCTCTTTCCCCGGCGTCATGCCGAGCTCGCCGGAGAGCTGCTGGAGTACCTGGAGGAGGAGTCTCCGGAGACGCTGGCGGCGCTCTTCGCCCGGCGCTCCCGGAGGCGTCTCGAGGATGCCCGGGAGCGGCTCCAGGGCACCCTGGCCCAGCGGGTCCACGAACTGGCCCGGATCCTGGATGAGGATGGTTACCTTGCGGAGGTCGAGGCGCTGGACCCCCACGGCTTCCTCCTGGTTGAGCGCAACTGCGCCATCCTCTCCATCGCCCAACGATACGCACACCCCTGCAGCAGCGAAATCGACTTCCTCCGGGAGGCGCTTCCGGACGCCCATGTCCGGCGTGTATCCCACATCGTTCGCGGAGCCCGCACCTGTGCCTACGAGGTGCTGCCCCGCGATCCCCTTCCTCCCTGCACCTGAAGGAGTGTTCATGGCCTACCCATTCAAGCTACCCGATCTCGGCTACGCCGCCGACGCCCTGGAGCCCCACATCGATGCCCGCACCATGGAGATCCACCATGGGAAGCACCACGCCGGGTACACCAGCAAGCTGAATGCGGCGCTGGAGAAGCACACCGCCTTCCACGGCTACTCCGCGGAGCAGCTCCTGCGGGGTCTCCATGGACTTCCGGCGGAGATCCGCACCGCCGTCCGGAACAACGGCGGGGGGTTCCACAACCACGCCCTCTTCTGGGAGATCCTCGCCCCCGGCGGCTCCAGCGCCCCCCAGAGAGAGCTGGCCACCGCCATCAACGACACCTTCGGGTCGCTGGACGACATGAAGAGCCGTCTGAACGACGCGGCCGGGAGCCAGTTCGGCTCCGGGTGGGGATGGCTCACGGTATCCCCCTTCGGAGCGCTGGAGGTCCAGGCCACCGCCAACCAGGATTCCCCCCTCATCGACGGCTACACGCCCATCCTGGGGGTGGATGTGTGGGAGCATGCCTACTACCTGAACTACCAGAACCGGAGGCCCGACTACCTCTCGGCCATCTGGAACGTCATCAACTGGGACGTGGTGGGTCGGAAGTACGCCGAAGCCCGGGGGGGCTGGATCCGCACGGCCTGAGCCGGGCTTTCCAGAGACCCGGGCCGATGACCTGATCCGGCAGGCCGCTGGACTTCTCCAGCGGCCTGCCGGATTGTTGTTCTCCCCCATCGGCGCCGGGGGCCCAACCTGTCGTCTCCCCCATGGGATCCATGACCCCCAACGACCTCTCGTTCCTGGTTCTGGCCTTCTCGTCCCTCCTGGCCATCGTGAACCCCCTCTCCGCCGCCACCCTCTTCGTGGCCCTGACGGCAGAGTACGACACCCGCCAGCGCCGCCGGGCCCTGGGGGCGGCGCTCCTCACCGCCTTCGTTGTGATGGCCGTCTTCGCCGCCGCCGGCACCGCCATCCTGGCCTTCTTCGGGATCACCACCAACGCCTTCCGCATCGCCGGCGGGATCATCTTCTTCGGGATCGGGTCCGATATGCTGCAGGCGAAGCGGTCCCGGGTGAAGACCACCCAGGAGGAGGAGGATGACCCGGACACCGCCCGGGGGGATGTGGGGATCATTCCCCTGGGCCTCCCGTCGCTGGCGGGGCCGGGCGCAATCACCACGGTCATTGCGCTGATGGCCCAGGCCACCGGACCCCTGCAGGCCGGTGCGGTCTACGGATCCATCGTGGCGGTCCTGGTCATCTCCGGGGGGGTTCTCATGCTGGCCCCCGTCCTCCTGCACGCGGTGGGGCAGACGGGGCTGAATGTGGCCACCCGGATCATGGGGCTCCTGGTCACGGTGATCGGGGTCCAGTTCATCCTGGATGGACTCCGGGGGGCGATGCCGGGGCTCTTCGGGTGAGGGACGCCGCCGGCGGGGCAGGCCGGAACACCCCGGCCCCTCTCGGGGGCGGCACCTCCTGGCGGGTGGCAGGTGGCGGGCGGCACCCTCTGCCCCCCGGGGGGCAGCCTCTGCCGGTTCCGGAGTTTGAACGAATGGAACCGTCGTTGTCCTGTGGGTTTTTCCATCATGGTACACATCGTGCCAGAAGGGAGTCCGGGAGACGCAGTTGCGAGTTGGGCTGCAGCCACGTACCCTGACGTTCCACAACTCTGGGGTCCTCCTCGTGGCAGCGACGGGAAGGCCCGAGGGGGCTCGATGGGGTTTTTCTCTCAACTGCGCCGGATCGAGTTGGTGCGGCAGTGGGGATGGCCTTACTGGTTGCTTGAGTGTTCGGTCGTCATGGGGAGCTACTTGTGCGATCGAATCCAGATGTTTATCAATATTGGACCGCTGTTCATCCCCACAGCTCGTCCCCGACGCACGGACCTTCGCTGATGACGACGACGGCCCGACCTCTGGTTCACGGTGGCCGCCCACGGGCGGCGGTGCTCCTCCTTGCCCTGGGGGCATTGGCCTCATCCGGGGATTCCCTGGTTGCCCAGGACCTCCGGGGATCCAGGGCCTCCATGGACCTCCAGGAGCGTCAGGCCCTCGCCCACGATTTCACCTACCTGCGAAACGCGGATCAGGTCCGTCGCTTTGTGGCGAACGGCTTCCTGGTTCCGGTCCGGGGGAATGCGGACTACGAGATCCACGGCGTGTCGTTCCCCTACGCCCGCCCGGAGGTGAAGCTCTTCGTGGAGCGGCTCTCTTCCCAGTACCGGAGCGCCTGTGGTGAGAAGTTGGTGGTGACGAGCCTCACCCGCCCACAGGACCGTCAGCCGGCCAACGCCTCCGCCCGCTCGGTTCACCCCACCGGCATGGCTGTGGACCTCCGGATCCCCCGCAATTCCGCCTGTCGCTCCTGGCTGGAGAAGGTCTTGGTCTCCCTGGAGGGGAACGGGGTCCTGGAGGCCACCCGTGAGCGGCGCCCCCCCCACTACCACATTGCGGTCTTCCCCCGGCCCTACCAGCGCTACGTCAGCGGTCGGGGCGGCTCCACCAGCACCCCCACGCGGATGGCCAGCGCCGAGGCGGCGTCCACCGAGGCACCGGCATCCGTGACGCAGGCCGTGATGGACCTGTCCGACTACCGGGTTCGAAGGGGGGACTCCCTCTGGGCCATCGCCCGGGCCCATGGAACCACGGTGGACCGGCTGGTATCGGCCAATGAGCTCAGGGGAAAGCGGATCTACGCGGGGCAGGTGATCCGCGTGCCGGTGGCCGATCGCTGATCCTGTCCCCCGTCCTGGACTGGGGCCTCCCCGGCCCCGGCGATGATGGCACGTGATCTGCACATGAAGGAGCCGTTGGGCCCGCCCTTCCGGTTGGTTTTGTTGGCAGAGGCCGGTTTTCGTGCATCGAACCGGCCCTTTGCGTGCAACGGGTGTGGTGGGTTCAACACGGTGTCCCGCTGCTCCGACCCTTGTGCGGGCGGTCGGCACTCCTCCTGACCCACCCCGGCCCCAGGCCCGGAGCCCATGATCGATTCTCCTGGATTCCCTTCCCGTGCGACACTGGACCGGTGGAACCCTCCGGTCCGGGGCCGTGGAGCCTCGGTGGGGGTCGCCCGGCTCCTTCTTCTGGCCCTGGCGGGCCTCCTGGCGGGTGGCCTTCCCCTTTCGGCACAGCTTCTCACCCGGGGGGATCTGCAGGGGACCGTGATGTCCGGCGGGGTCCCTGTGGCCGACGCCAGTGTCACGGTGGTCCCCACAGGGGGTGGAGTGGAGTTGGAGCAGTTCCCTCCCCGGGATGGGCGGTTCTCCTTCCGCGCCCTGATGCCCGGCACGTACATGGTCCGGGTGGAGGCGGTGGGGTACCGTCCCCTGGTGGTCCAGGGCGTTGAGGTCTCTCCCGGTCGGTCGGCGCTGGTGCCGGTGGACCTCACGGTGAATCCACCGCCGGTAACGCTGGTGGACACGGTGCAGGGGCCCACCGGTGGCGTCGGGCGGTCCGAGCCGGGGCTCACGACCTGGCTCCCGGCGGCGTCGGTGGACGCCCTCCCGGATCGGAACCGGAGGACCGGCGATCTGGACCGGTTGGTGCCCCGGAGGCTGGGGCCGGGTTCGGAGGGGCTTCCCGACGAGGCCGGGGTGGTTGCGCTGGATGGGGTGGTGCTCCGGGAGGCCATGCGGGTGGGGGAGGGAGTGGATCCGGAAGGAGCCTTCCCCATGCCCCGCTCCGCCCTGGGCGGGGTGGCCATGATGGCCGCAGGGAATGACCCGGAGTGGGGGCTGGCCCCGGGGGGCGTGGTGGCCCTCTACC
>CAYQVI010000139.1:0-9841 GCA_964420725.1 uncultured Gemmatimonadaceae bacterium | reverse complement strand
CTCCGCACCGATGACCGGCGGGCGGTGACGGTGCGCCCCTCGGTGAACCTCTCCCGGGGGCGGATGGGGGCCAGCTCCCAGTTCCGCACCTCGGTCTCCTTCGGAGTGCGCCCTTCGCCGCGGCTGGAACTGGAGGTGGAGCCCTCCTGGAGCCGGAACCAGGACGGGGCGCAGTACGTGGCTTCGACAGCGGTGCTTCCGTACGCACCAACCTTCGGCTCCCGGTACCTCTTCGCGGAGCTGGAGCAGGAGAGCATCTCGATGGAGACCCGGGTGAATGTGACCTTCACCCCCACCCTGACCCTCCAGCTCTTCATGCAGCCCCTGCTGTCGTCCGGGGACTTCACCACCTACCGACAGCTCCGGGAGGCGAAGAGCTACGACTTCGAGGACTTCCAGGCCGGGGCCTTCGGGCTCCTGGGGGACGGGGGCGTCTCCTGCTCCGGGGGGAACATCTGCCAGGATCCGGAGACCGGGCGCCAACACCTGGACCTGGATGGGGACGGGCGGGGAGACTACTCCTTCTCGGACCGGGACTTCAACGTGCGGTCGCTCCGGGGCAACGCGGTCCTCCGGTGGGAGTACCGCCCCGGCTCCACCATCTTCCTGGTGTGGCAGCAGCGGCGGAGCGAGGAGGAGGCGCTGGGCTCCCTGGACTTCCGCCGGGATCTGAGGGCGCTGGCCACCGCCCCCACCGACAACGTCTTCATTCTGAAGGTGAACTACTGGCTGGGGCTGTAGCCCCCCCTCAGGAGCCGTCCAGCGACCGGAAGCCCGCCGCCTCGCCGGGGCGGCCCCGCTCCAGGTAGAACCGACGGATCCGGTCCTCCACCCCCCGGGCATCCCGGTGGTCGGGCCCCAGTCGGCTCCTCAGCGTGGCGTGGCTCTCCAGAAGGAGGGTCTCGGCTTCGTCATGGCGACCCTGTCGGTCCAGCAGGTTGGCGTAGCGGGCCTTGAAGGTGGCCAGGACGTCGGCGGCCCCCGATGAGGACCGCTCCAGCGCCGGAAGGCAGGAGCGGAAGGTGGCCTCCGACTCGTCCAGGCGATCCTGGAGCTGGAGGAGCTGGGCCAGGTGGCAGCGGGTGGTGCTGGTGAACTCGTGCTCCTCCCCCAGGCTCCCCGCCAGGATGCCCTCTCCCTCCCGGTAGAAGGGCTCCGCCTCGTCCAGGCGACCGGCGTCCTGCAGGACCCCCGCCAGGTGCACCCGGGTGACGCCCCTGTTCCGGTGGCCGGGCTCCAGGATCCGCTCCTCGATGGCCATGGCCTCCCGGAGCCGCTCCTCCGCCCGGCGCAGTTCACCGGCCCGCCGGAGCACCCCCCCCAACTGGGTCAGGACGAAGGCGGTCTGGTAGTGGTCGTCCCCCAGACGGCTCCGGAGGATCTCCAGGGAGCGGGTGAGGGCGGCCTCGGACCCGGCCATGTCGCCCCGGATCTCCAGGATCACCCCCAGGTTTCCCAGGTCCGTGCTGAGGTTCGGGTCGTCGGGCTCCAGGATCCCCTCCGAGACCCCCAGCGACCGCCGCATGAAGATCTCGGCGGCCTCGTAGTTCCCCTGACCGGCCTGGTTCACCGCCATGTTGTTCAGGGTGGCGGCCACCCGGATGTCCGGGGCCGGCAGGGCCCCCTGGTAGGTGGCCAGCGCCTCCTTCAGGTGGAGGAACCCCTCTTCGTAGCGGCCCTGGTTCCCCAGGACCACCCCCAGGGCATCCAGCACCTCGGCCCGGTCCTCGTGGGCATCGGGAAGGAGTCGCACCCGGATGGACAGCGCCTCCTGGAGGTGCCTCTCGGCCTCCTCCAGCGACCCCATATAGCGGTAGAGCGTCCCCAGGCTGGTGAGGGTGCCCGCCAACTCCAGCTCCCCGTCGGGGAACTTCCTACGGAGCTCCAGTGCCCGGAGGAGGAGGGTCTCTGCCTCGGCGTAGCGGCTCGTCCGGGTGTGCACCCCCCCAAGCACATCGAAGAGCTGGGCCTGCACCCCCGGCTGGTCCGACAGCGCCTCGGCCCGTTCGATCCCCCGCTCCAGCAGCGTACCGATGTCCTGCTCCTCCGGGGATGTCGAGAAGGGGTCCCCTGCCTGGAAGAGGCTCACCAGGTAGTCGCTCACCTGGGTGGCACGCTCCGCCTCCAGACGGGCCGCCGAACGCTCGGCCGCCAGTCGGTTGGTGTAGTAGCCCACCAACCCCGACACGGTGAGGGCCATGACCAGCCCCGCAGCCACCCCCTGGGGGTGTCGCCGGAGCGACTTTCCCATCCGGTAGCGGAGGGAGTCCGGCCTGGCCAGGAGGGGGCGTCCCCCGGAAAAGCGGACCAGGTCCTGGAGGAGGGCATCCACCGTGGCGTACCGACGCTCCGGTTCCCGGTGCATGGCCTTGAGGACAAGGACATCCAGATCCTCCCAGGCACTCCCGGGAGCGGAGATCCGGGAGGGGACCGAGGACGGGGGGGTGGGATCCCGCTCCAGCACCCTCCGCTCGGCCTGGGCTGGACTCAGGGCACCCACGTCATGGGGGAGCCGCCCGGTGAGGAGCTCGTAGAGCACCACCCCCAGGGCATAGACGTCGGTGAAGACCCCCACCGCCCCCCCCTGGAGCTGCTCCGGGGCGGCGTAGGAGGGGGTCATGAGCTGGAGCGCCGTGCGGGTGGAGTCCCGGGGGGTGTCCAGCGTCTCCAGTTGCCGGGCGATGCCGAAGTCCAGGAGCTTCACCGTCCCGTCGGGGGTCACCAGGATGTTGGAGGGCTTCAGGTCCCGGTGTACCACCAGGTTCGCGTGGGCGTGCCCCACCGCTTCGCACACCGAGCGGAAGAGGGCCAGACGCTCCTCCAGCGAACTCCCCCGCTCCCGACAGTGGTCCGTGAGGCTGGTCCCCTCCACGTACTCCATGACAATCCAGGGCGTCCCGTCGGGGAGGGTGTCGGCGTCGTAGAGGCGGGCGATCCCCGGGTGGTTCAGCGCCGCCAGGGTCCGCTTCTCACCGGCGAAGCGCTCCCGGCGGGCGGGGGAGAGCCAGGCATCCCGCAGCATCTTCAGCGCCACCCGGGAGCCCAGATCCGGTCGCTCCGCAAGGTAGACCACCCCCATCCCCCCCTCCCCCAGCACACCCCGGATATGGTAGGGACCCACCGTGGGGGGAACCGGGGAGGGCTGCCGGAGGACCTGGTGGGCCAACTCTGCCACACCCCCCTCCAGGATGGGGGCCGCCCGCCGGTCCGCCTCCAGCAGCTCCAGCACCCTCTCCACCTGCCCCGGCTCCCCGGGAAGAGCCGCCTCCAGGAAGGTGCGCCACCCGTGGGGGGGAAGCTCGGAAGCCCGGTGGAAGAGCTCCTGGATCCGCTCCCACTCGGCGGGCTCCATGGGTGGAAGGTCCATCTCCCCGGTCACCGCCTGCGGGCCAGTTCCACCGAGAGCCAGGCCCGGGCAGCCCGCCAGTCCCGGTTCAGCGTGGCCTCGGAGACCCCCAGCGCCTCGGCGGTCTCGGCGGTACTGAGCCCCCCGAAGAACCGGCACTCCATCATGGCGGCCTGGCGGGGGCTCAGCCGGGCCAGTTCCTCCAACGCCATGTCCAGGAGGAGGATCTCCTCGAAGGAGGCGGTCTCCACCTGCAGCGCCGCATCGAAGGTGATGCGGTGCCAGTCCCCCCCCCGCCGCCCCGCCCCCCGCCTGCGGGCGGCCTCCACCAGGACCTGCCGCATGGCCCGGGCCGCCAGCCGCTTGAAGTGGGTCCTGGACTCGGGCTCGATGCGGAGCGAAGCCGCCAGCTTCAGGTAGGCCTCGTTCACGATGGTGGTGGGGCTGAGACTGGCAGCGGGGTGGTCGCTGCGCACACTGCGGGCCAGACGCCGCAGCTCCTCATACGTCGCGCTGAACAGGTGGTCGAGGTCGGGTCGATCCATGGGGGTCGCCCCGGACGATGGGATCGTCCGGCTCGGGGTCTTGATCCTGCGACGTTCGGAAGGGGCGAACCTACCCCGGCGGTCCGGCAGCAGCAAGCCGCTCCGCGGCTGCGTCGACGCCTCTGCACACATGCTCTCCGGCTCCGGGGGAGGGGATCGTGCCCGACCCCCGACCGGGAGGGGCACGTCTCCCTTCCGTGCGCGGAAATCCCTCGCCGTCGGTCATCCGGTGAAGCAACGCCACCGACCAGCGCAACCGGCCCCTGCAATCCGGGGGAGCACCCCCCGGCCCACTCCTCCTTCAGTCCACGGCGGACCAGGACTGCACTCCACCGGGGAGAGCGCCCCCGGTGCCGATCCGTGTGCCGGCCCGCACCGCCGTGAAGCTGGCCCCTCCCATCCCACCGAAGTCGGCGGTCCCTGCCAGGGTGCCATCCTCCTGGAGCGTTCCGGTGAAGGTCATGATGACCTCCGACCCCTCTCCAGGAGCGATGCGGAAGACCAGCGTCTCCCCGTCGAAGGTCCCCATCAGCCGTCGGGCTCCCAGGCGGGGGGAGGAGTAGAGTCCGGTGATCTCCTCCCCCTCCTGCTCCAGTGTCACCGAGGGGGTACCAGTCCCGTTCTCCGTGGTGACCGAGAAGATCCAGGATCCAGTGAGGTCGGTCCGGGTCTGGGCGGACAGGGGACCAGGACCAGCCGCCAGACCGGCCCCCAGGAGAAGGAGGGCCGCGAGGAGGAGGGAGGGAGGGGGTGATGCACGCATGGGATGATCCGGGGAAGCGGGGGTGCCACGGGACGGACCCCGAAAGCTAGGGGGAGGCTGTAGAACTGTCATCCGGAAGGGGGAGGGGGCGGACTTCGGATCCGGCTCCGCTGGTCGTCGTCCCGGGGAGCCCCTATCCTGAGAGGAAGCCCCCCCTTCCCCGTTTGAACCCCCTGGAGCCTCCCCATGGCCCGCCCGTCCGTCCCCTCCCGATTCCCTCCCGCACTCCTGGTGACCCTTCCCCTCCTGGCCTGCGGGCTCCCCGGGGCACTCCAGGGGCAGGCGGCCCCGGACTCGCCCCCCCTGCTGGCGCTGGCGGAGGCGACGGTGGCGGAGCTGGGGGCGGCCATGGACGCGGGCACGCTGACCGCTGAGCGGCTGGTGGAGCTGTCGCTGGCCCGGATCGAGGCCTATGACCGAGCGGGGCCGCGGCTGAACGCCGTTCTCTGGCTGAACCGGGCGGCCCTGGAATCGGCCCGGGCGCTGGATGTGGAACGCCGGGAGCAGGGGCCCCGTTCCCCTCTCCACGGCATCCCGGTGGTCCTCAAGGACAACATCGACACCGCCGACCTCCCCACCACCGCCGGCTCCCTCCTGCTGGCGGGGTCCATCCCGCCGGACGACGCCTTCATCGTCCGGAAGCTCCGGGAGGCCGGAGCCATCGTCCTGGCCAAGGTGAACATGAGCGAGTTCGCCGGCGGGGCCGTGATGAGCTCCATCTCGGGGCCCATGCGGAATCCCCACGACCCCCTCCGCACCCCCTCCGGGTCGTCCGGGGGGACCGGGGTGGCCATCGCCGCCTGGTACGCCCCCCTGGGGATCGGCACCGACACCGGCGGCTCCATCCGGGGCCCCTCCACCTCCAATGGGATCGTGGGGCTCAAGCCCACCCTTGGGCTCCTGAGCCGGGACGGCATCGTGCCCCTCTCCCTCACCTTCGACACGGCAGGGCCCATGGGGCGCTCCGTGTACGATGTGGCCGTCATGCTGGGGGCGATGACCGGGGTGGACCCCGCGGACCCTGCCACCGGAGCCAGTGAGGGGCAGGCCCACACCGACTACACCTCCTTCCTGGATCCCGGCGCCCTCCGGGGGGCCCGGATCGGGATCGCCCGGGACTTCATGGGGGCGGATGCCGACGTGGACTGGGTGGTGGAGGCGGCGTTGGCCACCATGCGGAGGGCCGGGGCCACTGTGGTGGAGGTCCGCTATCCCGGATGGTTCCTGGAGGCGAAGGCCGACTGGTACACCACCATCCGGTGGCCCGACTTCCGGGACCAGATCGAGGACTACCTGGCCACGCTGCGCCCGGGGTACCCCCGGACCCTGGCGGATCTCATCGTCCGGTCGAAGGAGATCACCTCTCCCACCCCCATGGGGGGGATGCCCAACCCGGTGCGGTGGTCGCTCTTCGAGCAGGAGGAGGCCAGCGGCTCCATCACGGCTCCCGGCTACCTGGCCATGAGGGACCACGGCCTCCCCCTGGCCCGGGGGATCGTGGAGGGGATCCTGGCCACCGATTCGCTGGACGCCATCGTCTACCCCACCTCCTCCACCCGACCGGCGCTGGCGGAGGGCGGCGGGGGTGCCGGCGGGTGGACCTCGGCCACCAACATCGCCAACCTCACCGGCTTCCCGGACCTGGTGGTACCTGCGGGCTTCGTGGGGGGGAACCTCCCGGTGGGGATCTCCTTCTTCGGACCCGCCTTCAGCGAGCCCCGCCTCCTGGCGCTGGGCTACGCCTTCGAGCAGGCCACCCGGGCCCGGCGCCGCCCCACCTTCACCCCGGCCCTTCCAGGGGAGGACGTCCAGCCGGCTCCCCCTGGCGGGGGGCGCTGAGATGGAGCCCACCCCTCCGGATCCCCCCCCCACCGGGGCCCCGAGCCGCCCCCTCTGGAGGCGGATCCTGAACCCCTGGAATGTGATCACCCTGGTGATCCTCATCTGGGCGGCCCCCCGCCTCCTCCCCCATGTGGGAGCGCTGGTGGGGATCGAGTCGGGAGGGAGCCTGGTGCCCAGCTACTCTGTGGTCACCCTCGAGGGGGAGCCCCTCTCCGGGGAATCGCTCCGGGGGGAGGTGGTCCTGGTGAATGTGTGGGCCACCTGGTGCGCCCCCTGCCGGGTGGAGATGCCCCTCCTGCAGGCCATGCACGAGCGGCACGCCTCCCGGGGCTTCACCCTCCTGGGGCTCTCGGTGGACCGCACCGGCCCAGAGGGGGTGCGGGCCTTCCTGGAGGAGCGGGGGATCACCTACCCCGTGGCCATCGTGGGCTCCGATGTGGAGCGGGCCTTCGGGGGGGTGCAGGGCTACCCCACCTCCTTCCTCCTGGATCGGCAGGGGGTGATCCGCCACGCCGTCATGGGCCCGCTGGGGCCCGCCACGCTGGAGTTGGCCGTCCGGCGGCTCCTGGACGAGCCGGTGCCCTGAAGTCGGGGCCGCAGCCACCACCCCACCACTGGCGCCGACATCGGCAATTCGAGAATATCCGTACATGCACCAACTGCTGGTCCTCCTGGTCGTGCTCGCCTCCGTGGCGGCCCCGCTGGTCCCACTGGACTGTCCGTTGATCACGGACGCCCACGCGGGGGAGCCGGTGGGGGCGCATGGTGTGGAGGGCCACCATGCCGGGCATGGCCGCTCCCATGAAGGGCACCACGACACCGGCTCTGCCGGTGCATCGGAGTCGGGTGTCCCCGGACACTCCGGGGCCCACCATGGCGACACCGGGTGCAGGGCCGGCTCCATGTGCGGCGGTGTGGGGCTGCTCTCTGCCCCCACCCTCGGCTCCGGCGAACTCCTGGCCTCCCATCCTGCCGTCTCCACACCTCCCGGCGTTTGGCCCACCCCCTGGCCCGGCCACGACACCCCGCCTCCCCGCCTCCTGGTCTGACCCTGTTCCCGCTCCCTCCGGGGAGCCCAGTCAGATCCATCCAGGAAGGCTCATTCCATGCACACGCATGTATTCCGTGCGGCGCTCGCGGGCGCCGTCGTATCCGGTCTTGTCTTCGCCCCGGCACAGCTCCAGGGGCAGCACGAGGGTCATGTCATGGCCCACGACACCATGACCCACGCCCACGGCGACTCCTCCATGTGGATGTGGGGAGCCGCCAACGGCTGGTCGATCATGGGGATGGCCCAGGGCTTCCCCATCGTCACGGTGGGAGCCCCCGGTGAGGAGGGGAGCCCCCTGAACGACACCGGGTTCTACGTCACCCAGCCGGCGGCCATGATCAACCTGGAAAGCCCGGGCTCCCGCCTGGTCCTCCGGACCACCCTGAACTTCGAGGGGATCACCCTGGAGGACGGGGAGTCCACATTCGGCGGCTGGGGTGAGGGCTTCCTGGACCGGCGGCACCCCCACACGCTGCTCCACGAGCTGATGCTCAGCCTGAACCTGGGGGAGGTGGCCGGGGGTCGGGCCTCCCTCTCCGCCGGGAGGGGCTTCGCCCCGTACGGCACCGATGATCCCATGTCCCGGCCGGGGCTGAAGTACCCCACCAACCACCACCTCTCCCAGATCCTGGAGCGGTGGACGGTGAATGCGGTCTACCTGCGGGACGGGTGGAGCGCCGAGGTGGGGGTGTTCGGCGGCGGCGAGCCGGAGGGCCCGTACGACCTGTCCAACATCGAGAGCTTCGGGAACAGCATCTCCGGGCGGATCGCTCAACGGTGGGGGGGCGGAGTGGGTCCCATGGCGGAGTGGGAGGCCAGCGCCAGCCTGGCCCGGGTGGTGGAAGAGCACCACGGGGAGGAGGAGGCCAAGGGGCTCTGGAATGTGGCGCTCCGCCGGGCGGGAGTGGTGGCGGGATCCCCGGTCTACGGACTCGTGGAGTTCTCCCAGAGCCTTCCGGAGCATGGCGAGGGGTACTTCAGCGCCCTGGGGGAGATGCAGGTGACCCGGGGGCGGCATCAGCCCTACGCCCGCATCGAGTACGCCACTCGCCCGGAGTACACCCGGGAGGGGCCGGCAGGCTCTCCGGGCTTCTTCCGCTACGATCACGATGACGAGGCCATCGGGGCCACCCGGTGGGTCATCGGCACCCTGGGCTACAACGTCATCGCGGTGCGGGGACCGGTGAGCATCCGTCCCTTCGCCGATGTCCAGTTCCACCGGGTGAATCTGGAGCGGGGCCCCGCCACCCTCCTTCCCGGAACCATGTTCGGAGGGAACCGGTTCTGGAGCCTCTCCTTCGGGGCCCGGATCTTCCTTGGGGGCGACCCCATGCGGATGGGATCCTACGGAGTGCTGGATCCCATGACCGTCATGCACCAGGGGGGGATGTAGGAGAGGAAGGGGGAGGCGGAGGCCGGTGAAGGGGCTACCGGCCTCCGCCTCCATTCCACTCCAGCACCGCCAGCACCGGGAGGTGGTCGGAGGTGGGGCGCTCGTCCACCACCCGGGCCTCCAGCACCCGCCACGCCCCGGCGGGGGCGGCGAAGATGAAGTCGATCTCCTTCCGGGGGTCGTCCGACGAGAAGGTGAAGGCCCCCCCCACGGGCTTGTCCGCCTCCAGCGCCCGGGTCTGGAAGAGCTCCAGGGTCCGGGAGCCCGGTTCGTCGTTGAGGTCTCCCAGGAGGACCCAGGGGTGGGAGAGGGTGTCCAGCACCGCCGCCAGGGTGGAGGCCTGGGCAAAGCGGTACCCGTCGTCGTCCACCCAGTCGAAGTGGACGTTCACCGCCACCACCGTATCGCCCCCCGGGAGTACAACCTCCGCCGCCAGCGCCACCCGGGGTTCGTTCCCCTCCGGCAGGGGGATCGACCAGGAGCGCACCACCGGGTGCCGGGAGAGCATCCCCATCCCGTATTCGCCCCCCTGGTAGTCCATGAAGGCCCCGAAGAGGGGGGTCATCCCCAGGCTCCGCCCCAGCTCGGTGGCCTGGTCCACCCCCCCGCTCCGCTCCGCCCCCCGGTCCACCTCCTGGAGCCCCACCAGATCCGGCTCCAGGCGCCGGAGGGCCGCCGCCGTACGCTCCAGATCCAGGAGGTCGTCGGTGCCCCGTCCGTGGCGGATGTTGTAGCTCACGATCCGGAGGGCCGCGGAGGCGTCCACGGGCGCCCTGTCTCCATCCACCGCGGCGCCACCTCCCCCCCCGGGAGCCCCGTCACCGGAGGAGGAGGGGCCACACCCCACCAGCACCGCCAGGAGGAGGAGCCCCGCCCGCCCCATCACCCGCCCCCCGGCCCC
>CAYQVI010000138.1:0-9911 GCA_964420725.1 uncultured Gemmatimonadaceae bacterium | reverse complement strand
GGAGGGGGGGGGGCATCGGAACCGGGATCGAAGCCGGGGTCCTCCCCCGGGGGGCGCCAGGAGGGGGGCAACTCCACCACCGGACCCACCCGGTCCACCAGCGCCGGGGCCACCCCCGGCTCGTCCGCCTCGCTCTCGTCCAGGAAGATCGGCACGAACGAGGCGGGGTGGACCGCCGATGCCCCCTCCCGCTCCAGCCGCACCGACCCGGTGTCCAGCGCCTCCACCAGCGCCGCCACCACCCCATCTGGAAGGCGTTCCGCCATGGGAACTACCAGGATGCCCCCGTGGACGTCGGACAGGAGACCCCGACGGACCACCGGGCGACCGGCTCCCAGGGTGGCCCCCAGATCCATTCCCCCCAGGAGGCGGTCCGGGGTGATCCCCGGTGGCAGCCGGAGGAAGGGAACGTCCGCCGGAAGGGACTGCTTCAACCGGGCGATCCAGCGGTCCCTGGCCGGCCCGGCCCCTGCGCACAGGACGATCCCCCCGGTGGCCATCCGATCGGCCACCATGGCGTCCAGTGCCAGGTCCGCACTCATCCGAAGGTCTCTGCCAGCGCCCGCTCCACCCGCACCGTGGAGCCGGTGTCATCCAGGGGGTCCCTCCGGAGGCGGTGCCGCAGCGCCGAGGTGGCCATCCTGCGGATGTGGTCGTCCTCCACCCGGGGGGCCCCCTCCAGCGCTGCCAGCGAACGGGCCGCCCGGATCAGGGTCAATTCCCCCCGGAGACCGTCGGTCCCCAGGCGGAGGCAGATGTCGCTGGCCCGCATCAGCGCCTCGTCCGGCACGTCCACATCCTTCAGGTGGGCCCGGGCCTCCCGGATCCGCCGTCGCACCTTCCCCTCCGGGCCGCTCCAGCGACGGATGAACTGATCCGGGTCCTCGTCGAAGGAGTCCCTCCGGCGGATCACCTCCACCCGGTCCTCCACCGAGGTGGGGGTGGTGACCTCCACGGAGAGCCCGAACCGGTCCAGGAGCTGGGGGCGGAGATCCCCCTCTTCGGGGTTTCCGCTCCCCACCAGGACGAAGCGGGCGGGGTGGCGGAGGCTCAGCCCCTCCCGCTCCACCAGGTTCTCACCCGAGGCCGCCACGTCCAGGAGGAGGTCCACCAGGTGGTCCTCCAGGAGGTTGACCTCGTCCACGTAGAGGAATCCCCGGTTGGCCCGGGCCAGGAGCCCCGGCTCGAAGGCCTTCTCCCCCAGGGTCAGCGCCTTCTCCAGGTCCAGCGTGCCCACCACCCGGTCCTCGGTGGCCCCCAGGGGAAGGTCCACCACGGGGACCGGACGCCGCACCGTCCTCGGCGGGGTCTTCCCCTCCCGGAGACGGCTGCAGTCGGGACAGCGGGTCCCGTTGGCCCCCGGATCGCAGCCATAGGGGCACCCCTCCACCGTGTCGATCCGGGGGAGCAGGGCGGGGAGAGCCCGGACTGCCGTGGACTTCCCGGTCCCCCGATGCCCCAGGACCAGGACACCCCCCACCCCGGGATGAACGGCGGCGACGAGAAGCGCCTGCTTCATCTCCTCCTGCCCGACGATGGCGGAGAAGGGGTAGGGCTGGGCCATTGGACGAACCTCCGTGACAAGACGGCTTGACACTCCGGGGGAGAGTCTAGTCCGGGGGCCGCAGGTCCCGCAACGGCCCCGTGCATCCCCGGGGATCGGGTGAATTGACGTCCCGTCCCGGCCGCGCTACCCTCCGGGCCAATCCCCCGGACGCCTCCGGCGGGGCCGTGATCCAGAACCGTCATCTCCCGAGAAGAGGCCACATGAACGACCGCTTCCTCCGTGCCCTGCGCCGTGAGCCCGTGGACGCGACACCCATCTGGTTCATGCGCCAGGCGGGGCGATCGCTCCCCCGCTACAGGGAACTCCGGGCGGATGTGGGGATGTTCGAGGTGCTCAGGGAACCGGAACGGGCGGCCCACATCACCGCCATGCCGCTGGACTACTATCCGGTGGATGCATGCGTGCTCTACAACGACATCTCCACCCCCTACTTCGGCGCCGGCTTCGACGTGGAGATGAGGGCGGGGGTAGGGCCGGTGGTGACGCCCCGGATCGCCACACCCTCCGATGTGGATCGCCTGGTGCCCCACGATCCCCGGAAGACCATGGACTACATCATGGACCAGATCCGTTTTCTGGTCCCCCGGCTTCCTGTTCCCATCCTGGGCTTCGTGGGGGCTCCCTTCACCATGGTGGCCTATCTCATCGACGGTCCGAAGGCCCGGAACCTGGATGAGGCGAAGGCCTTCATGTGGCGCCACCCCGAGTCGTGGGCACAGCTGATGGACTTCTGGGCCGATCACCTGGCGGAGTTCGGCATCGCCCAGTACGAGGCCGGTGCCGCCATCGTGCAGGTCTTCGACTCCTGGGCCGGCTCACTGGCCCCCCGGGACTACGAGCGGTACGTCTTCCCCGCCACCCGGAAGCTGCTGGAGCGAATGAAGGAGGCCGGGGTACCCACAGTGCACTTCGCCACGGGGAACCCCAGGCTCCTCCCCCTGGTGGCCGAGGCCGGAGGCGACGTCATCGGCCTCGACTGGAGGATCCCCATCGATGAAGGGTGGGCGCTGGTGGGAGACGACCGGGGGGTGCAGGGGAACCTGGATCCCACGATCCTGCTGGCTGGGCGCGGTCCCGCCCTGGAGGCCGCCGGAGACATCCTGGATCGGGTGGGTGGACGTCCCGGCCACATCTTCAACCTGGGCCACGGGATCCTTCCGGGCACCGATCCCGATGTCCTGGCGGCCGTGGTGGACTTCGTGCACGAGCGTACGGCCTGACCCCCACCCCGGGGGGCGGTGCCGTCCCCCCGGTCTGGAGAAGGCGGTCCCATCGCAGCCATGCAAGACCCCGAGCCTCCCCCGTCGCGCTGGAAACCCGGTCCGCTGCTGCGGGCCCGGGACTTTGCCGCCCGGGTGATCTCCAAGGCGGATGAGGACCGGATCTTCCTGCTGGCGGGAGCGATCACCTTCAATGTGCTGGTGGCGTTCGTCCCCCTCCTCCTTCTGGCCGCCGGGATCGCCGGCTTCGTCCTGAGTGCCCGGGTGGGGGATCCGGCGGGGCTCATCGTGGATCTCATCCTGGACGCCGTTCCCGCCGTGGGGGGCGAGATCGACCTGGTGGTGGGGGTCCGGGGCTTCGTGGAGACCCTTCTGTCGGAGAGGGCCGGCTACTCGCTGGTGGGTGCGGTGGTCTTCATCTGGCTTTCCACCCGGCTCATGGGGACCCTCCGCTCGGTGCTGGGAGATGTTTTCGACATCAGCCAGGACCGGGGGATCGTGGAGGGAAAGCTCTTCGACGCCGGGCTGGTGGTGTTGGCGGGGATCCTGGTGACGGTGAACCTGGGGATGACGGTGGTCCTGGAGGCCATCCGGGCCTTCGGGGTCGATCTTCTGGGGATCCAGGGGGCGCAGGCCCAGTTGAGTCGGGCGCTGCTGGCCCGGCTGCTGGCCTTCGGTTCGGTATGGGCTCTGTTCCTTGTACTCTATCGCTTCGCCCCGGCCCGCCACCCTCCCTGGCGGACCGTCCTGGTCTCGGCGACGTTCACCGCGGTGGTGTTCGAGGTGACGAAGCTGGCCTTCAGCTGGTACGTCACCTCGGTGGCGGACTACAGCTCCACCTACGGCAACCTGGCCACCGTGGCGGTGCTCTTCATCTGGATCCATTACGGCGCGATCGTGTTTATACTCGGAGGTGAGGTGGGACAGGTGTACACCATGAGACGAGCGTGGCGCGTGCGAACGAGACCCTTGATGAACGGACCCTGGCTGTCGGTCCTTTTGCTGGCCGGAGGGCTGGGGGGGGCGCTGGCGTCGCCTGCGGTGTTGGCCGCCCAGGATTTCGGCGGCAACTCCTGGAGTGACGGAGTCGAGGGGGGGATCCTCTTCCAGTCCCGGACGCTGGAGCGGGAGGTGGAGCTCCCGGGCCCCCTCCTGGACCACGATGGGCCCTACGTGGTGGTGCACCTGGCAGAGAACCGGGTCTTCCTGGTGGACGGGACCAGCACCCTCTGGTCTGCTCCCGCGGGGACCGGGACCGGGTTCCGACTGGCCGGGGCGGGACAGCGCTGGACCTTCACCACTCCCCAGGGGCTCTTCCGGGTGCTCAGGAAGGAGAAGGACCCCATGTGGGAGGCCCCCGACTGGTACTACGTGGAGAAGGGGCTCACCCCTCCGGCGTTGAACAGCCCCTCCCGGCGCATGCCGGGCGTGATGGGGACCACGGCCATCTACCTCGGAGACGGCATCGCCATCCACGGGACCAACTCCCCGCAGCTTCTCCTGAATCCGGATCCGGAGGCTCGTCGGGTATCCCACGGGTGTATCCGTCTCACCAACGAGGCGGCCCGGGAGTTGTACCACCTCGTGGATGTGGGTACACCGGTCCTGATCTACTGAGGCGGGAGTTGCGATGGCGGAAGATGGCGGACGCCACGTGGTTGCTCGTAACCGCAAGGCGAGACATGACTTCGAAGTCCTGGACACCCTCGAGGCAGGGATCGTCCTGAAGGGACCCGAGGTGAAGTCCATCCGGGAGGGGAAGGTGAGTTTCCAGGACTCCTTCGCCCGGGTGGACGGGGGAGAGGTGTGGCTCCATAGCTTCCACATCAGCCCCTACGAGCAGGCCAATCGCAACAATGTCGATCCCCTCCGCACCCGGAAGCTGCTCCTCCACAAGCAGGAGATCCGCAAGCTGGTGGGGAAGGTGGAGGAGAAGGGGCTGACGCTGGTTCCGCTGGAACTCCTCTTCCGCCGGGGGAATGCGAAGGTCCTGCTGGCCCTGGCCCGGGGTCGCAAGGCCCATGACAAGCGGGACAAGATCCGGGAGCAGGATCTCGATCGGGAGGCCCGGCGGGCGGTGAAGGGAAGCTGATGCCGCTCCCTTCGCGGGGGGCCTGGAGGCGCCGGGGTGGGTGGCTCGCTCCCACGGTGCTGGTCGTGGTGCATCTCCTGGCCGGTGGGGCGATCCCCCTTGCGGCCCAGGATGTCATCTCCGCGCGCTCCGGCCGGGGGGATCTGGTCACTCTTCCCCTGGCCCGGCACAACGGCTTCCCGGCGGTTCCCGCAGGGGCGCTGGCCCCGCTGGGGTTCCGGGTGTCGCCGGCGGGGGAAGGGGGCCACCAGGTGATCCTGCCGGGTGGCGAACTCCTCCTGGTGCTGGAGGGCAATCCGTTCGTGGTCCTGGGGGGAGAACTCCTCCAGTTGCTCCACCCGCCCTACCGGCTCGGCTCGGAACTCTACCTTCCCCGCCCCCTCTTCGAGGATCTCCTCCCGGGCCGTCGGTCCGGCTCCTTCCAGTTGGAGAACGGGGAATTCCGGGTTTCGGCCCAGCCGCCGGCCCCGCCCCCTGCGGGGGTCCGGACTCCACCCCCTGCGGAGATCCGGGCTCCTTCTCCCGCACCCCCTGCCGTGCCGGACCATGCCCGGGTGGCGGACACGGTCCGGCGCAGGGTGGTGATCATCGATCCCGGCCATGGGGGGAACGAACCGGGGGCCGTGGGCCCGTCCGGGGTCATGGAGAAGACGATCGCCCTGGGGGTGGCCCTGGCCCTGGCGGATGAACTCCGGAAGAACCCCTCCCTGGAGGTGCATCTCACCCGGGACAGGGATGTGGCGGTGCCCCTCTGGGAGCGGGGGGAGCGGGCCACCATGCTCAAGGGTGACGACCATGCGGTCTTCGTCTCCCTCCATGCCAACTCGGTGGGGGGGAGATCGGCAGCCCGGGGGTTCGAGACCTATTTCCTGGCGGAGGCCCGGACCGAGGATGCCCGGCGTGTGGCCGCACTGGAGAACGCTCCGCTACGGCCGCCGGGCTCCAGCGACGACGCCGATGTCCTGGACGCGGGGCTGACCTCCATCCTCAACGAACTCCGGCTCCTGGACCACCAGCACTGGTCTGCCCTCCTGGCGGAGTTCGTCCAGCAGGAACTGTCCGGCTTCCACCCCGGGCCGAACCGGGGGGTGAAGCAGGGGCCCTTCGCCGTTCTCACCAATGCGCTGATGCCCTCCGTGCTCATCGAGTTGGGGTTCATCTCCAACCCCGAGGAGGAGCGCCTGATGGTCCGCCGGGACTTCCAGGTGGAGTCCGCCCGGGCCATCGCCGCCGCCGTGGAGAGGTTCTTCCAGCGGTATCCCCCGGGGGCCGCCGGGGCTGCCGGAGAGGGGCGGTGACGGTGGAGATCCTCGGTACGACATTCCAGAATCCGGTGCTCCTGGCCGCCGGGACATGCGGCTTCGGGGAGGAGCTCTCCGATGTCCTCCCCCTGGATGAACTGGGTGGGATCGTCACCAAGTCGGTAACGCTGGAGCCCCGTGGCGGGAATCCGGCTCCCCGGGTGGCGGAGTTCGGGGGGGGCATGATCAACTCCGTGGGGCTGGCGAACCCTGGCGCCCGGGCCGTGAGGGCGGAGAAGCTCCCCTGGCTGGCCACCCACCTCAGGCGCGCCCGGGTCCTGGTGAGCGTTGCCGGGCACACCCCCGGGGAGTACGTGGAGGTGGTGCGGCTCCTGGATGATGCCGACGGTTTCCACGCCTTCGAACTCAACCTCTCCTGTCCCAACGACACGAGACGGGGCGGTCTCCCCTTCGCCCTGGACCCGGATACCCTTCCTGGCGTGGTGGAGGCGGTGCGGGCCATCACCCAGCGTCCCCTGGTGGTGAAGCTCGCCCCCAACACCCCTGACATCGTCTCCATGGCGGTGCTGGCGGTGGAGGCCGGAGCCAACGGGATCACCGCCGTGAACACCATCCCGGGATTGGTGCTGGAGCCGGGAGACGGTCGCACGCGCCTGGGGGCGGGACCGGGGGGGGTGAGCGGACCGGCTCTGCTGGCCGTGGGGGTCCACGCCGTCACCCGCATCCGGGCCCGCCTCGACGTTCCCATCCTGGGAGTCGGGGGGATCGGAACGGTGGGGGACGCCATCCAGTATCTTCGGGCCGGAGCCCGCCTGGTCCAGGTGGGGACCCAGTCCTTCGCGGATCCCCGGGCCGCCCTGGGAATCGCCCGGGCCCTCTCCCGCACTCCTTCTCCTGTTTCCGCCTGAGGACCGTTGGCCCATGGCCGAACTCGTGGTTGCCCTGGATGTCCCGGATGCCCGGGCCGCTCTCGCCCTGGTGGAGCGGCTGGGCCCAACAGCGGACTTCTACAAGGTGGGGCTGGAGCTCTTCACCGCGGAGGGGCCCGATATCGTCCGACGGCTCAAGGGGATGGGGAAGCGGGTCTTCCTGGACCTGAAGCTGCACGATATCCCTACCACCGTGGCGGGTGCCGTGGGTTCCGCCTCCCGGCTGGGGGTGGATCTGCTCACCGTCCACACCGGTGGGGGACCCTCCATGCTCCGGGCAGCGGCGGAGACGGCCGGCTCCAGTGGCCCCGGACTCCTGGGAGTCACCCTCCTCACCTCCCTCTCGGCGGCCGAGGTGGAGGCCGCCTGGGGCCGGACCCTCCAGTCCATGAGGGACGAGGTCATCCGCCTGGCGGAACTGGCGCTGGAGTGCGGGCTTCCCGGGGTGGTGGCCTCGCCGCTGGAGGCGGAGGCCATCCGGAGGAGGGTGGGGAAGGCGCTGCTCATCGTGACTCCCGGGATCCGCCTGGCCGGGGGTGAGACCCATGACCAGGCTCGCATGGCCACCCCCGCTGCCGCGGTGGAGGCCGGAGCGGACCTCCTGGTGGTGGGGCGCGCCGTGACCGCGGCGCCGGACCCCATCGCCGCCTATCGGCAGATCCAGGCCCAGGCCTCCGGACCACCGCCCACCGACTCCTCCTCCCCGGGTGACCGGTGATGCTGCAGTTCCTCGTTGTTCTGCTTCTGGGCGGATGGGGAAGCGGCGGAGGGGTGGCCCCTTCCCAACCCACCCTGCAGGAGGCCGGGCGGGCCTTCTCGGCCCACTGGTCCGCAGGGGATGCCGGCGCCCTGGGGGCGATGATGAGTCCCGGGGGTGTCCGCCTGAACCTGGAAGGGGGGGGGCACGCCTCCGTGGGGGTGCGGCAGGCCGTGGCGGCGCTCCGGGACCTGCACGCTCTGCACCGTCCAGGCTCCACCAGGCTCACCCGGGTGTCGGATGCCGGGGGGGACCCTCCCCGGGGATTCGCGGAGCTGCAGTGGAGCACCGTCACGGGGGCCGACGAGCCCAGGACCTTCTCTCTCTTCGTGGGATTCGTCCAGGAGGAAGGGGCGTGGCGGGTGTCCGAGATCCGGGTGCTTCGCTAGCTTCTCCTCTACTGGAGCAGGGGCTCCCTCCGTAGCCCCCCGGCTCTTCTCATCCGCAGCCCCTGCGCCATGGCCCTCCGCTTCCACAACACCCTGACCCGCCGGCTGGAGCCCTTCGAGCCCCTGGACCCGGAGCTTGTGCGGGTGTATGCCTGCGGCCCCACCATCTACGACTACGCCCACATCGGAAACTTCCGGACCTTCCTGGTCTTCGACCTCCTGCATCGAACGCTGGAGTGGCGGGGCTACCGGGTGAGGTTCGTGATGAACTTCACCGATGTGGACGACAAGGTGATCCGGGCGGCCCGGGAGCGGGGGGTGCGGATCGAGGAGCACACGGAACCCTTCGCCCAGGCCTTTCTCTCCGATGCCGATGCCCTGGGGATGGAGCGGTTCGACCTCTACCCCCGGGCCACCCGGTACGTCGCCCCCATGATCCGGATGGTGGAGCGGCTCATCGAGCGGGAGCTGGCCTACGTCACCGAGGACGGCTCGGTCTACTTCCGCATTGCCGCCTTCGAGGGGTATGGGAAGCTCTCCGGAATCGATCCGGACCAGGTCCGCTCCGGGGCTCGGGTGGCGGTGGACGAGTATGGAAAGGACGATCTCCGGGACTTCGCCCTCTGGAAGGCGTCCCGCCCGGAGGAGGTGGAGGTGGGTGCCGGGTGGGACTCCCCGTGGGGATTGGGCCGCCCTGGCTGGCACCTGGAGTGTTCGGCCATGAGCCAGGCGGAGCTGGGGGAGACGCTGGACATCCACCTGGGGGGGGAGGACCTGATCTTCCCCCATCACGAGGACGAGATCGCCCAGTCGGAGGGAGCCACCGGGAAGCCTTTCGTCCGCACATGGATGCACGTGAAGCACCTCCTCATCGAGGGGAGGAAGATGGCCAAGTCGCTGGGGAACACCACCACCCTCCGAGACCTCCTGGACGAGGGGGTGGATCCTGCCTCCATCCGGCACCTCCTCCTGGGAGCCCACTACCGGAGCGAGATCAACCTGACCCGGGACGGCCTGGATGCCTCGGGTCGCGCCGTGCGGCGGCTCCTGGATTTCCGGGAGCGTCTGGAGCGGACCCCTTCGGCGGAAGACGGGGCGAGTGCCGGCCTGGCCGAGGTGGCCCGCAAGGGGCTGGCCGCGTTCCAGGATGCGCTGGACGAGGACCTGAACACCCCGGAGGCGCTGGCGGCCCTGTTCGTCATGGTGGGGGAGGTCAACGCCGCCCTGGACCGGACCAGGGGGGCGATCCTGGTCTCGGAGCTGCTGGAGGTACAGGGCGTCCTGGCCTCCATGGATCGGGTGCTGGGGCTTCTGGAGCTGGCCTCCCGGGGGAGGGAAGTGGACGACGATTTCAGGGCGTGGGTGGAAGGGTTGCTGGAGGAACGGCGGAAGGCCCGGCAGTCCAGGGACTTCGCCCGGGCGGACGCGATCCGTGTGGAACTCACCGGGGCGGGGGTGGTGGTGGAGGACTCTCCCGAGGGGAGTCGCTGGAAGCGGATCCAGGGGTAGGACCCGGGGAGGGAGACGCCCCCGACGGCCGGCGGCGTTGACAGGGGGTGTAGTCCGGTTAATCTGGACGACCCCCGGGGAGGGTCCCGACGAAGGGGAAGGTCGCCCCGGCCTGTTGGTCCCAGGGGATCCCCGCTGGCGTAGCTCAATGGTAGAGCACCCGCCTTGTAAGCGGAAGGTTGTCGG
>CAYQVI010000137.1:0-9935 GCA_964420725.1 uncultured Gemmatimonadaceae bacterium | reverse complement strand
TCACGGAGTGGGAGTTCTACGGGAAGCCCTGGGAGAACCCGGAGCTCTACTACGAACTCTCCCCCATCCACCACGTGCAGAACGTCACCACCCCCACCCTCATCGTGCAGTCGGAGGAGGACCACCGGACGCCCATGACGGACGCGGAGCAGTGGTTCATGTCTCTGAAGAAGCAGGGTGTGCCGGTGGAGTTCATCCGCTACCCCCGGTCGGACCATGACCTGTCCCGGACCGGGGAGCCGTGGCTGCTGGTGGACCGGCTGGGACGGCTGCGGCAGTGGTTTGGACACTGGCTGCAGGCCGACGGGGTGCAGGCCACGGACGGGGGTTCCTGACACCAGGCCCATTCCGCCATTCGGACGCCCCATCTCCGGAGTCAGCTTCTCCATGCAAGCTCCGCCCACCGCCTGGTCCGGTGGGGGCGGCCTGGAGCCCCGGAGATGGGAGGCGAGATGAGCCGTACGGTGAACAAGGTGATCCTGGTGGGGCACATCGGGCGGGATCCCGACGTGAGGACCACAGGGACGGGAACGAAGGTGGCCCATGTATCCCTGGCCACAAATCAGAGGAAGGCCGAGGACGGCACGGAGCGTACGGACTGGCACCGCATCACCCTCTGGAACCGGCTGGCCCAGTTCGCGGAGGACTACGTGCACCGGGGGGACAAGGTGTACGTGGAGGGGTGGCTGGCCTACGACAGCTACGAGCGGGATGGGGTGACCATCCCCACCGCCGACGTGAACGTCCGGGAGCTGGTGCTCCTCTCGCCGCCCCGGGGGAACGGGGGGGACGAGGGGACGGAGGGAGGGGACCTCCTGGAGGACTGACGGGAAAGGGAAAGGGCCTCCCCCAGCCATCGGGGGAGGCCCTTCCTCATGGTGGCCGCTTCCGATGGGAAGCCGGGGCGGGGCGTGCCCTCAGTTGGCGGTCCAGAACCCCGAGAGGGATTCCCCGTGGGGGCTCTCCTTCAGCTTCTCGAAGGCCCGGTTCCGGATCTGCCGGATCCGCTCCCGGGTCACGCCCAGGAGAGAGCCGATCTCCTCCAGCGTCCGCTCCTCGCCGTCGTCCAGGCCGTAGTAGAGGTAGAGGATCTTCCGCTCCCGCTCGGTGAGGTACTTCTCGAACATCTCCTCCAGGAACTCCCGGCGGGCGATGGCCTCCACGTCCTCCTCGATGTCGCCGCTCTCCGCCCCGGCAAAGCGCTCGCCGAAGCTGGAGCTGTCCCGGTCACTCCGGTCGATGGGGGCGTCAAGGGAGAGCTCGCTGGCGGCCACCCGGCGGAGCGCCCGGATGGTGTCCAGCGGCTCCGCCATCTCGTCGGCGATCTCCTGGTCGGTGGGAGAGCGCCCGAGCTGCTGGGTCAGGAGGGTGTCGATCCGTGCCAGCTTCGCCAGGTTCGAGTTCTGGTTCAGGGGAATCCGCACGGACCGGGTCTGCTCGGCCAGCGCCTGCAGCACCGTCTGCCGGATCCACCAGACCGCGTAGGAGATGAACTTGACCCCCTTGTCGGGATCGAACTTCTTCACCGCCTTCAGGAGGCCTTCATTCCCGATGCAGACCAGCTCCGCCAGCCCCAGACCGCGCCCCTGGTACTTCTTCACGTAGGAGATGACGAACCTCAGGTTCGCCGTCACCAGACGTTCCGCAGCCTCCTTGTCCCCCGTCCGGGCGCGGCGTGCAAGCGCCCGTTCCTCTTCCGGATCCTGGATGAGGGGGTATTTCTCGACGTCCTGGAGGTATTGATCGAAAGAATCCAGACCGCGGGAGGAGGAGAACATCCGGTCCGCCCGACCCCGACTCGAAATCAAAGGCACGCCCTCGAGGAGATGGGTGGATCCGCTTCGGCCGGGGGGGTCCAAAAGCGCCCCCGCCCTGGCGTTTCCCCGCAACGAAGATCGGGGAAAATGATAAAGGATAGCGAGTTGCGGGGACCGGGTCAATCAGCCTGCCCGGGGACTTCCTCCGGTACAGGCTCCTCGCTCCAGTCCCTCCTGAACTCCCCCCGCAGCACGTCGGCGGCGGGACCATCGCGGGGCAGGAGCAGGGCGAACGGATGATCGACACTGTCCAGCAACTCAACCCTCTGGAAGACCGCACGTTCCACCACCCCCCTCACCCGGGCTCCGGAGAGGGAGGCGGAATGGACCCGGAGCAGTCCCCGATAGAGGAAGAAGGGGCCGGTGCCGGTGATGACCACCCATCCGATCCGGAACGGCCCCCCACCCGGAACCCGCCACCCCCCCGCCGGGGCGCCCCGGAGCAGACCACCGGGGGCCAGACCGTCCCCGGCCCCCGCCCGGCTGAGCCAGCCAGGGAAGTCCGCGGGAGCCCTCCACCGCCGCTGGGAGAGGAGACCGGACCAGACCCCCCAGGCCAGGCGCATGGCGAAGAGGGAGGCCCGGATGGCGGGGCGCCCCACGGTGAGGACCAGCACCACCAGCGCCAGGCCGGTGACGGCCCCGGAGGCCGGGGCGTCCAGCGCCATGGCCACCAGCGCCAGGACCAGCACGTCTTCGGCCAGGCTCACCAGGGCGAAGGAGGGAGGGCGGGGGGCCGCCAGCCGCAGGAGCTGCCGGGCTCCGAATCGCCCTCCATGGGCCACCCAGGCCAGGAGCGCAGCCGCCAGCCCTCCCACCAGATGGGTGGAGAGGGGCGCCCCGGGGAGGGCCAGGACCAGGAGGAGGAAGGCCCCCAGCGCCCGGATGGGGGCGTGGGCGGAGTTCCAGAACAGACTGACCCGCCCGGAGCGCTCCGCCCCCAGTTCCACCAGATAGAAGCCCGCCGCCATGGCCAGGAGGGGGGCCGCCCCCAGGTCTCCCAGATTCCCTGGAAGGGGGGTGCCCCATCCCGCCAGGGCCGCAATTCCCAGGAGGAGGAGGGTGAGGTAGAGATCCAGCCCTGCGGCCACCGCCAGCGGGATCAGCGCCAGGAGCACCGGCTCAGGGATGGCGAAGGGGGTCACCCCAGCGCGCCTCCCACCGGAACCCCTGGAGCGGAGAGGATGAGGGAGGCGTTGATCCCCCCGAAGCCGAAGGAGTTGCTCAGGGCCCTGCGGAGGGAGACCTCCCGGCCCTGGCCCGGGACGTAGTCCAGGACACACCCCTCCCCGGGCTCCTGCAGGTTCAGGGTGGGGGGGATCCAGCCGTCCTGGAAGGCCAGACAGGTGATCCCCACCTCGATGGCTCCCGAGGCCCCAAGGGCGTGACCATAGAAGGGCTTGGTCCCGTTTACCGGGATCTCCAGCGCCCGGTCCCCCAGCACCGAGTGGATGGCCCCCGACTCGGTGGAGTCGTTGAGGGGGGTGGAGGAGGCGTGGGCGTTCACGTAGTCCACGTCGTCGGGGGTGATGCCCGCCACCTGCATCGCCTCCCGCATGGCCCGGGCCGCCTGGGCCCCGTCGGGGCGGGGGGCGGTCATATGATGGGCGTCGTTGGTCACGGCATAGCCATCCACGGCGGCGTAGATCCGGGCTCCCCGGGCCAGGGCGTGCTCCTCCGACTCCATGACCAGGGTGCAGGCTCCCTCACCCATGACGAAGCCGTCCCGCTCCGAGTCGAAGGGGCGGCACGCCTTCCCCGGGTGGTCGTTCCGGGTGCTCATGGCCCGGATGATGGCAAAGGCGCCGAAGGAGAGGGGAGCAAGCGGTGCCTCGATCCCCCCCGCCAACGCCACATCCACGGTGCCGTCCCGGATCAGCCGGAAGGCCTCCCCCACGGCGATGGTCCCGGAGGCGCAGCTCATCCCGTTGGTGGAGTTGGGCCCGGAGAAGCCGAACTCGATGGCGAGGTTGCAGCTGGATGCCCCCCCGAACACCATGAGGGCCAGGCGGGGGTCCACCCCCCGGACCCCCTTCTGGATGTACTGCACCAGCTCCTCCTCCGCCCGGGCGATCCCACCCAGCGCCGAGCCCATCTGGATGGCCGCCCGATCCGGATCCACGGAGGAGGGGTCCAGCCCCGCATCGTCCAGTGCCAGTCGCCCCGAGGCGATGGAGAAGTGCCCGTAGCGATCCAGCCGCCTGGCGGAGGTCCGGTCCATGAAGTCCTCTGGATCGAAGTCCGTCACCTCCACCCCGATGTGGGTCCGGAAGGGGGTGGGATCGAACCGTGTCAACGGTCGAGCCGGGGAGCAGCCGCTCCGGAGCCCTGTCCGGAAGGCCTCCACCCCGGTGCCGGAGCCCGTGATGGGACCGATGCCTGTGATCACAACCCTCCGGAGCCCCTGGGCGCCGTTCCTCGAGGTGCGTTGGTCGGGCGCGAGGGGAGTCATTGTGCTGCGGCCCTCCGTTCGCTCTCGCGGACCACCCCGGCCAGGGTGCGCCCAGCGATGGCGGAGATGAAGTGGGGTCCGATGACATGGTTCGCCGCGAACCCGCCGATGAGGGGCCACCGGGGCCCGGTCCATTCGTGCACGATCCGGAGGTGGGAGCCGCCATTGTCCAGCGCCTTCACCTCCCAGATGACATCCATCCCCTTGGTGATCCCCCCCACATGCTTGTAGAGCACTCTCCGTGCCTCCGGCTCATGGGTCATCTCAGAGAGCCACCAGGTGGGGTAGCCCACCGGGCCGAAGGGGCGGAAGGCGGCCATCTCCACCACCCCTTCGGCGAAGCCGTCCTTCCGCCGGAAGGTCACCCATCGGTAGTGGGGGAGGATGTCGGGCCACCCCTCCACATCCGCCGCCACCTGGAAGCAGATGTCGGGAGGGGCCGCGGTGGTGTGTTCGTCGATGGTGATCATGTGCGCTCCGAGTGAGGGGTCCCGGGGCGCCCCGGGCGGGGGAGCCAGAGCATGGGATCTAGCAAGGTCCGGACCGGGGCGGCGTCGCCGGTGACCCGGATGAGGGCGTCCAGTCGGTTGCCCCGGGCCAGGTGGCGGAGGGCCACATCCCGGGGGAGTTCCGAGGAGATCACGGCCTCCACCAGGCGCTGCACCGTCCGGCCGGGGCCGAATGCCCGGCGGAGGGAGGCGCCATGCTCCTCCACCGCCTGGGCGACGGACTGCCCGCCCCGGAGGACCTGGTCCACCCGTCCGGAGGCCAGTTCCGCAGAGCGGAGGGCCCGGAAGATCCCCTGTCCTGTCAAAGGATCATAGTACCCGGCGGCGTCCCCCACGAACAACACCCGGCCGGAGCCGCTCCGGGCGGAGGGCCAGTCGAAGGGGCCGCTGGCCCACGGGCCACCCTCGATGGCGGGCGGAGAGCTCCAGGAGAGGGGAAGCGCCGCCAGCGCCGCCTCCACGAAGGCGCCGGGATCGACCTTGACCCGTGCGCCCTCCTCCTCGGGGTCCACCACCACCGTGACATTCCAGAGGGGGAGGGTGGCGTGCACCGGCGCCACCCCCACGGTCCCCTCCGGCCCCAGGAAGAGCATCCCCTCGTGGCGGGGTGGGCCCTCCCCCCGGACCCGGGCGGTGAGGGAGAGCTTCCGGAGGCGGGGGGGGCGTTTCACCGTGGACAGGCGGCGGGCCAGGGTGGACCGGAGGCCGTCCGCCGCCACCACCATCCGGGCGGAGAGGGTGAGCGGAGCCTGGGGGCCTGAGGTGGCGCGGGCGTGGAGGGTGGCGGGGGAGCCATCGGTCCCCGGATCCAGATCCACCACCTGCACCCGGTCCCGGAACACCCCCCCCCGGGCCACCACCTCCTCCACCAGAGCCTGGTCCAGGACCTCCCGGGGGAGGGCCAGCCCCGGGGTGGCGTGGGGGGCGAAGCGACCCCGTGCCTGCCGTCCCCGCTCGGTGCGGATGGCCCATCCGGCCAGCTCCGAGGGGCTTCGGGCCAGGACGGCGTCCAGGAGTCCCAGGCGGGAGAGCGCCGCCACGCCCCCGGGGTTGATGCACTCCCCGCAGGGCTTGGGCCTGGGGAAGGCGGCCCGGTCCAGAAGGAGCACCGACCACCCCAGCGCCACCAACGTCGCAGCCGAGGCGGAGCCGGCGGGGCCGGCGCCCACCACCACCACATCCCAGACGCCCCCTTCCGGGGTGGAGACGGGGAGCGTCATCGGCCGCCCCGGGGCGTCCCCTCCAGCACCAGCCGGAAGGGGAGATGCCGGGTCACCCGGGGAGCCCCCAGTCCGGCGTCGTGCCCCACCTGCAGGAGCTCCCCCGGAGTGAAGGAGCGGAGGACCGAGAGGGGGGCGTCATTCCGTGTGATCCGGTTCCCCCGCCAGAGGGTGGCGGCCATGAGTCGCGCCAGGGCGTGGTTCACCGGGTGCCGCTCCAGATCGTTCACCAGCACCAGGCGCCGGGCCACCCGGGACATCTCGGCAACCAGTCGCACGGCGTCCTCGTCCTGGAGATGGTGGAGCACCAGCACGGCCACCGCCACGTCCACCGCGCCATCGGCAAAGGGGAGCCGGAGTCCGTCGCCCCGGAGCACCGACACCCTGGATGAAGCTACCCGCTCCGCCGCCACCCGTGCCGTGGCGGCATGGGGGTCCAGCGCCACGGCGTGCCAGGAGGCCCCTACCCTCCCGGCCCAGCGGAGCAGGTCCAGTGCCGTATCCCCGTTCCCGGCCCCCACATCCAGCAGCAGGATCTCCTCTCCCCTCCTCCGGTAGGCGGCCAGGTGCCGCCGCAGCGCCCGGGTCCCCCCGAAGAGGCGATTCGCCTGGCTCACCTGCTCCAGGGAGGCGGCCAGTTCGGCGGGGTCCTGTTCCTCCTGGTCCAGGATCTCCAGCTCGTACGACCGCTTCTGGATCACGATGCGGAAGGGGGCGGCGGAGGGGGAGGGGTTTCGTCGGGCTCCACATGCACGGTGACCTCCCTGGCACGGAGGGCCTCCGCCACGTCCCGCTCCACCTGGTCGGCAATGGTGTGGGCGTCCGCCACATCCAGGGTGGGGTCCACCGAGACCGTCAGCTCGGCGTAGATCTCCCCCGGCCGGCCCCGGGACCGGATCCCCCACGCCCCCCGCACACCCTCGGTGGCTTCGGCGATGCGCCGGATGGTCCGGTCCTCCACCGCCCGCTCGTCCACCAGCACCGGAACGGTCTCCTGCACGATCTGCCACCCGGTCCGGGCAATGACCACGGCCACTCCCAGCGCCACCAGGGGGTCCGCCAGGGGCATCCCCGCCCGCACCAGGAGGAGCCCCACCAGCACCGCCCCGGAGGCGTAGACGTCGGCCCGGGTGTGGGCGGCGTCTGCCACCAGGAGGGGGGAGTCCAGCCTGCGCCCCTGGATCAACTCCCAGCGGGACACCACCAGCGACGCGATTGCGGAGAAGAGCACCAGCCACAGCGCCATCGGTGTGGCCACGGCATCCAGGGGGCGACCTCCCAGGAGCCGCACCACCGCCCCCTGGGTCAGTTCGAACACCGTGATGGAGAGGAACCCCACCACCACCAGTGCGCCCAGCGTCTCGAACTTCTGGTGCCCGTAGGGGTGATCTTCGTCCGGGGCCCGGGCGGCGATGGCGGCGAAGGTCAGGGCGATGACGTTGTTCAGGGCGTCCAGGGAGGAGTGGCCAGCCTCGGCCGCCACCGAGAGCGCCCCGGAGGAGATCCAGGCCACCACCTTGGCCGCCAGCACCAGGAGGTTCAGCACCAGGACCTGCAGGAGCACCCGCCGCACCCGGCTCCCCCGCTGGAGGGCCGCCTCCGGGGCTCCTCCGGAGGCGGCCGGCATCGCCCCGCCCGTGGCCTCGCTCATCGCCCCGCCCGTGGCCTCGCTCATCGCCCCACCCCCGGGAACTGCTGCGCCACCCCCGCCCTCCGGCTCCGCTCCATCTCCTCGTCCAGGAAGCCCGCCAGCAATCCCACCACCTCGCCCAGGTGGATCCGGAATACGGGTCCGCCACCTCCCTCCAGGGGAAAGGCCAGATCCATCCGGATCACCGAGCCGGTCCCCGCCGGGAACCCCAGGCGGAGCCCGAAGCCCGCCGACGCCTTGAGCCCCGACTCCACGCCGAAGGGGACATTCCCCGGGACCACGGCCCCGGCGTCCAGGAAGAGGGTGGCTCCGGTATCGATGAACTGCGGCGCGGGCCAGTTGAAGCGGAAGCGGTCCTCCAGCGTCAACAGGATCCTCCGTCCTCCGGGGAAGAGCCCCTCCCGGTACCCCCGGAGGCCGCCCTTCCCCCCCAGCGTGAGCTGGAACGGTGTGTCCACCGTCCATCCTCCAGCGCCGGAGATCCTGAGGAAGAGGGTCTGCCAGGGAGCCCAGGTGGGGCGGGAGTAGAGGTAGAGATCGCCCTCCGCCAGGACGTCCCGCCACCCCTGATTCCCCGGGTCGCCGCCGTACACCTGGCGCCCCTCCACCTGGAGGTTGGCATTCGCCACCCAGCGGGGGGTGGCCTGGCCCAGGAAGAGGGACACCCGGGCGAAGAGGTCATCCACCGTGCTGGGCTCCGAGACCTGCAGCACCCCCAGGCTCCGGGAGAGCGCCACCCCCACATCCACCCCTGCCGGGACATCCTGGACCCCGTTGAGGGCATCCACACCCCGGACCCGGACGAAGCGGATGTTCCGCTGCCCCAGGAGGAAGTTGGCCCGGGAGGTGGACCGGGGCTGGTCCTGCCGTTCCACCAGCGCCACCAGCTCCGGGGGGGCCGGATCGGTGTCGTCGTAGTTCCCGTCCTCCACCAGCGCCACGGAGCCGGGATAGCCGGGGAAAGCCAGCCGCTCCCGGGAGATCCCCGCTCCCAGGATGGTGAGGTTTCCCGGGACCCCCAGCCGGAGGGCGGCGGTGAACTCCATCCGCTCGTCCCGGATGGGGACCAGCACTTCCTGTCCCCGGGGGTCGTCGCCCATGCGGTAGGCGAAATACTCCTCCCTCTTCCGGTATCCCTGCCGCACCGCCACCCGCCCCACCTCCCCCAGGAAGGGGTACTGGACCGACTGCTCCACGATCCGCCCCACCCGGCTCCGCCCCAGGAGGAGGCGGGTGTCCAGACGGGAGCCGAAGGTCTGGGGGGCTTCGAAGATCATCCCCACATCCCGCTGCTCCCGCCGCTCCTCCAGGAAGACCCCGGCCAGGATCCCCCGCCCCGCCAGATTCTCCTCCACGAAGGCCGCCCGCTCCAGGCGGATGCCATCCTCCAGTGTGACGGTGGCCTTCAGGTTCGTGCTCCACTCGTCCCTGGTCTGTACCACCAGGTCCCAGTCGCCATCCGGACGGCGGATCCCCTCCACCCCGGCAGTGGCGATGAAACGGTACTCCCGGAGCATCCGCTCGGACTCCGAGGCCCGGAAGGGGTCCCAGCACTCTCCCTGCCGGAGGAGGAGCTCCCGGCGGATGAAGCGGGGGGAGGTCTCCACGTGGAGGCGGTTGGCCAGCCGGAAGGCCCACTGGAGGCGGGACCCCTCGGTTTCCTCCAGGTCGAAGATGGACCCGTTGAGGATCTGCACCGACGCCACCCGACCCAGCGGACACACCCCTTCCGTCGCCGCCAGCGGCGGTGCCTGTGCTCCCCCCACCGAGGGGAGGAGCAGGCATGAAACGACCAGGCCCAGGGCGATGATGCCGGGGCGGACGCCGTGCCGGACGCAGGGGAGGAGGGGGATGATGGAACCCTCGTACGGGAGTCGGCTGCACCGACCCGGAGGGGATCGGCGGGGATCGGGTGCGACGGGAGCCGGGGTGGAGTGGAGGGCAATGTAGGCAACCCCGGGGCCGGCGGGAACGCCCTGGCCGGGGGTTTGACACCTGCGATCCTCCACGTCTAGGATTGAGTTCTTCCCACCGCGCATTCCCCCACTCCTGGCCCACGCCAGACACACCGGAAGGCATGGACAATCGCCGTCAGGCCGCCCTGGACTACCACGAGCAAGGTCGTCCGGGGAAGATCGAGGTCGTTCCCACGAAGCCCGTCGCCACGCAGCGGGACCTGTCGCTGGCCTACTCCCCAGGGGTGGCCGAACCCTGCCTAGAGATCGCCCGGGATCCGGACGCCGCCTTCCGGTACACCGCTCGGGGGAATCTGGTGGCGGTGGTCTC
>CAYQVI010000136.1:0-10010 GCA_964420725.1 uncultured Gemmatimonadaceae bacterium | reverse complement strand
CCTTCCGGCGCAAGGTGGGCCGGGTCCCTCAGACGTCCATGGGCTGGAAGAAGGGGAAGCGACGGCGCATGAGGCGCAGCAGGGGGAAGACCAGGACCGCCCCCACCAGCGACGCCAGGACATCGGTGACGCCGTCCCACAGGAACACGTCCCGGAGGTGCTCCGGGTCGGGCCAGAAACGCTCCTGCACCATCTCCACCCCCTCCCAGGCCAGGGAGAGGAGCAGGGTGGCCACGAAGGCCCACCGGTGGGGGTGCGAGACCACCCGCTGCAGGAGGAATCGGTACGCCAGCGCTGCCATGGCCAGCCCGGCCAGGAAGTGCGAGACCAGATCCACCGGGGGGAACCGCCGGTACATGTCCCATGTGCGGATGGTCACCTCCCAGGACAGGAAGACCACCCAGAGGAGGAGGGCGGCGATGAGCAGCCGAGCACGGACAATGGGCACGGCTGCCCGGGGGGGGAGGGGGTCCCGCTCCTTTTCGGCCATGCGCAACTCCTGCGGGGTCGAATGGGGTGTCGGATCGGTTGCTCCCCCAGGGTGGGAACCCTGATGGGGTGCCGGATCGGCCGTGCCGCAGGGTGGGGAATCCAGGCATGAAGGTCGTCCCGGTCCGGAGGGGGATCAAGGGAGGGCTCCGGCAGAGCCGGGGCGCCGCCGCGTCTCCCCGGCCTGCCGGAGGCGACTGGTCCCGAAGCTCCACTCTCGCCATGATCAGGGACACCCGCCTCCCCTGGCGAGGGTGGCCCGGGAGGCTCCGTGGGTACCGGGCCTCTGCGGGGAGAGGTTCCCGGTCGAAGCCCCTTCCGGGAGCCGAGCCCCGGGGCGAATGCCACCAGGAGGTACCGTGCACAGCACACCAAGACTCCCCCTGCTCCTGCTCCTCCTGACGGCGGTGGCGCTGCCAGGGTGCGCCACCCAGGGCACCATGGGGGGAGGCGGGTCGGATGTCCTCACCCTGGAGGACATGGAGGGCTCCGGGGCCACCAACCTCTACGACGCCATCGACCGGCTCCGCCCGCGGTGGCTCCAGGTCCGGTCGGCCCGGAGCCTGGGGCTCCCCCACGAGGTGGTGGTCTACCGGGGGCCGTCGTTCCTCGGGTCGGTGGACGTCCTCCGGGGGTACCCGGTGGGGAGTGTGACCCATGTGGAGTACCTGGACTCGGCCGAGGCGGCGGCCACCCTCACCGGGTACGGCTCCCGCCACCTTGAAGGGGCCATCATCCTCCACTGGAGGGCCTCCCCACCCCCCTCCGCCGGGTTGCTCCCTCCCCTGTCCATGTCTATCCTCCCCCTGGTCGTCGGGGGGTCGCGCTCCCCTCTCCCGGGGACCGGAGCGGAGTGGGAGCGGACTCGAAGGTCGTCTTGAAGAACATCAGCCGACGTGGTCTCCTGGGCACGCTCCTGGGAGCGGGGGCCGCCGCCCTGGGCTGGGTGGGAGGACGGGCCACCGGGGGGCGCACCGATCCGCCCCCGGCGCCGGTGGCCACCCCGGTCCCGGAGCTCTCCCGGCCGGTCCCCCCGGATGCCAGCATGGTGCCGGGCCCTCCGGCCAGCGAGTTGGGCCAGCGGTCCCCCTTCGCGGAGATCCGCCGGGAGTCCTACGGCATTTCCTCCGGCACCCCCCTGGAGGACCTCAACGGCACCATCACCCCCGCCGACCTCCACTTCGAGCGGCACCACGGCGGGGTGGCCATGATCGACCCGGATCGGTACACCCTCACCATCCACGGGATGGTGGACCGGCCGCTGGTCCTCACCCTCGACGACCTGAAGCAGTTTCCCGCCGAGACCCAAACCTGCTTCATCGAGTGCTCCGGGAACTTCCGCCGGAACGTCCCCGAGGAGACCCCCCCACGGCAGTTCATCGGGCTCACCAGCCAGAGCGAGTGGACCGGAGTCCCCCTGTCGGTGCTCTTCCGGGAAGCGGGAGCCCGCCCCGAGGCCACGTGGTTCCTGGCGGAGGGAGGGGATTCCAGCCGCATGGCCCGGAGCATCCCCATGGAGAAGGCGTGGGACGACGGCATGGTGGCCTGGGCTCAGAACGGGGAGGCGGTTCGCCCCGAGAACGGCTACCCCGCCCGCCTCCTCCTCCCGGGGTGGGAGGGGAACACCTGCGTGAAGTGGCTTCGGCGGCTGGAGCTCTCGGACCGCCCCTGGATGACCCGGTGGGAGACGGCCCGCTACACGGTGGCCTTCGACGACGGCCGGGCCCGGCAGTTCATGTTCGTGCTGGACCCCCGCTCGGTGATCACCACCCCGGCCTATCCCCACACCGTCCGCCCCGGCTGGATGGAGATCCGGGGGCTGGCCTGGAGCGGGCACGGCCGGGTGGCCCGGGCGGAGCTGAGCTTCGATGAGGGGGCCACCTGGGTGCAGGCGGACCTGCAGGGGCCGGTCCTTCCGAAGGCCCACACCCGGTTCCGGTACCTGTGGCGCTGGGACGGCCGGGAGACCACGGTGCTGAGCCGGGCCGTGGACGAGGAGGGGAACGTGCAGCCCTCCATCCGGGAGCTCATCGAGGCCCGGGGGGTGGGTTCGGGCCCCTACCACATGAATCCCATCACCGGCTGGAGGATTCGCCCTGACGGGACGGTCCTCTTCCGGACGGAGCGGTGGGGCTGATGGGGCGGAGGGAGAGGCACCCCGATGCCCGTCCGTCGCGGCGAACGCCCTCCCCCGGCCGCACAGCCCCGAGGGGGGCGGACCTCATGGAAGCGCACCGGGGGCGGCTCCGCCGGACCCTCATGGTGCTGGCGCTGGCGGCAGGCTCCACCGGAGGGCTGGTGGCGCTGGCGGCCCAGGCGGGACCGGGTCCACGGCTGGAGGTGGCCTCCTCGGAGCCCGTCCGATTCCCGCTGGGGATCGGACGCGCCGCCACGGAGGGGGAGATCGCGGCACTGGACCTCGACGTGGGCCCCGACGGGGTGGGGCTCCCCCCCGGATCGGGAACCCCCGCCCAGGGGGAGGCAATCTACCGGGCCAGTTGCGCCGTGTGTCACGGGCCGGAGGGGAACGGGACCCCGGCGGGATGGCCCCTGGTGGGGCGGAACCCCGGGGACCGCTTCGACTTCGGCGAGAGTCTGGAAGCGGAGATCCGGCGCACCATCGGGAACTACTGGCCCCATGCCACCACCCTCTTCGACTACACCCGCAGGGCCATGCCCATGGACCGGCCGGGGTCCCTGAGCGCCGACCAGGTCTACGCGCTGACGGCGTGGATGCTCTGGCGCAACGGGATCGTCCCCCAGGACATCGAACTGGATGCGGAGGCGCTGATGCAGGTGCGGATGCCGGCGGCGGATCGGTTCATCCCCGACGACCGGGGACGCTAGCGTCCAGCTCCACCAGGAGTGCTCGACCTCCCGATCGGAGAGCCCCGGGTCCGAAACCCCGGGGTTGCATCATCCGTCCCCTATGCAGAACGTTCCAGATTCAAGATCCCGCCGTGGCCCGCCCCACGGCTTTCTACCCTTCCGCAACCTTCACGTGGAAGGCTCAAGTCCAACCGGAGGGCTCGTCCATGAATCCGTCCGATACCGTCCCACGGCGCCTGCTGCCGTTCCTTGTTCTCCTGCTGAGCCTGATCACGGCCCTCCCCCTTGCGGCCCAGGCCACGGGGACGGTGCAGGGCCGGGTCACCGACGAAGGGGGCCAGGGCGTCCCCACCGCCCAGGTGTTCCTTGAGGGAACCCGCCTGGGAGGCGTCACCACCGCCACCGGCCAGTTCCAGATCCTCAACGTCCCGGTAGGGGAGTACACGCTGGTGGTGCAGCGTATCGGCTTCACCGAGGGGCGCAGTGAGCGCATCACGGTGACGGCCGGCCAGCCCACCGAGGTCACCATCCAGCTCGAGCGCCGGGCCGTTGAGATTGCCGGCGTGGTAGTCACCGGCGTCACCGAGGCCACCGCCCGGGCCAGCGTGCCCTTCACGGTGAGCCAGGTCACCAGCGAGCAGATCCCCATCCCCCCGTCCTCCGCGGTGGCCACCCTGCAGTCCCGGGTGGCCGGAGCCCGGGTCATCGGGAGCGGACAGCCGGGAGCGGAGCCGAACATCGTGCTCCGGACCCCCACCAGCCTCTCCCGCTCCAACGATCCGCTGATCGTGGTGGACGGGGTCATCATCACCGGTCGCACCATGGACATCTCGAACCTGGACATCGAGAGCCTGGAGGTGGTGAAGGGGGCCGCCGCAGCGTCCCTGTACGGCTCCCGGGCGGCAGCCGGCGTCATCCAGATCCGCACCCGCCGGGGCTCCAGCATCCCCGAGGGGCAGACCCAGTTCCGCTGGCGCAGCGAGTACGGCACCAGCGAGATCATGAACCCCATCGCCTTCGCCACCCGGCACAACTTCCGGATGGACGAGCAGGGGAACTTCCTGGGGAGCAACGGACAGGTGGTGAGTGATCGCTTCCTGGCGGCCACCACCCGCTTCGGCTTCCAGGACCAGCAGTACCCGGGGCCGGTCTTCGACCATGTGGATGCCCTCTTCCGCCCCGGGGACACCCAGCTCCACACCCTGTCGGTGGGATCGAACACCGCGGGAACGAGCTGGCTGGCCACCGCCGGATTCCAGGATGACCAGGGCCCCATGCGGGAGAACGACGGCTACCAGCGCACCGACGTGCGCCTGAACGTGGACCACCGTCCCCGGGACGACCTGAGCATCTCGCTGAGCACCTCCATCATGACATCGCTCCGGGATGAACTCTCCGGGCAGGATGGCGGGGACTTCTTCTCGTTCATCTTCACCGCCCCGGACGTAAGCCTCCTGACCCCCGACGAGGACGGCACCCCCTACGCCTTCCAGCCGGACCAGTTCGGGATCCGCACCAATCCCCTCTACCACAACTTCAACAACACGAACGAGTGGGAGGCGAACCGCATCCTGGCGGGTGTGGATCTCCGCTACCGTCCGGTGTCGTGGCTGGGGCTGGACGCCAACCTGAGCTATGACCGCTCCGACCGCCTCTTCCGGAGCTTCGTTCCCCGGGGGGTGAAGACCCCGGACCGCCCCGAGGGAGGCGACGGCTCATCCCGCCGTGACTCCCGGTATACCCGGGGGATCAACGCCTCCGCCGGGCTCTCCACGAACCAGCAGTTCGGGGATCTGACCGTGCGGGCCTCCGTGCGGGGACTCATCGAGGACGAGGAGAACCACCGGGTGGATGCCAGGGGGCAGGACGCGGCGGTGGGGGGCATCCCCGACCTGGGGACCAACCGCTCGGTCTTCATCCTCTCCGACGAGAGCTTCATCCGGTCGCAGGGAGCCTTCCTCACCACCGATCTGGAGTATGCCGATCGGTACCTGATCAGCGCCCTGGTGCGCAGGGACGGAAGCTCCCTGTTCGGCCCCGAGGAGCGTTGGCACAACTACTACCGGTTCAGCGCCGGGTGGCGGATGGCCAACGAGGAGTGGTGGCCGCTGGAGAGCGTGGACGAGTTCCGGCTCCGGTACTCCCGGGGCACGGCAGGGGGACGACCCAACTTCTCGGACCGCTTCGAGGTCTTCAACGTCTCCTCCGGCGGTCAGTTGAGCCTGGCGACGCTGGGGAATCCCCGGCTGAAGCCGGAGCAGACGCTGGAGCAGGAGTTCGGTCTGGACATGGTTCTGTTCCGGCGCTTCTCGCTGGAGATGAACTACGCCCGGCAGACCACCACGGACCAGCTCCTGAACATCCCTCTGCCCGCCATGTTCGGCTTCAACAGCCAGTGGCAGAACGCCGGAACCATCGAGGGGAGCAGCTTCGAGCTGGAGGCCCGCTTCCAGGCCGTAGAGACCAACAACTTCGCCTGGTCGGTGGGTCTGGTGGCGGACCGCTCCCGGGCCAAGATCACCGAGTTCAACGCACCCTGCTTCACCGACGAGTTCCAGTTCCGCTGTGCCGGCGAGGAGATCGGCACCATGCGGATCCCCATGTGGGCGAAGAACTTCGACCACATCGCCAACCAGGTGTCCGGCAGTGCCCGGGGCGCCTTTGCTGTGAACGACGACGGCCTCCTGGTGGCTGTGGGCGAGGGAAACAGCTGGCGGGACGGGGTGGCCAAGGAGTTGTGGGGCACCCAGGTGCAGGTGGATGGCCGCACCTACGACTGGGGGATGCCCATCATGCGGGTGGATGACGACGGGCTCCGGAACACCCACGTGGTGGGGAACGGCAACGCCGACCTGAACCTCGGGATCTCCAACACCGTGCGGTGGGGGAACTTCAGCCTCTACGGGCTGGTGGACACCCAGATCGGCGGGCAGGTCTACAACGCCACCCTGCAGCGGATGAACCAGTGGGGTCGCTCGGCGCTACAGGATCAGCACACCAAGGCCGAGGCGGAGAAGAAGCCGCTGAACTACTACGTGGCGGCGCTCTACGACGTGAACCGCTTCAACTCCTGGTGGGTGGAGGATGCAGACCACATCCGCCTCCGGGAGGTGTCGCTGAGCTACCGGTTGGACCCGAGCCGGTTCGGCTTCCTGGCCCGTACCGGAATGGACGCGATGTCCCTCTCGGTGGTGGGACGCAACCTCTGGCTGTGGACGGACTACACGGGCTACGACCCGGCGGTGGGCACTCCGCTGGAGCGCTTCGACGACTTCAACTTCCCGAGCTACCGGACCTTCACGTTCAGTCTCGACATCCAGTTCTGAACCGTACCCGGAGAACACCAGCCATGCGCGACATCAGAGGATTCTTCATCATCCTCGTGACGCTGGTCCTTGGGGCCTGTCAGGACCTGGACGTCACGAACCCGAACAACCCGGACCTTACCTCGGTCCAGAACAGCCCGGCGGACCTGGAGACGTTGATCGCCACGTCCTTCATCACCTTCTACAACCGGGCCCAGCAGAACAGCGCAGGCCTCACGGCGGCGGCCATCTCCGGCTCCTTCAGCGGGGGCTTCGGCTGCTTCGGGGTGCTGGAGCGCTCCGCCGAACCCCGGGTGCCCATCACCACGGTGGTGGGAGCCGGCAACCAGTCCCATTTCTTCCCCTGGCGAGACTGGTACAGCGCCATTGCCCAGGTGAACACCGGGCTCCGGGCGCTGGACGGGGATGAGGACGTCATCATCCGGGAGGGGGGTGTCAACGTCACCGAGCGGGCCCGGGCCTTCGCCAAGTTCGTCCAGGGGCTGGCCCACAGCTACGTGGCGCTGAGCTTCGACCGGGGATACGTGTTCAGTGAGAACGTGGCCTCCGACACCCTGACCTTCTCCGGAGGGGGACAGCAGGTACAGGGTCTCCTGAGACCCTACACGGAGGTTGCGGACACGGCCATGGCGCAGCTGAACGAAGCGCTGCGCATTGTGGGCCAGGAGAACGTCACCCTCCCGGTGCAGACCCCGGAGCGGTGGATCTCCGGGGTGGAGCTGTCGCCCGGGGAGTTCCAGCGACTGATCCGCCTCTACCAGGCCCGGTTGATGGCCTACCTCCCCCGCTCCAGGGAGGAGAAGGCGGCGGTGGACTGGCAGGGGGTGTTGAACCTCCTGGACCAGGCCCGCACCACCACCTTCGCCCCGGTGGGGGCACCGGACGTCATCGAGCACAACTTCCAGCGGCTCATCGCCCGGCAGCGCTCGACGGTCCCCAGCGACCACATCCGCCCCAGCTACTACACGCTGGGCGTGGCAGACCAGAGCGGAGGATTCCAGAACTGGTTCTCCACGCCGTGGCCGGACCGGACGCCGTTCGTCATGACGGTGGACGACCGGCGGATCATCGATCCGGACCGGACGCCCATCGTGTCGCAGGCCCAGGGGGAAGGGAGCTACGTGGGGCAGCATATCGCGAACGTCTGGGCGGCCGAGCGCGGCACCGGGCGTCGGACCTACTACTACTTCCACCGGTGGGGCCGGGGGAACAGCTGGCAGACCACCCCCCTGGTGACCATCACCGAGGCGGAGATCGACCTTCTCCGGGCCGAGGCGTACCTGTGGCTGGGACAGCCGGAACAGGCGCTCCCCCTGATCAACAAGACCCGGGTGGCCAACGGCGGCCTCGAGCCGGCCACTCTGGCGGGGGCGCCGCAGAACGCCAGCGGCAACTGCACCCCCCGGAAGTTCAACGGGGAGTGCGGAAGCCTGTGGGACGTGTTCCGCTATGAGAAGTCCCTGGAGACCATGGGGTCCGAGGGGTACGTGTCGTGGTGGGACCGCCGGGGGTGGCAGGGGCTCATCGAGGGCACCGAGGTGCACTGGCCCATGCCGCTGGCGGACCAGGAGCTACTGGCCATCCCGATCTACAGCGCAGGAGGGGGGCAGCCGGGAAGTGCGCCGCCGCTGAATCCCGAGCAGTGCCCTCCGGCCATCGCCTCGCTGGCGGGGTGCAGCTAGCGGGGGAACGGACCACGCAGCAACGGGGGCCGGGCTGACCGGCGTCCTGAACAGGGTGAGGGCCGGGGGCGAATTCGCCCCCGGCCCTCTCTTCGTGTGTCCCGGGGGCGGCCGCCCCCGGGCCCCTACCGGTCCGCCGCCCCCTCCCGGAGGATGGGATCCTCCCGCACCACGAGCGTGGTGGTGGAGGTGGCCGCCCCCCGGCGGAGCGTCATGTGGTAGGTCCCCGGCCCCGCCTCCTCCTCGCCGTCGAACCGGTAGTTCCATTCGTAGCGCCCGACCCCCGGGTTCCCGGGGACCGTGGTCCGATGCACCCGGCTCCCGTCCCCGCTCCGGATCTCCAGGGTGGCATCCCCCTGCCCCGAGGCCCCCATCCAGTAGGGGATCACCGCGTAGTTCTGGTGGCGCACCCGGGGGAGCGTCCCCGCAGACTGGAAGGTCCTGGGGTTCTCGCCGCCGAACCAGAAGTGCCCCCTCTGCCCCCCTCGGCTCCGGTTCTCCCAGATGGTGGCCACCTTCTGGTCGAACAGGTGCACCGGGCGGCCCCGCACCTCGGGGGTGAGCTGCTGCAGGGGGCGGATGTCGTCCAGGATCCAGATTCCCCGGCCATGGGTCCCCGCCACCAGGTCCATCTCCCGGGGGTGGATGAGCAGGTCCTGGATGTTCACGTGGGGGAGGTTGTTGTTGAAACGGTGCCAGTTCTCCCCGGCGTCCAGCGACATCCACATGGAGAACTCGGTGCCGGCGAAGAGGAGATCCGGATTCCTCAGGTCCTCCCGTACCACATGCACCACATGCCCGTGGGGGATGTTGGCTGTGATGTCCTCCCAGGTGGCTCCGAAGTCCCGGGTCCGGTAGATCCAGGGGGTGAAGTCGTCCTCCCTGTACTTCTCGAAGGCCACATAGGCCGTTCCGGCGTCGAAGTGGGAGGCCTCGATCCGGGCCACCCAGGTGTTGGCGGGTACCCCGGTGAGGTTCCGCCGTACGTCGGTCCAGGTGGCTCCCCCGTCCCGGGTGACATGGATGTTGCCGTCATCGGTCCCGGTCCAGATCACCCCCGGCTGGACGTGGGACTCCGCCACCGAGGTCATGGCCCCGTGGTGCTCCGCGCCGGAGTTGTCCAGGGTGAGGCCGCCGCTCCGGCCGATGACGATCTTCTCCGGATCCTGGGTGGAGAGGTCCGGGGAGATGGCGGTCCAGTTCACGCCCCCGTCCGTGGTGCGGAGCAGGTGGTTCCCCCCCAGGTAGAGCACCGTGGGGTCGTGGGGGGACATCACGAAGGGGGAGGCCCAGTTGAAGCGGAGGTTCCGCCGGGCAGTGTCGGCGCCGATGACCTCCCGCCAGTTCGTCACGTTCCGGGCATTGGGGTCGGTGCGTACGTCCCGGTAGGTGAGGGCGTCGTAGTAGCGGGTCTTCCCGTTCTCCGCCGTGCTGTAGACCCGGCGCCAGTCCGTGGGGTCGATCTGGATGTCCATCCCGTCCCCCCAGTGGACCTTCCAGTTGGAGTCGTTCAGGATCCCCCGGACGTCCCGGCTGAAGCTGGGTCCTGCCCAACTTCCATTGTCCTGGTGGCCCCCATACACCCAGTAGGGGTCCCGCATGTCCACCCCGATGCGGTAGTACTGGGCAATGGAGAAGTTGTCGAAGAAGATGAAGTTCTCCCCATGGTCGTGGGTGATCCCCG
>CAYQVI010000135.1:0-10022 GCA_964420725.1 uncultured Gemmatimonadaceae bacterium | reverse complement strand
CGGGTTGTGATCCACGTCCAGCTTCCCCACGGTGACGCCCTTGCCGGCATACTCGTCGGCGAGCTGCTCCATGATGGGGGCGATCAGCCTGCACGGGCCGCACCACACGGCCCAGAAATCCACGATCATCAAGCCCTTCGACTGCTCGACGGAGTCGGCGAAGGTATCGTCGGTCACCGTCACGAGGTTCTGGCTCTCGGCCATGATCTCTCCTTGATCTGAATCGAAACCGGCGGTAGGCTCCGCCGGACGTGTCTCCGAGCGCGCCTGCCGGAGTTGGTCTCCACCCTGTCCTGACAGAAGAGGTTCCGTTGGTCCGCTCTCCCTTCCACTCCCTCCACCACCTGGGGATCGCCGTCCCCTCCCTGGAAGCGGCCCGGCCCCTCTATGAACGCCTGGAGGGGGTCTCCGGTTCCGTCGCGGAGGAGCTTCCCGATCAGGGCGTCCGGGTCCTCCTGGTGGGCTCCGTGGAACTCTTGGAGCCGCTGGCGGAGGACACCCCCGTCGGGCGCTTCCTCCGGCGGCGCGGTCCGGGGCTGCACCATGTGGCCTGGGCCGTGGAGGAGCTGGCCGAGACCCTTCGGGGGCTGGAAGTGGAAGGCTTTCGCCTCATCGACCGGGAGCCCCGCACCGGAGCCGGGGGCCATCGTGTGGCCTTCATCCACCCCGAGAGCACGGGGGGAACCCTCGTGGAGTTGGTGGAAGTCCACTGCAGTTCCGAGCCGTAGCCGACCCCTACCGGGTGCGGGTGATCCGCTCCAGGTCGATCTGCTCGATGAGCCACCGTCCATTCCCACTCCGGACCACCGTGAAGGGGATCCCCTGGATCCGGTTCTGCCCCTGCACCAGGGTCACCGGGATCATGGTGGTGGGATGCCGGCGCGCCGGGACCGTCTGATCCTGCCCCAACTGGTAGTCGTCGTGACGGAGGATCAGGGCGATGGTGTTCATCCGCAGTTCCACATCCATCCGGCTGATACAGGCATCGGAGAGCCCGATCCAGGACCCCATCTTCTTGAAGGCGCACCCCACGGAGCTACCGGTGTTTCCCACCGGGCCATCGTAGGTCCCGAAGATCCGGGCCATGGTGTCCAGGTCCTGCTGATTCGCGGCCTGGAGGAAGCGCTCCACCGACAGCGCCGGGGCCACGGCAGCGTCGGACGTCCCACCGGACGAGGTGGTGACGCAGCCGGCGAGGACGAGCAGGACGCATGGAAGCGCCACCCTGCGGGTGAGGGACCGCACCAGCGACCTCCGGGAAGGGGAGAACCCTGTGGAGACGGCCGGTCGGGGGAGGAGGCTCCTCCCCCGACCACCGGAACGCCGAAGTGTCGTCTCGCCACACGGCGCCGTCAAGCGCCGGCACCGGCCTCCACCGGCCCCTCCCGGGGAACATCCCGGAGGATCAGTCCCTCCCCCTCCGGATCCAACTCCACCCGGATGACCACCCCTTCCTCGTACTCCGCCTCCAGGAGGTGCATGGCCAGGGGATCCTGGACCAACCGCTGGATGGCCCGCTTCAGGGGGCGAGCCCCGTAGGCCGGATCGTACCCTTCCCGGGCCACAAACCGCCGGGCCTCGTCCCCCAGCTCCAGGGTCACCCCCCGGTCGGCGGCCAGCCCCCGGACCCGGTCGATCTGCAGGTCCACGATCCGGGCCAGGTCCGCCTCGTCCAGCGGACGGAAGAGGATGATGTCGTCCACCCGGTTCAGGAACTCCGGGCGGAAGTGCTGTTGCAACTCCCGGCGCACCGCCTGGTCGATCTGCTCCCAGGGAACCTGACCGGTCCGCTCCAGGATCATGGGGCTACCGATGTTCGAGGTGAGGATGATCACGGCGTTCCGGAAGTCCACCGTCCGCCCCTGGGAGTCGGTGAGCCGACCGTCGTCCAGGATCTGCAGGAGGACGTTGAACACGTCGGGGTGGGCCTTCTCGATCTCGTCGAAGAGGATCACCGCGTGGGGACGGCGCCGGACCGCCTCCGTGAGCTGGCCACCCTCCTCGTAGCCCACGTAGCCCGGAGGGGCGCCGATGAGGCGGGCCACGGCGTGCTTCTCCTGGTACTCCGACATGTCGATCCGGACCATGGCCCGCTCGTCGTCGAAGAGGAACTCCGCCAGCGCCCGGGCCGTCTCCGTCTTCCCCACCCCGGTGGGACCCAGGAAGATGAACGACCCCACCGGTCGGTTGGGATCCTGGAGCCCCGCCCGGGAGCGCCGGACGGCATTGGCCACCGCCACCACGGCGGGGCGCTGACCGATCACCCGGGCGGCCAGGAGGTCCTCCAGGTGCGTGAGCCTCTGCCGCTCCGACTCCATGAGGCGGGTGACGGGGACGCCGGTCCACTCCGACACCACCTCGGCGATGTCGTCGGCGTCCACCTCCTCCTTCAGGAACTTCCCATCCGCCTGGAGCTCATGGAGCCGCGTCTCTGCGGCCTCCAGCTCCTTCCGGGTGCGGGGGATCTCGCCGTACTGCACCTCCGCAGCCCGGTTCAGGTCCCCGGTGCGGGTGGCCCGCTCGGCATCCACCCGGAGCTCATCCACCCGCTCCTTCAGCGTCTGGATGGTCTGGATGGCATCCTTCTCCGCCTGCCACGACGCCTTCATGGTGGAACTCCGCTCCCGGAGCTCCGCCAGCTCGGCCTCGATCCCGGCCCGGCGCTCCCGGGCGGAACGGTCCTCCTCCCGGGCCAGCGCCTGCCGCTCGATCTCCAGCTGGGTGATTCGCCGCTCCACCTGGTCGATCTCCTGGGGGAGCGAGTCGATCTCGATCCGGAGGCGGGACCCTGCCTCGTCGATGAGATCGATGGCCTTGTCCGGGAGGAATCGGCCCCCGATGTAGCGGTCGGAGAGCCGGGCCGCGGCGATGAGGGCATCGTCGGTGATCCGGACCCCGTGGTGCACCTCGTATCGCTCCTTCAGTCCCCGGAGGATGGCGATGGAGTCCTCCACGGAGGGAGGGGCCACGAAGACCGGCTGGAAGCGCCGCTCCAGAGCCGGGTCCTTCTCGATGTGCTTCCGGTACTCGTCCAGCGTGGTGGCCCCCACCACCCGGAGCTCCCCCCGGGCCAGGGCGGGCTTCAGCATGTTCCCGGCGTCCACCGCGCCCTCGGCGGCCCCCGCCCCCACGATGGTGTGCATCTCGTCGATGAAGATCACGAAGCGTCCCTCCGCCTCGGTGATCTCCTTCAGGACCGCCTTCATCCGCTCCTCGAACTCGCCCCGGTACTTGGCCCCTGCCAGCATGGAGGAGATGTCCAGGGAGAGGACCTTCTTGTCCGCCAGGGAGGACGGGATGTCTCCGGCCACGATGCGCTGCGCCAACCCTTCCACGATGGCGGTCTTCCCCACCCCGGGCTCACCGATGAGCACGGGATTGTTCTTGGTGCGTCGGGCCAGGACCTTGATCACCCTCCGGATCTCCTCGTCCCGGCCGATGACGGGGTCCAGCTTCCCCTGCCGGGCGGCGGCGGTGAGGTCGCGGCTGTAGCGGGCCAGCGCCTGGTACTTCTCCTCGGGATTCTGGTCCGTGACCCGGTGGGAGCCCCGGACCCCCTCCAGCGCCTGGAGGACTGCATCGGTCCCTGCTCCGGAGTCCTTCAGGATCCGGGCGGCGTCCCCCTTCTCCTCGGTGAGACCCAGGAGGAGGTGCTCCGTGGAGATGTACTCGTCCTTGAGGGCCCGGGCCCGTGCCTCGGCGGCATCCAGCGCCCGGTTCAGATCCCTGGAGATCCGGGGGTCCGCCCCTCCCTCCACCCGGGCCAGCCGGGCCAGCGCCGCCCCGGTCTGCTCCTGGATCCGCTGCACCGGGATCCCCAGCTTCTGGAGGATGGGGATCACGATCCCCTCCTCCTGCTCCAGCAGGGCTCCCAGGAGGTGGGTGCCGTCGATCTCGGGGTTGCCCCGGCGGCGTGCATCGGCGGCTGCGGCCTGAATGGCTTCACCGGCCTTCACGGTCAGGCGATCAAAGCTGATCATCGGGTTCCTCCAGGTTCATCCAGCGGACACCGGAGGGGGAATCTGCCAATCAGGCAGGTCTGCGGTCCCTCCGGAGCAATCGTCCCGCCGCCCCGGCGGAACCGGGGTACAGGCGGGTGGTCTGGCTACAGGAGGTTTCAAGAACCGGACCAGCAGGCCGGCGTCCCGGAGGGAGACCCCGGGCCGGGGGAAGGGTCACGGGCGGGTTCCCACCACCCGCTTCATGAGCCGGCCCGCTTCCAGTGACTGGCCCGGTTCCGCCCCGTTGATGAGGGCCACCACAGCGCTTTCCTCACTGGAAGGGAAGCGGCGCAGGAACTCATCGAACGACATGGCGGAGGGGAGTCGCACGATCTCCAGGCGACGGGGCTGGAGGTCCAGGACGCTCCGGTCCGTGACCCGCTGGAAGCTCTCCAGGGCCGACCGGACGGTGTTCCCCCGGCTCTGCCAGCCTGCCGGGGTTCCGTAGCCCAGGAGGCGGTAGACCCGCCCCCCGTACTCCACGAATCCCGCCACGCCATTGAGTGTGCCACTCTCGGCGGCCACGGTGAACTCCGCCCAGACGGCCGGCAATCCGTTCACGCTCCGCTCCCAGCGCTGCCCTACCTGCATCCCCTGGATCCCCAGGAAGGCGGCCCGGGCTTCGGCGGCGCTCCCCTGGGAGGCCAGGTCGAGTTGCATGACCGCGTCCTGCTGGGAACTCATCCCCTGGACAGCATTGCGGGTGTTCTGGGTGCGCCATCCCGAGGGGAAATCCAGCCGGAAGGCCAGTTCGGGATGGAGGAATACGTGTTCCCGGAAGAACCCCTCCCTGGGGTTGTCCCCGAACACGATCCCGTCGAGCCGCTCCAGGAACCTCTCCCGTCCCACCTCCAACCCCTGTGCGTCCGCTTCGCTCACGGCCGCCAGGATCCGTTCCTCCCGGTTTTCGGGGAACGGATGCGTCGACGCCCACTCCGGTGGACGCCCTCCCCCTCCCTCCCCCGACAGGGCGGCCAGGGTCCTGAAGACCGAAGCCAGCTCCCGGGGGTTGTACCCGGCCTGCCGCATGTAGCGGACCCCCAGGTCATCCGACTCGTACTCGTCGTCCCGCCCGTACTTCAGGAAGAGAAGCCCCAGCCCCGCCCCGGCCAGATCGCCGAACTGCTGGAGCTCCGGCCGGAGGATCATCCCCACACCCAGCCCGAGTTGGGCCAACTGCTGTCGGCTCATCTGGTTCACCGAGTGCCGGGCGGTGACGTGGCCGATCTCGTGTCCCAGGATCCCCGCCAGTTCGGCCTCGGAATCCATGTGGGCCAGGATCCCCCGGGTGATGTAGATGAACCCCCCGGGGACTGCGAAGGCATTTACCAGGGGGTCATCCAGGACCCGGAAGCTCCAGGGGAGGTTGGGCCTCTCGGAGGCCCGGGCCATCTGCATCCCCAGGTTGCTGACATACCGCTGGAGGGCCGAGTCGGGGTAGAGCCCCATCTGGGACACCACCTGGGGGTCGTACTCCCGCCCCATGGCGATCTCCTGGGACTCGCTCACCAGGGAGAGTTGACGCGCCCCGGTGGCGGGATTCACTGCGCACCCGAGGACCAGGGCAGGGAGAAGGGCCAACCAGGCCCTGGATCGGGGATGACGGCCGGGGTGGAGGCTCTCCTGCTCCATCGGAACGCTCACCAGGTCAGGGTACAGAGGTTGCGAGCACCAGGTCCACCTACACCCGGGCCGGGGGGAGCGGTCCCCCCCGGGTCAGAACGCCGGCCCCAGAAGGAGGGCGTTGGTATACGGCTGAAACCCGGAATACCAGAACATCCGGAAGAGGGGATCATCCGCAAAGAGGATCACGGAACCCCCACCCAGACGCTTCTGCACCGCCCAGGCGGAGCGGTCCAGGCGCTGGAGGTTGTCCCCCGAGATCACTCCGCTGATCCGGGTCACACCTCCGGGGAACCATGCAGCGGACTCGAACTCCTCGTCGGGCTCGAAGGCCGTTCCCCCGGAGAGGACGAACATCCGACCCGGGGTCCCGTCGGCCCCGGACCCGAAGCCCAGGGGGTGGCGGGGATCCAGCTCCACCTGGAGGATGGTGCCGGGAATCGACTCGCTCCACCGGTCCCGCTCCCGTTCCTCCCGGGTCCGGAGCGCCCGTTCCAGGCGCTCGCCCCGCTCCAGATCCTCCTCCGGGTGCTCCCGGAGCTCGATGGAGGCCACCTCCCGTCCCAGCCCCGAGGCAGAGCTCCCGGCAGCCACCAGGGTGCCTCCGTTGCGGACCCAGGTGGTGAGGGCCTCCACCCCCCGGGCGCCCAGAGCCTGCGCCACCCCTCCAGCGGGGGAGATGATCACGTCCCACTCCGAGAGGTCCGTGCGGACCACGTCCGCCACGTTCACCCTCTGGAACGGAATCCCCAGACGCTGCTCCAGGAAGAACCAGTGGGCACCCGCCGAATTGGCGGTGGTCCCCTCCCCGGTGAGGAGCATCACCCGGGGAAGCTCAACCGGGGTGGCACCGTTGGTTCCCAGGTCGGGCCCCCGCTCGGTGAGCCCCGTGCGGATGGGAATCAGGTGCGGACCAAGCCCCACCTGGGAGGTCAGCCGATCCAGGTCGTCGTTCCGCTCCCGGGAGAGGAACCAGGTCCCTGACGGATAGGACTCCCCCCCGAGGCGGAAGGTGTCCGCCATCACAAGGGCTCGCCCTCCGGCCTCCAGGAAGTCCACGATGGCGGGGGCCACCTCGAAGGAGGGGCGGACCAGGTAGCCGAAGCGGGCATCGGCGGCAGGGGGACCGGTCCTCTGGGGGAGCGACACCACACGCTCCCAGCCTGCATCGGCCACCCGGGGGACGGTGTGCGCCTCCACCCCTACGGCGAAGGGGAGCGACCACCCGGTGATATCGTACGAGAACTCGGCATCCAGGTACGTGTCGGCATTCAGGAGGGTCATGGCCAGGCGACCCCTGGGCTGCCGCGCCCGCACCAGGAAGGTTCCCTCCGGGAAGGAGGTGCGGGAGCCAAAACCCGGGTGGGGTTCGCCCTCCCCACGGAAGTCCCGGGACGCCTGCTCCACCTGGATCTCCTGGTCCAGGAGGAGTTGCACCAGCGCCCGGATGCGCCCGGGGTGCTCGCCAGGAATCAGCAGGATGTCCGACTGACCCTCGTCCACCGTGCGGTGGAAGCCGGCGAACCCCTCCAGGAGGTCGGTCTTCCCCTGGGCGGCGGTGCGGAGGGTGGCGTGCCCCGCCACCCGGTGGCGGAGGGCCCGGTCCGCCAGCGTGAGGATGGTGCCATCCTCCCGCCGGATGGCCAGTCCCCCTGCGCCGCTCCCAGCCATCTCGTACGTCATCCCGATGGCCCCGGAGAGGGAGGGCCACGAGTCGCCGTAGCCCGGGTAGAACAGGTCGAAGGACTCGGCGGTGAAGTACAGCCACCCGGCTTCGTCGAAGGCCTCGGCATTCCCCGCTCCGAAGCGCTCTCCCCACTCCAGGATGTGCTCCGGATAGATGGGGTTGATGGGCCTCACCGCCGGGAAGAAGAAGTAGGTGGAGTTGTACCCCATCTCGTGGAAGTCCACATGGACCTGGGGATTCCAGCGGCTCCAGGTGGCCAGGCGGACCCGGGTCTCCTTCTGGCTCATCCAGGCCCAGTCCCGGTTCAGGTCGAAGAGGTAGTGGTTGGTCCGCCCCCCGGGCCACGGCTCCCGGTGCTCCCGGGCGGCGGGGTCCGGATCGGGCTCTGCACCCATGGCGTTCCGGAACCACTCCACGTATCGGTCTCGACCGTCGGGGTTGGCCACCGGATCCATCACCACCACCACCGAATCAAGGACCCCTGCCACCGACGGGTCCCCGGTGGCCAGATCCCAGGCTGTCCACAGGGCGGCCTCGCTGGAGGAGGACTCGTTTCCGTGGATCCCGTAGGTGAAGAAGAGGACCGCTGGATTCGAGGCGGCGATCTCCCGGGCCCGGGCCTCCGGAAGGTCCGGGTCCGTCAGCTCCTCGTTCGCCTGCAGGATCGCATCCAGACGGGCCATGTGGGCCGGTGATGCGATGATGGCCTGCACCAGCTCCCGCCCCTGGTTGCTGGTCCCGTACCGCTCCACGGTCACCAGTGGCGATGCCGATGCCAGGGTGTCGAAGTAGCGGACCACCTGCCGGGCATCCGTGAAGCGCTCCCCCATCTCCCAGCCGAAGACATCCCGGGGGGACGGGATGGCCTGGGCTGCCGCGCCGGCGGGAAGGGACGCCACCGCCAGCAACAGGAGCCCGATGGCCCTTGCACCAGGGCGGGGGGCACCCACCCGGAACCGCCTGCCGGAGGGGGCTGGGACGGAGGAGGGGGTCGGCAGGGTGGAGGGAATCCCCCCTGGGGAGGAGGGCGGGGAGGTATGGGAACCGGTCATGCGCAGCGAGGATGGGGTCACGGGCGCGAATCGCTTGGAGGCCGACGACATACACCGGGCGGGGAAGGACGTCGATCCTGGAGGAGTGCGTTCCAGCGCCAATCTTACCCAACCGCCCGATCCGGCGGCAACCGGTGCCGCCTCATGGAGCCTGTCCGCCCCTTGACCCCCACCCGTCCCCGCTCCACCCTTCTCCCCATGAATCCCCTCCCGTTGTTTCGTCGGTCCCTCGTCCTCTTCCTCCTTTCCGGAGCCCTCCTCTCCTGTGGAGGATCCACCCCTGACACCATCCCCCGCGCCGCCTTCGTTGAGGCGTATGTGGCGCTCCGGGAGGCGGCGCTCCGGGCTCCCACAGGAGAGCTGGACATGCCCACACGGGACTCCATCCTGCAGGCCCGGGAACTGACCCCGGAGGATCTCCTGCTGTTCGTGGAGGTCCATGGACGGGACCCGGTGCTCATGGGCCGGATCTGGGAGGAGATCGACGCGGAGATGACCGAGCGTGCCCGGGAGGCCAGCCGGGCCGCTGCGGGGGTTTCCTGAATACCGTCCAGTTGCGCCAGGGTCGTGGCGGCCTCTCCCTGGGTCGCCATCCATGGGTCTTCTCCGGTTCTGTGGCATCGGTCTCCGGGTCCCCGGAGGATGGGGAGGAGGTCCGCCTCCTCGCCGCAGATGGGAGCTTCGTCTGCAGGGGCCTCTGGAATGCCCGGAGCCAGATCGTGGTGCGGGGATACCGATGGGAGGACGAGCCGCTGGACGCCGACTTCTGGCGGGGGCGGCTCCACCAGGCGTTGGCCCTGCGCCGGACCCTGGCCGCCGCCGGTCGCACTCCCCCTCCGGAAGTGGGTCCCGGCGCGGTGCGACTGGTCTTCAGCGAAGGCGACGGCCTCTCGGGGCTGACGGTGGACCGCTACGGGGAATGGCTGACGGTCCAGTTCACCTCCCTGGCGCTGGCCTCCCGGCGGGAACTCCTCCTGGACCTCCTGGAGGAGGCGCTCCATCCCCGGGGGATCGTGCTCAGGACGGAGAAGGGGATCGGCGAGGAGGAGGGGCTGGAACTCAGGGACGGGCCGGTGCGGGGCGAACCCCCTCCCCAGCGCCTCCTGGTGGAGGAGGACGGGCTGACGCTGGCCGTGGATGCAGGGACCGGCCAGAAGACCGGCTTCTACCTGGACCAGCGGGATACCCGTCGCCGGGTGGCGGCCTTCGGGGAGGGGCGCAGGGTGGCGGACGTATGCTGCTACACGGGGAGCTTCTCCCTGGCCCTCGCCCGGGGAGGAGCCCGGTCGGTGGTGGGAGTGGATGTCTCCGCCCCGGCCCTGGAACTGGCGCAGGTGAACGCGGAAACCAACGGCCTCTCGGACCGGGTGGGATTCGTCCGCTCGGATGCCTTTCGCTGGATGGATGAGGAGACGGCGGCGGGGCGGAGCTACGATCTTGTGGTGCTGGACCCGCCCCGCTATGCCCGGTCCCGGAAGGGGATTCCCTCGGCCCTCAAGGGGTATGCGCGGCTGAATGAAGCGGCGGTGAACGTTCTGGCGCCGGGAGGGATCCTCCTGACCTGTAGCTGCTCGGGGCGGGTGACCCAGGAGGACTTCCAGGGAGTCCTGGCCGGAGTGGCTGCCCGTACGGGGCGCTCCATCCAGATCCTTGAGGTGG
>CAYQVI010000134.1:4403-10146 GCA_964420725.1 uncultured Gemmatimonadaceae bacterium | reverse complement strand
GGCGGGCCATCGATCCCCTCCTGGACGCCCTGGCCCTCTCCGGTTCCAGGGCCACGCGACGGAAGCTCTTCGACTGCCTCCGGAGTCTGGGGGAGCAGGCGTCCATCCGGGCCCTCCAGCGTATGGATGACCTGCGATGGTATGTATTGAGGAACCGCCTGGCGCTGGCCAACGGGCTCTCGGACCTTCCCGGGGGGTTCGATCCCATGCCCTTCCTCCGCCACGGGGATGCCCGGGTGCGGCGAGAAGCCGTGGGATTGGCTGCGGGGGTTCCGGATCGGCGTCTCCGGGCCCTTCAGCTGGCTCTGGAGGACGCGGACGAGCGGGTTCTGCAGCGGGCGCTGGTGGCGATGTGGGAGGGCACTCCCCCGGAACTGGTGAAGGTGGTGGAGACCCGGATCCTGGAGCGACCGGTGGAGGAGGGGCTGAAGGTGTCGGCCGTGAGGGCGCTGGGGGCCTCCAGTGTCCCGGCGGCCAGGGAGACGCTCCTCAAGCTGGTGGTGCGGAAGGGATTCCTGGGACGGACCACCCTGCGCCCCCCTTCTCCGGTCCAGCGGGAGGCGCTGGCGGTCCTGGCCCGCCGTTGGGCCGGTTCCCCCTCGGTGGACGCGGTCCTGGCGATGGCCCGGGCCTCCCGGGATCCCTCGGTCCGGGCTGCGGTGGGGGGGGCGGCATGACCGAGGTCCTTCTCGCCCTGAGTCAGGCCCTCTCGGCCCTCTCCCTCTACGATGCGGCGCACCCCTCCCGGGAACGGGCGCTGGAGCGGGCCTTCCTGGCGCTGGAGGAGCTCCTGTTCCAGTTCCCGGAGCTGGCCGTCACCTTCCTCGGGGGGGAGGTGATGATGGATGGTCGCACGCTGGGCGGGCTGGACCGTTGGTCCTGGGGGCGGCGCTTCGAGGAGGCGGGGATCCAGCGGATCCAGGTGAAGGGGCCCATCTCCCGGGAGGTATTCGACCAGTTCGTGGAGCGCCTGCATGCCGAGATGAACCGGGGGCCGGATGACACCCCGGGGCCCCTCCCCATCGAGGGGGGTCCCATCCGCTTCGGCGCCCTGGGTGTGGAGGCCCCCGTGAAGGGCCCCACGTCACGGGAGTCCGTCCCCGCCTACACCCTCCGGGAGGAGACCGACGCCCTCCACTGGGTCCTGGAGCAGTTGGAGCAGGGGCGGGCGCTGGACATGGTGGAGGTGGAGTTCGTGGTGCGCTCCCTCATGGCCGCCATGCATGCCGGGGACCAGTTCCTCATCCCCCTGATGCGGATGCGGGACCATGACCAGTACACCACCACCCACTCCCTGAATGTGGCGGTCCTCAGCATGGCGCTGGCGGAGTTCCTGGGGCTGCGCCGCAGGGAGGTCCAGGGGATCGGTGTGGCCGGGGTGCTCCACGACATCGGAAAGGTGAAGATCGATCGACGCCTCCTGGTGAAGCCGGGGAAGCTGACGCCTGAGGAGCGGGAGGCGATCCAGCAGCATCCGGTGGAGGGAGCCCGACTCCTGATGGATTCGGACGAGGGGCTGGAGCTGGCGGCCATCGTGGCGTATGAGCACCACATCTGGTACTCCGGCGGGGGATATCCCCACCTGCGGCAGCCCCGGGCCTGCCATCCCGCCAGCCAGTTGCTCCATGTCTGCGACGTCTTCGACGCGTTCGCCACCCACCGGCCCTACCGGGATGCCTGGGATCAGCCCAGGATCCTGGAGTACATCGTGGAGGGGTCCGGCACGGAGTTCGACCCTGCCTTCGCCATGCCCTTCGTGCGGATGATGACCCGCTGGGAACCCCAGGTGGCGCTCCTTGCGTCCCCTTCGGAGCCCCTCCCCCTGGGGGTGCCCCAGGAAGTCTGAGACCCCGGGGAGGTGCTCAGCCTCCCGCTCCCCCGAACCTGCGAAGTCGTTCTCCTGCCTCCTGGAGCGTCTCCGCCCTCTTGCAGAAGGCGAAGCGCACCAGGTGCCGGCCATCCCCGGGGTCCCGGAAGAAGCTGGATCCGGGTACAGGGGTCACCCCCGCCTCCCTGGTGAGGAGCCGGGAGAAGGCTGTGTCGTCCAGGTCGCTGAGCGCGGAGAAGTCGGCCAGGATGTAGTAGGCCCCCTGGGGGCGGGCACAGGCGAAGCCGGCGTCCAGGAGAGCTCCGTGGAGGATGTCCCGGCGCTCGCCGTACTCCTTCACCATGGTCCCGTAGTAGTCCGGCCCCAACTGTTCCATCCCCACGGCGCACGCCTCCTGGAAGGGGGCCGGGGCTCCCACGGTGAGGAAGTCGTGGACCTTCCGGATGGCCTGGGTGAGATCCGGGGGGGCGATGATGGTCCCCACCCTCCAGCCGGTCACCGAGAAGGTCTTGGAGAGCCCGCTCACGGTGATGGTCCGCTCCCGCATCCCCGGCAGGGTGGCCAGGGGGATGTGGACCCCCTCGTACAGGATGTGCTCGTAGATCTCGTCGGTGATGGCCAGGAGATCGTGCTCCAGGCAGAGAGCGGCCACCCCTTCCATCTCCTCCCGGTCGAAGACCCGGCCGCTGGGGTTGTTGGGGGTGTTCAGGATGATGGCCCGGGTACGGGGGGTGACCAGCGCCCGGAGCGCCTGGGGGTCCAGCCGGAAGTCGGGCCCCTCCAGCCTCAGGAAGACCGGTTCCGCGTCGCAGAGCACGGCATCGGGGCCGTAGTTCTCGTAGTAGGGTTCCAGCACGATCACCTGGTCCCCGGGATTCATCACCGCCAGCATCACCGCCGCCATGGCCTCGGTGGCCCCGCAGGTCACGGTGATCTCCCGGTCCCCGTCCACCTCCATCCCGTAGAACCGACGGTACTTCTCCACCAGGGCGGTCCGGAACCGGGGAGACCCCCAGGTGATGGCGTACTGGTTGACATCCTCCTGGATGGCCTGGCAGGCGGCGTCCTTCAGGAGCTGCGGGGCAGGGAAGTCGGGAAAGCCCTGGGCCAGATTCACGGCGTCGTGCTCCCTGGCCACACGGGTCATCTCCCGGATCACCGATTCGGTGAACCCGTGGGTCCGGAGGGCGGTGCGGGACGCTGTGGCTCGGGGGTCCATGGGAGCTCCTGGAAGGGCGGCTCGGTACGGGGGCGGGTGGGACCGCCGAGGATACCGGAGTCGGCTCGCCAGGGCAACGGTGGGAGGGCCCGGACGTCCCTGCATGGGCCCGGCGGGCCGCCGGAACCACCCCGGGGGCCTCCCCGATCCTGCTGGAGGAGGTGGCCCGTCACCCGCCCCTGGAGGCCCCGGCCGGTTCCATCCTGCACTGCCGGCCTTCCTGTCCCGCGAGGTGCTTGAAGGCGGGGCGCAGGGGTCAAGTCCGGAGCGTCCGAGCCGATACTCTGAAGCGTGCGCCGGGCCCGTGGTGAAGGCTTCACCATGCGGGTCTCCCTGACTTCCGCGCCAGGACACGAACTGGATTCATGGACAAAGCTTCGCTCTTCGGGGTTCTGGCGGGGTCGGTGCTCGTCGTGATCGCCATCCTGCTGGGTGGTAGCCTCATGACGTTCTTCAACCTCCCGGGGTTGCTCATCGTCATCGGGGGGACGTGTGCCGCCACCAGCATCGCCTTCCCGTTCCGCGAGTTGAAGAACATCGTCTCCGTCTCCCGTCGGGTCTTCAATGACCCGGGCGACGAGATGATCTCCGTGGCCCAGTTCCTCCTGAAGTCCATGAAGGTGCTCAAGCGGGACGGGCAGGTGGCGCTGGAGAACGTGGCCAATGACGCACCCACCCCGGCCCTCCGGAAGGGGCTCCTCCTCATCGCCGACGGCACGGACTCCTCCACCATCCGCCAGATCCTCTCCACCGAAAAACGCTCCATGGAGGAGCACCATCGGGCGGGGCAGAAAATCTTCAACGAGATGGGGAAGTATGCTCCGGCCTTCGGGATGGTGGGGACCCTGATCGGACTGGTCCAGATGCTCTCCAGCATGTCCGATCCGGCCAGCATCGGGCCCTCCATGGCGGTGGCGCTACTCACCACCTTCTACGGCGCCGTGGTGTCCAACCTGATCTTCCTTCCCATGGTCACCAAGCTGGAACGACGCATCCAGATCGAGAACGCCCAGATCCAGCTGGCGCTGGTGGGGCTGGAGTCGCTCCTCAGGGGGGAGTCCGGAATCATCCTCCAGGAGAAGCTCCAGGCCTTCCTGGTGCAGCATGAGACCCGGGGAGAGGAAGAGCTGAAGGAGGCCGCATGAGCGACGAACAGGAATTCGTCGAGGAGGAGTCCGAGGAGCCGGCGGAGGAGGGTGCTCCAGCCTGGACCACCACCTTTGGCGATCTGATGAGCCTGCTGCTCACCTTCTTCATCCTCCTCTACTCCATGTCGGAATTGAAGATGGAGCGCTTCCTCCTGGCCAGTGACTCCCTGTCCAACGCCATGAGTGGAACCGCCGTGATCGAGGATCCCACCCCCACGGGTCCGGTTCCCTCGCCCAGGCCTGCGGTCATGCGCCCCGATGGCGCCCCTGCCACCCCGTCCCAGATTCCGTTCGAGAGCTCTCCCGCCATGGAGGCCCAGCGGGAGCTGGACCGGATCGCGGCCCGCCTCCGGGAGTTCATCGAGGAGAATGGGCTGGAGAAGGACCTCAGCGTCCTCTCCACGGAGGAGGGGGTCCACCTCAGGATCCTCTCCAACGCCCTCTACGCCTCCGGCTCCGGCACCATGGAGCCCACCAGTCGCTGGATCTTTCCCTATCTGGCGGAGATCACCTCCACCGTGATGGTGCCGGCCGTGGTTTCCGGGCATGCGGACAACGCCCCCATCCAGACCCCCTTCTTCCCGTCCAACTGGGAACTCTCTGCTGTGCGGGCCGCGGGCGTGGCCAGGGAGCTGGTGGAAAATGGCCACGACCCCTTCAAGGTCCGGGTGGAGTCGTTCGGGGACCAGCGCCCGGTGGCCAGCAACGAGACCCCCGAGGGGAGGGCCACCAACCGGAGGGTGGAGATCCTCTTCCGCCGGGTGGACCTCATGTCGCTGAACCTGGAGCCGGATCTCCCCGTCCCGTTCCAGTAGCGCGGCGGAGGGACGGGGCTGGCTGCGGCCCCCAAGCACTGCGCCGCCCGCAACACCGGACCAGGATCGTGACCCCGTGGGCCCCGCCCGGGGGTCATGCGCCAAAGAAGCCCCCCCGACCTGGATGGGTCGGGGGGGCTTCTTCGCGGGGGGAGTCTCCCGGTCGGGGAGGGGTTACGACGCCTTCCGCTGCTCCATGATGGCCCGACCTGCCTCTTCTCGGGCGATGGACTCCAACTCCTCCATTCCTCCGGCTTCCTCCACACCCTCCAGGAGGGTGGGATCCAGCAGGGGAGCCGGAGGCCCCCGGAAGGCCTTCCCCATCTCGGCCATGGCCAGGTGGGCCAGGACATCCCCCACCCGCACGGCGGCACCGGCTCCCCACCCCTGGGCGAAGGCCCCGGGCTCGTGGTGCCGGGCGACGATGTCCACAATGACCTCCGGAAGTCCCCAGAGCCCCAGGAGCTGTGCCCCCACCACCGGGTGCCGGGTGGCCATCATCTCCTGCTCCACCTCTTCCAGCGGCCTCTGCTCGGCGGTGGCCCGCTTCAGGACGTCGGTGTAGGCCGCCGGCACCCGGGAGGCCAGGATCAGGCCCCCCACGTCGTGCAGTAGACCCGCCGTGAAGGCGGTCTCCCGCTCCCGGGGAAGTACCGTGCGGGAGGCGATCCGGGCCGTGAGGAGACCGTGGGTCTGGTGCTCTTCGAAGGAGAACTCCCTGCATGCGCTGGAG
>CAYQVI010000134.1:0-4303 GCA_964420725.1 uncultured Gemmatimonadaceae bacterium | reverse complement strand
GGCTTGGTGAGGAACCGGTGGGCCAGGGGGACGGTGCGGAGGCGCACGTCCGGGTCTCCGGTGCCGGAGATCACGATGCGCACGGTATCGGGGTAGTGCTCCCGGATGGCGGTGAGGAGGGCCACCCCATCGAGCCCCGGCATGTCCAGGTCCGCCATGACCAGGTCGGGGCGGTTGGTCTTCATCTTCATGAGGGCGGCGACACCACCCTCGGCGCCATCCACACTCCACTGGGGGCGTGTCCTGGCCAGGACACGCTGGAGAGCCCCGAGGATGAGGGGCTCGTCGTCCACCACCAGGACCTTCATGCTGCCCCCTCCTTCTGCTGGACCGCCTTCCGGTGTGCCGCCTCCAGGGGGATGGACACCACGAAGGTGACCCCCCTGTCCGGGTTCGACCGGAAGCCCAGTGCTCCCCCGTGGCCCACCTCGACAATTTCCCGGGCGATGGAGAGCCCCTGACCGGTGCCCCGCTCCCTCTCCTTGGTTGTGAAGAAGGGCTCGAAGATGCGGTCCCGGACCTCCTCCGGAATTCCGATGCCGTTGTCCTCCACCTGGACCTCCACCTGCCCGGCGCGGACCCGGGTGCACAACCGGATCACCCCGGGGAGTTCCAACTCTCCCAGCGCCGCTGCCTCCTCGATGGAGTCGGCGGCATTCAGGATCAGGTTCAGGACCACCTGATTCAGGAGACCGGGGTGACAGGGAACCGGCGGGAGGGGAGACCGATCGTCCCTCAGCCGGGCCAGCCGGCTGATGCGGTGACGGGTCAGGAGAAGTGCGGAGTCCAGTTCACGGTTGAGATCCACCGTCACCGGACTCATGGCCCCCGGGTGATGGAGGGAGCGCATGGCGCCGATGATCTCCATGGCCGTCCGGGCCCCGGCCTGCGCGTCCACCACCGCCTGCAGGATGTCCCGGAGGGACTCGGTCAGAGGCAGCTCCCCCCCGTCCATCAGCTCTTCCAGGGAGCGCTGGACATAGTCGAGGTTGTGGTCCACGAACTGGATGGGAGTCGCGAGTTCGTGCGCCACGCCCGAGGCCACCCGCCCCAGGGTGTCCAGCCGGGGACCCCGCGCTGTGGAGGACCGATTGACCTTGATCATGGAACGTCCGGGTGAAGCGGAAACGGATCACTGACGTCCAGTATCGGACGCGTCGGGCGACCGCTTGATCCTGGAGGGTTCACAGGCTCACCCTGCTCCTGCCGACATCCGGGCCGGCGCCCCCCGCTCTCCGCTCCGGAGCACGTCCTCCGCGATATCGAGGGCCTGCAGGAGGGCGCTCATCTCGAAGGGCTTCGGAAGGAACCGCTGGATGAGGCCGGGGCTCACGGGCCCCAACTCCTCCGCCGCAGAGCCGGATACCACATACCGGAGGATGGAGGGGTGTGACTTCCGCACCTCCTCCAGCAGCGCCGGTCCGTCCATGTCCGGCATGTGCAGGTCCGCCACCACCACGTCCATCGGGGTCCGTGAGAGGAGGGAGAGGGCCTGGGCCCCGCCGAGGGCTACATCCACAGCCCAGGTGGGCCGCATCCGGCTCAGCGCCCGCTGCAGCGCCTGCAGGATCATGGACTCATCGTCCACGAAGAGGATCCGCAGCGTGGGTGGGCCCTTCGGCGCCGCACCCTGGGGGGCTCCGGTGTAGAGGCTCGGGCCCATGGCAGGATCCTTATGAAACATGGTTGCACACCGGGAGTGGTCCTCCATGCCCTGAAGGATCGTCCCGTGACTGGAAGACTTGAGGTCTAGTGGATCAGTGGAGACTTCCCGGGGCGAGGCCGCTCAGGCGGACGCCCACCAGCCCCACGAGGATGAGTGCAATGGAGGCGATGCGGAGGAGCCCCCTGGGTTCATCGAAGAGAAGGATGCCCAGGACGGTGGTCCCCACCACCCCGATTCCCGTCCAGACGGCGTAACCCGTCCCCACCGGAATACTCCGCAGGGCGACGGACAGCAGGTAGACGCTCACCCCCAGCAGGGCCAGGGTGATGGCGGTGGGGGCGACCCGTGTGAACCCTTCGGTGTACTTGAGCCCGATGGCCCAGGCGATCTCGAAGAACCCGGCAAGAAGGAGGATCAGCCACGTCATGGGGACATCCAGGGAAGGGGGGGCAAGCGCCCCGGAACGGGGGGAGGCATCCGATGGGGCGCCCCTCCGCGGAAGGACAGGGTCGAAGGCTGGCGCAGGGGGCACCGAGGGTCAACCGGCGGCAGCACAGGACGCCCATCCGGTGCTTCTCTTCGATGGCGACTGTGGACTCTGCGCCCGGTCCGTGCAGTTCGTGACCCGGCGGGACCCGGAGGGGGTCTTCCGCTTCGCCCCCCTGGGCTCGCCGGTGGGGGAGGAGTTGATCGGGGAGGGCGGCGCCGGAGCCGCCGGGGACACACTGGTCCTCCTTCTCGACGGCCAGGTGTTGTTCCGGTCCGATGCAGTCCGGGCCATCCTGCTCCATCTACCGGGGTGGCGATGGGCGGGGGTCCTGCTGGGGCTGGTGCCCAGCCCGGTGCGCGATCTGGGTTATCGGCTGGTGGCCCGGATCCGGAGGTGGGTCCTCCCGCCTCCGGAGGCCTGTCCCCTTCCCGATCCCCGGATCCGGGCCAGGGTCCTGCCGGTGGCGGGCTCCGCTGGCGCCCCGGCCCCGGAGCGTCCAGACTGATGAAGAGCCCCGCTCCATGGGTCCACCCGGAAGGCTGGTGTAGTGTAGCAGAAGTCGAGTGAGCACCGAGGGGGGCGTCGCGCCGCTCCAGGGAGGCGCGACGACGAGGCGCAGCAGAAGCCACTACACCAGGACATCCTTCAGGAGAGTACAGGTCATGCGCTGGGAGGATCGTCGCCGGAGTCGGAACGTGGAGGACCGCCGGGGAGCGGGTGGGGGGCGGGCGGTGGTCCGGGGAGGCATTGGAACCGTGGTGCTGGTGGTGCTGGCACTGGCCCTGGGGGTGGACCCCTCGGCGTTGCTCCAGTTGACTGGCGGGGGCTCCGGGTCTGCCGTTCCCGCCTCAGGACCCAGACCCGAGGCGGAGGACCGCCTGGCGGAGTTCGTCTCCGTGATCCTTGCGGACACCGAGGAGACCTGGCAGGGGATCTTCCAGGCAGCGGGGATGCGATACGAGGAGCCCCGCCTGGTCCTCTTCACCGGCTCGGTCCAGTCCGGATGCGGGGGGGCCAGCGCCCGGATGGGTCCCTTCTACTGTCCCGCGGATCGCAGGGTCTACCTGGACCTGAGTTTCTTCGACGAGTTGCAGCAGCGCTTCGGTGCCCCCGGGGACATGGCCCAGGCGTATGTGATCGCCCATGAGGTCGGGCATCACGTCCAGACCCTGTTGGGGATCTCACAGCGGGTGGGAGAGGAGCAGCGCCGGGTCTCCACCGTAGAGGCCAACGCCCTCTCTGTGCGGCAGGAACTCCAGGCGGACTGCTTCGCGGGGATCTGGGGGCACTTTGCGGACCGCTCCAGGAACCTGCTGGAGATGGGGGACCTGGAGGAGGCGCTGGCTGCGGCTGCGGCCATCGGGGACGATCGGCTCCGGCAGCAGGCCGGCAGGGAGGTGAATCCCGAGACCTTCACCCACGGGACCGCAGCCCAACGGGCCCGCTGGTTCCGGATCGGCTTCGAGACGGGAGACCCGGATCAGTGCGACACCTTCGCCCCGGGGGCGTCCTGATGGCAGCCGACGGAGGCTACTCTCCCAGTGGGTCCACCTCCACCCTGGCCCTTCCACTGCGACTCCATCGCACCTGCACAGACCAGGGGCGGCAGCAGACCTCGCAATCCTCCACGTAGGACTGTTCCGATCCCCCCCAGGGGTCCAGGGTGAGCAGGACGGGCTCGCCGCACCAGGGACAGTGGACCTCGGCCTCCGCTTCCGGCTGGTGGTGGTCCTTCACCGGACCCCACCCTCCTCTTCCTCCTCCTCCCACTCCCCCTCCTCCTCCACCTCCTGGAGGAGGATCGCCGCCCGGGCCGCAGCCTCCGCCTCCATGGGCATCGCGGCGTGGAGTTCCGTCCACCCCCCGCCCCGGCGGAGCAATCCCAGCGTCCCCACACCCAGGTCCCGGAACCAGTGGAGGGCGTAGGCATCCCGCCCCCCCATGGACAGGCACTGCTCCACGTGCACCAGCTCGTGGAGGAAGAGTTCCAGGACTGGCCCCGAGGGGAGGCCCCCTCGTCGCAGTTCCTCCACGGTGACGGGGTCCGCCAGATAGACCCGGGTGCAGTCGGTGAGGCCGTCCGCCACCTGCTTCCGGGTCATCCCCACCTCCACCACCCCCAGGTCCAGGAGGGGGAAGTGGGGAGC
>CAYQVI010000133.1:0-10146 GCA_964420725.1 uncultured Gemmatimonadaceae bacterium | reverse complement strand
GCTTCCCCCGCATGAGGAGGAGGTACTGGTTCACCTCCTCGATCATCTCGAAGTCCGAGAGGACGATCCGCCTGAGCTCGTCCAGGACGACCTCGAGACGATCCTTCACCGGACCCTGGATCCGGGCAAGGCGGGGTCGCACCTCCCGGAGGAGGGGGCCTGGCTGGCTCATGCTCTCCGCCGGAGGTGGAGAGACACGAGCGGCTGATCCGGCCTGATGGGCATGCTGGAGAACACGGAATCCCCTACCGGAGCGCGCGGAGGCGCTCGGTGACATCCTTGAAGTTGATATCGAGGGAGAACACCTTTTCGTAGAACTCCCTTGCCATCTCGGAGTTCCCGAGCCCTTCATGGGCCTTCCCGATGTAGTAGTAGATTCCGAGGAGATCATCCTCCACATCGAAGCCGAGGCCCAGCGCCCGGTTCAGCGTGCGGATGGCCACCTCCGGCTGTCCTTCGTCCAGGAAGCACTGACCCAGCATCTCAAAGGTTCCCAGGTTCCGGGGGTCCGCCCGGAGGGACTGCTGGAATTCGGCAATGGCCTCCTGGTAGAGTCCCATCTCCCGGTAGGCGGCGCCCAGGTCGTAGTGGGCCGTGGCGTCGTCGCCTGCCAGGTGCTCCGCCACCTTCGCCTTGAACTGGCCCAACATCTTGGCGAAATCCGCCTCGTCGTCGCCGGACGGCTCCTCGGCGGGGACGAACCATCGTGTGGTGCGCTCCGGCTGGTCATCCAGGATCAGCGATCCCAGGTCGATGTAGTCGTCCGATGCCGGCGCAACCGGCCGGGACGGGGGCGGCGGCGCCGGGGTGACGGTGCTGGGCGGCGGCGCCGGAGGGGCCGGTGAGGGGACGGGGGGGGAGTCCACGGGTGTGAGGGCCGCCAACCCCTCCATCGCCGCTTCGTGACCCGGATGAAGAGACAGCACCTGCTCGTAGCTGACCTTCGCCTTCCCCACATCTCCGGTCCGGGCCAGCGCACCCGCCAACGCGAGCATCGCCGTCACCAGGGCTGTCCGATCAGGAGCCCGGGCCGCCACCTCAACGACCCGCTGGTGGTGGGCCAGTTCGTCGGGCTCGCTGGCCACCAGGAGCCGGGCGGCCTCCAGAGCACTGTCGATCCGACCCGAGGCGACGAACAGGTCGTAGGCCTGCACCAGGTGCGGCCGTGCATGCTGCAGGGCGCCGGAGGAGACGTGATGGCGGGCCAACGACAGACGGACATCCCCGTCATCCGGCGAGGCCTCGACCCGGGCCGTCAGCCGGTCCAGTTCGCTGGCGGGGGCACTCTCTTCCTCCACCACGAGGACCGCATCCCACGCCTCCACAACCCCGGCCTCCTCCGGCTCCATATCCAGGAAACCGGTCTCCCAGGCCTCGTCCTCATCGTCGTCATCCAGATCCGCCGTCCCCACCGCGACGGCCTCTCCCAGGCGGGGATCCTCCTGGATCACGGGGGCCTCCTCGTCGTCCGGACCCTCCGTCAACTCGTCGGCCTCGTCCTCCCCCCAGAGAGCGACGGTTTCCTCCTCCGCCGAGACTCCCCCGTCCTCCTCATCCTCCTCCAGATCCTCGTCCCCGAAGGAGAGGAAGGGGAGGTCCTCCATCCCCTCTCCCCCATCCTCGTCGTCCTCCTCTTCGTCCATCTCCTGATCGAAGACGAAGGCGTCCACCACCGACTCCTCCTCCACCTCCGCCACCTGACCCAGCGCGTCGATGCCGGCGTCCAGATCCCCCTCGGAGGGAGCGGCGTGGAGGAAGGGGACCGGCTCCTCGGGAGGAAGCTCGTCCCAGGACTCCGAGCCCGCCGGGAGATCCTCGGGGACTCCCAGGGAGACAGGCGCGTCCTCCCCATCCTCGTCCGACTCGGAGCCAAAGACCTCGAAGGTCTCCACCTCCAGCTCCTCGATCCCCTCCAGGGACACGTCGGAGCCCACCGGGGGTGCCACCTCCGCCACCCCCGACTCACCGTCCAGGGAGGTGGCTTCGATGAAGAAGTCGTCTTCGTCGGAGGAGGAGGCGGCGGGGGCGGAGAGGTCTGCAGAGGGATCGAGTTCCAGGATGCGTTCCGCCACCTGCGCGGCCTGCTCCGACTCGCCGGAGAGCACCAGCCGGGCGTGGGCGGCCTTGTACTGCTCCACGGCCTCGGTGGCCCGACCCAGGCCATCCAATTGGGAGGCCAGCGTCATCCGGACCTCGAGATCGTCGGGGGCGGAGTCGGCAAACTCCTGGAGGGCCCGGAAGGCTTCCTCCATCTCCCCCGCTCTCTGCATCTGCTCCGCGTAGGTCAGGAAATTCTGACGGGCGTCCGTCAGGAATCCCTGGCTGGCCCGGATCTGCCCCATGCGGAGGAACATCCCCGTCCGCTGGGGGAGATTGCGGAGCACCTTCTTGCAGACGGCGATGGCGTTGTTGGGGAGGTCGGCTTCCAGGTACAGCTCGATGGCCTGCTCGTAGTGGAGGACGGCACCATCCAGATTCCCCATGCGGGTCTGGATGTCTCCTGCACGATTGTACAGGCTGATGTCCGGCTGCTCTTCCTTGGCTGCCTCATCGATGGCCTGGAGGTACAACCCCAGCGCCCGCGCCCACTCCTCCTCCTGCTCGTGGCGCCTGGCCTGCTCCTTCAGCGATTCGATGCTCATGCCTGATGGCCCGGCCGGGTGTCAGCGTGTGCGCGGGGAGCGCCGCCGCAGCAGCGTCATCTCGTCCACGCAGGGGCGAAGCAGGATCCCCCGTACCCTCCGGCGTCCGTCACGGTTCTACCATGGATGGCCTCGGGAGGGCGCGCCCTTGCACGGGTAATCTGTCTGTAGTGGGCGGAAGCACAAGGGCTTCCACCGGCAACGGGGAAGCCGGACGATCGTCGGCAGCCGAACGGAGAACGGCCACGCGCCCCCGGGACCGGCTTCCCGGGGGCACGTGGCGACGGGCGGTGCGCCCTTCAACGTCAGGGTGGAAGCGCGAGGAGGCGCCTCCCCGTGCAGCCGCTAACGGATCACGGGTGCGTCACTCCGGGGTGCCAGATTCGGGTTCCCCACCTGGAGCTGATGCGCCCAGGAGAAGATCATCAGTGCAGCCCCGGACTGGTCGAAACCCTGGAGGGTGACCCGCACCGCACCATACCGGAACCCCTGCCCCTGTGGGTAGCGGATCACATAGGTGGTCTGGGGCACCAGCGAAACGTCCTGGGTGGTGTAGCCGCTGGTGGGAGCCACCTCCAGCGACACGCAGTCCGCGTTGGTCCAGGGACCGCAGGCCAGATCCGTCGTTTCGAACCCCTGGGGGTAGAGCTGCACACCCGGGGCGGGAACGAACCACCACCCCTGGTCATCCACCTCCAGCCGCACATGCCGGTCCGGGGAGGTGCCGGAGACGATGGGGAGCGTGGCCTCGGACTCCACGAAGCGGAATCCAGCCTCCGCCGGGACATCCTCGAAGGCATACATGAATTCGCCGTCGTAGTCCGGGCGGGGAGTGGCGGAGGCGGCCTCGCCGAGGTTGCTCTCGTGCCCCAGGTCGTCCACGGAGGACACCCGGTAGGTGTAGGTGTTTCCATTCTCCACGAGGAGATCCAGGAACCCCTCCGAGTCGGTCTCCCCCAGCAGGAAGTCCCCCTCCGCCCCTTCGATATAGATCCGGTAGAAGGAGAAGTCATCGGCGGAGCGGGCGTTGGCATTCCAGCGGAGGTAGACGGCGTCGTCCAGCGGAACCGCATCCAGGCCGCCAGGCACGGGGGGAGGCGTGGGGGCCGGGACGTTCACATCCACGGCGAACGCCGAGGCCGTCTCCAGCCCGCTCCGGCGGTCCCAGGCGGCGACATAGTAGGTATAGGCCTGGTTGGCGGAGATATTCCGGTCGGTGTAGTTGCAGAGGCCGGAGGAGCAGCTCGTCACCTCGGCCAGGAGGAGGTACTCCGACGCCGAGGCTCGTCGTCCATACACCCGGAAGGACTCACCGTCCCAGTCCGGGGCCAGTTCCCAGGTGAGAAAGACGGCACGGTTGAAGTAGACCGCCTCGAGCCCCACCGGAGCCGCCGGTCCGAAGCCGGGATCCACCCCGATCACATCCCCGTCGGTGCACGCCCCCGTCACCACCAACCCCGCGGCGAGGGTCATGCCCCACCCCGCCCTCCGCAGTGCAGTCCACATCAGCCATCGCCTCCGTCACGCCGGAAGAAGGAGTTGCTCGACGAGGGGCAGGATTGCACGACCCGTACCGCGGCGGAAAGGCACAGCGTCCGGACATCCCCCATGGGAAACCGCCCGGAAGTGTCCCCGCCAGGGGACAGATGCTCCGCGAAGGGAGAGACGAGGACGTGTGGGCCGGACAGCCCCGTGATCGCCAGCGCCCCAGGGGGTTCAGGTGACCCCGGGGAGGGGGTTCAGCGTCTGAAGCCACCGGCGTCAGGGATCTGGCTCCGCTGCTCGTAGTCGAACTTCAGATCCGGATTCGCCACCAGGGCCACGTTGAAGCGGAAGCTCCAGTTCCCGGTGACCGTCTGTACGAAGTCGAAGGTGGCCCTCCACTCGTGGAGGTCCCGGGTGAGGGAGATCAGGTGGTCGTTGAACCCCCCGTTGGCCAGGTCATAGGAGGTCTGCCAGGAGACGTCCCAGTTGGCGGTGGGGCGGAAGGAGAGGTTGGCCTGCAGGAGCTGGTTCTGCCGGTCGTCCAGCCGGCTCCGCTGCAGGGCGTAGCTGAAGTTGGCGTTCCAGGCTCCAGGTGTGCCCGTGAAACGGGATGCGGAGAGCCCACCCGGGCGGGAGCCCAGCCCCGGAACGATGGCGGACTCGTCTCCCAGGCCGCCCTCGTTCACCTGCGGCTCCTGGACGGGCTGCCGGTCGTCCCCTCCTCCCTGGAAGAGCCCCAGCCAGCGGAAGATGGCGGAGCTGGACCCCAGGGCGAAGCTGGTGGAGACACTGGTGAGGAACGGATCGAAGCGACGGGGGCCGTCATCCCGCAGGGCACTGTCGTCGAAGATCTCCGTGGAGAAGTTCAGGGAGAGTCCCCGGAGGAAGTCGGACTGCACGGTGTTGGAGAGGATGGTGGGGCTGATGGCCCGCTTCACCCCCAGCGAGTCCGCCACCACGAAGTCGTAGGTGATGGCGCTGGTGCTGAGTCCCAGGATCTTCACCGTCTCGGCCTGCGGCCGGCGGGTGGGGGCGTCGGGATCGCCGGGGAGGGCCGATCCCGGCGCCATGGGTCCCGTCTGGAGGGGATCCGCCCCCAGGGAGTCCACCGGGATTCCCGGGACGAGGCTATCCACCACAGGGGCGCCGGGGGCTCGCTCCGCCTCCTCCCGGGGGGGGCGCCGGGCCTCGATGGTCTGGTTCAGGGAGATCTGGACCTGGTTCCGGGCCCGGGACTCGAAGGCCCCGAACACCTGCCGCTGGAGCTCCGTGGGAATCACCGCCGGCTGGTAGCTGTAGGTGACCCTCGGGGAGATCTTGTGGCGGAAGGCGTCGAAGCCCCCGAAGCCGGGGAAGAAGCCGTAGATGTCCGTCCCCAGCCCCGCGCCGAAGGAGATCCGCCGGGGGGCCTCGATGTATCCGTTGCTCACCGGGGCCAGACTGTCCGCCTGGATCAACCGTCCGGACACCGAGACGCTGGGGGTGAGGGTGGTGGACCCGATGAGTCTCTGCTGATAGCTGAGAGCGCTGCTCCAGCTCACCTCCGCCTGCCCCTGGTCCGCCACCCCCAGGATCGGGGGGAGGGAATCGACCACCGGATCCAGGATCTCGCCGAACACCGGGGCTCCCTGAAGGATCCGCTGGTCGAAGTTGGCATTCTGGCTCCAGGAGAACCCTCCGACGCTGAAGGAGGAGCTCACCTGCCCCGTGGTGGTGGTCCGGTCCCACTGGTTGGGGTTGAACTCCGCGTTCAGCTCCACCGGTCGCTCCAGTGTACTCCTCCGGTACGACCCGCTCCCGTTCCAGGTGACGTTGTTGTAGAAGCGCTCCCGCCCGGGGGCCGCCTGCAGGAAGGTCACCGGGTTCAGGGAGAGGTTGAGCGACGGCAGGGTCATCTCCACCCGGTCATCCGAGAGATACTGCTGCCGGTTCGCCGAGAGGGACAGGCTCCCCCAGTCGAAGCGGCGGCTGAAGCCCCCTTCGGAGTTGATGGACTGCACCGCCTCCCGGGGGTCGAAGGAGTTCTGCCGGACGAAGTCGGAGGAGGAGGAGTACCGGGCCGACAGGGCGAAGTTGGTGCGCTCGTCCAACTGCCAGCGGTGCCGGGTGTCGAATGCCAGTTCCCTCCGCCCTTCCTCTCGCCAGTACTGGCGGTAGGCAACGTTGCCGTTCAGGAAGCGCCGGGCCCAGTTGTACTGGAGCGTCCCTGTCAGGGCGGTGAAGTTCCCGCTGAACCAGTCCATGGCGATGGAGGCGTCGGTGTACTCGCTCATCGCCCAGTAGAAGCCCACGTTGGACACCCGGCGGGAGTACCCGCTGGAGGCCCGGACGATATCGTTCACCGAGAAACGGGGGGTGAGGAGTCCGGAGGTCCGTCCCGTGCCCAACCCCTGGGCGATGAAGGGGAGCCAGGCCACCGGCACGTCGGCGAAGTACAGGACCACCGGACGGGCCACCAGGACCCGACCGTTGATGATCTTGATCTCGTCCACATTGAAGTGGGAGTGGGGGGTGGTCAGGTCGCAGGAGGTGAAGATGGCGTTGTGGAGCCAGGCCTCCCCGGGGCGGATGGAGTTGGCGTCGCCGTAGACGAACCACTCCCCTCCCCCCTCGGCGTAGCGGGTGCGGGCTCCCAGGGCGGTCCCCCGCCCCTCCTCCACGGAGTAGATGAGGTTGCGGCTCTCCAGCGGCTCGCCGCCGGCGTCCAGCGTCACGGTCCGCCCCACCGTGTTGACCCGTCCGCTCCGCTCGAAGTACCGGATGGCGGTGTCCGCCTGGATCTCCCGCCCCTCGAAGAAGAGCCGGGTGGGGACAATGGCCTCCTCCACGGCCACGGTGTCCCCCTCCTGGAGCATGTCCGGGACAGGGACCGACACCGCCCCGGAGTCCGGGAGCGCCACGGAGTCGGGGACGATCACCACCCTCTCCCCCACCAGGACCGTGTCCGGAGGAATCGCGACAGCGGCGGTATCCGGCGGCCCGGCGAGGGAGTCCGGCACGATGGCGGCGATGTCGGGGATCACGGCAGCCGTGTCCGGTGTGGCACCCGGATCGGCCCCGGCCCCTGGATCCGCCCCGGTGAGGGAATCCCCGGGGAAGACGGAGTCGGGGACCCCGCCAGGGCGCCGGAGCCCCAGCCCCGCGGACGAGAGGAGGGTCAGTCGGCCCTCCCTGGCCTCGAACTCGGCGTACTCCCCTTCATAGCGGGCGGGATCGTAGCCGGGAAGCTCCAGGAGGGCGGCCATCACCGAGTCGGCACCGGCGGTCATGGAGGCCGGCCCCCGGGCGGCGGGCGACCGCCGGCGGGCCTCCACGGCGGCAGTCACCCCCGCCAGGAAGGCGGAGTCTCCATCCACGATGAGCTGCCGGGCCACGGGGGGGCGAGAGATCCTCTCCAATGCCTCCATCACCCGGAGCCGGGTGGAATCCGTCTGCACGGTGTCCGGAGAGGCACCCCTCCCCATGACCTGCTGGGCACCCGCCAGAGAGGGGAGGAGCAGCAGGATCAGGGTGGCGGCGAGCCCCCCCCCCATCCTTCCCCATCCCCTGCCGGAGAGCCGGAGGCCCAGCCCGCGGATCACCCCCTGACCTCCACGGCACCCTCCGGGGCCTCCGCGTCGGGCGCCGGTGTCGCCTGGTCCGGTTCCGACGTCCGCCGGCGGCTGATCAGGGCCGCCATGAGGATGCTCCCCTCGTAGAGGATCAGGAGGGGGACGATCATCATGAAGGTGGAGGCCAGGTCTCCGGGGGTCAGGAGGCTGGCCAGGATGGTGATGGCCACAATGGCGTAGCGCCGCTTCTCCCGGAGGAAACGGGGCGTCACCAGCCCCATGGCCGTGAAGATCATGACCACCACGGGAAGCTCGAAGGCCACCCCGAACGCAAGGAGGAGCCGGGTGATGAAGCCGATGGTGCGATTGGCCTCGTACTGGGCGACCAGGAATTCCTCCTGGAACTGGGAGAAGAACACCAGGGTCAGGGGGAGGACCACGAAGTAGGCCAGCGCCACCCCGGCCATGAACAGCACCGTCCCCAGGTAGAGGGCCGGGATGATCATCCTCTTCTCCTGCGGCTCCAGCGCCGGGGAGAGGAAGGCCCAGATCTGGTAGATCACGACGGGGGCCGCCAGGATCAGCCCCACCAGCAACCCCAGCTTCAGGGTGATGAAGAACCCGTCCACCGGATTGAGGTAGATGAGCCGGAGGTCGGCATCCAGGGTGTCCCGGAGGGGGCGCATGAGGAGTTCCATGGCCTGGAATTCCTGCACCGCGATGAACCCGATCACCGCCCCCACCCCGATGGCCAGGAGCGACCAGAGGATGCGCCAGCGGAGCTCCTCCAGGTGGTCCAGGAAGGGCATCTCCCCCATGGGGGAGCGATTCCGTGTCATCGCCCGGGACCTCTCATGAGAAGGGCAGCTCCACCTGGTTCCGGGCCCTGAACTCGGCTTCCCGACGGGCCTCGAGTTCCGCCATCAATTCCTGGAATTCGTCGATGTCCTGGAAGTTCCGGTAGACCGACGCGAAGCGGACGTAGGCCACCCGGTCCAGGGGCTTCAACCGATCCATGACCAGCTCCCCCACCCGGGTGCTGGAGATCTCAACCCCCGCCACCCGGGTGAGCTGGTCCTCCACATCGTCCACCAGCGCCTCGATGGCAGAGGCGGAGACCGGCCGCTTCACGCAGGCCAACTGGACACTCCGCAGCAGCTTTCCCCGGTCGAAGTCCTCGGCGCTTCCGCTGGCCTTCAGGATCTGGATGGGCCGCTCCTCCACGTACTCGTACGTGGTGAAGCGCCCGCCACAGTCGAGACACTCCCGTCGACGGCGAAGGGCACGACCTCCCCGACTGGACCGGGTATCCACCACCCGGTTCTCGTTGGAGTCACACTGAGGACAGCGCATGGAACCGTGGGAATCGGGGCCGGAAGGTCCGGCCCGGGACCGTCACTCTCTGGGAAGCTGTGCCAGGGCCTCGCGGGCCAGGGCAGCGGACCCGCTGTCCGGATACCCGGTCACCACCCGATTCAGGAACTGCCGGGCCTGGTCGGGCTGCTCCAGTTGCACGTAGGCCAGCCCCACACGGTAGAGGGCCTCCGGTACCCGGGGGGAGGCAGGATGCAACTCGGCCACCTCATTGAAGGCCACGATGGCCTCCTCCCAGCGATCCTCCTGCACCAGGATGTCGGCCAGGTAGTAGCGGGCGTCCGGGGCCAGGGGGTGATTCGGCGACTGGGCCAGGAAGGCCTGGAAGGCCCGCCGCGCCGTCACCCGGGAGCCACGCCCCAACTGGGTCACCCCCTCGTTGTAGAGCTGCGTGGCATCCGCGGTCCCGGCTGCTGCAGGGGCCATCTGCTCGGGGTTGTCCATGATGGCTGGGGGAGCCATCAGCCGGGTCCGGTCCTCCTCCAACTGCTCCCGGAGCATGGCCACATTCTGCTGGTTCTGCCCGGTGAGCTGTTGGATGGTGACCAACTGTTCCTGGATGGAGATCAACTGGGTCATCAACTGACCCCGGAGCTGGAAGAGCGCCTCGCTCTGGACCGCCAGGGAATCCCGCATCTCGGCGTGCCTCAGCTCCATGGCGTCGTCCTGCTGGGTCTGCTGCGTCCGGACCGCCGTCTGCAGGTCCCGGAGATCCCGCTTCGTGGCGCACCCGGCCAGGACCAGGACCGACAGGCCGAGGACGAGCCCCCTGGCGACAGTGGACCACGAGGTGGGCCGATCGCTCCCGCTCTTTCCGCGCATCATCTCCTCCATCGGTCTCTGATTCGTCCGCCCCCGACCACCGTCGAGCGGCCTCACCCCTTCCCCTCCCCTTCCCCCGGCCCCTCGCACACCCGGTCCGGGCCCGGAAGGATCCTGCTACACCAGACGATCCCGGGGGATCGTCGTCGCCCTCCGGTCCCTCACCCCCCCAGACGGGGGGACCACTTGGGAACCTTGGCCCGGATCCCCAGCAGAACCGGCCGCGTCGTTCCGGTGACCGTGTCCACCACGTAGAGCCCGTAGCCGAAGCT
>CAYQVI010000132.1:0-10375 GCA_964420725.1 uncultured Gemmatimonadaceae bacterium | reverse complement strand
GGTCTCCCCACCCATCCACCCCGGCTCCACCGGGACGACCTGCACCCCATGAACTTCCCTGACGACCTCGCCTGGCGGGGGCTCCTCCACGACATCTCGGAGGGGACCGCTGAGGCCCTCTCCGGTGCCTCGCCGCTGAGCGGTTACATCGGCTTCGATCCCACCGCCTCCTCCCTCCACGTGGGTTCGCTGGTCCCCATCATGGGGCTGGTGCGCTTCCAGCGGGCCGGCCACCGCCCCATCTGTGTGGTGGGGGGCGGCACGGGGCTCATCGGAGACCCCTCGGGGAAGACCACCGAGCGCAGCCTCCTCTCCCGGGAGGATGTGGAGCGGAACGTGGAGGGGATCCACCGCCAGTTGGAGCCCTTCCTGGACTTCGGGGCGGGGGGGCGGGGGGAGGGCCCCACCGACGCCCGGATGGTGAACAACCTGGAGTGGCTGGGGGAGTTCCGGTTCCTGGACTTCCTCCGGGACGTGGGGAAGTACTTCTCGGTGAATGTACTCCTGAAGAAGGAGGCGGTGCGGCGGCGGCTGGAGAGTGAGGAGGGAGGGGTCTCGTACACCGAGTTCAGCTATGTGCTGCTGCAGGCGTATGACTTCCTGGAGCTCTACCGGCGCCACGGCGTCACCCTCCAGATGGGGGGGAGCGACCAGTGGGGGAACATCGTGGCCGGGATGGACCTCGTCCGCCGGGTGGAGGGGGGAAAGGCCCATGGCCTCACCTTCCCCCTGGTGACCACCTCGTCGGGGGTGAAGTTCGGAAAGACCGAGGCGGGGACCATCTGGCTGGATCCGGAGCGGACCTCCCCCTTCCGGTTCTACCAGTTCTGGCTGAATGCCGAGGATGCCGACGCCGTGCGCTACCTGAAGTTCTTCACGCTGAAGGAGCGCACCGAGATCGAGGAGCTGGCCGCCGCCCTGGAGGAGCGCCCCGGCGCCCGGGAGGCGCAGCGGGCCCTGGCCGACGACGTCACCGCACGGGTCCACGGGGAGACCGGCCTGGCCCGGGCCCGGCAGGCCACCGAGGTGCTCTTCGGGGGGACGCTGGAGGGGCTGGGACGGGAGGAGATCGCCGACGTCTTCGCCGACGTCCCCTCCTCCCTGATCTCCCGGGATCGCCTGGGGGGGGAGGGGGCTCCGCTGGTAGAACTACTCGCCGAGGCAGGGGTCACCGCCTCCCGGGGGGAGGCCCGTCGCGCCGTGGAAGGGGGGGGAATCTACCTGAACAACATCCGGGTGGAGGCCCCCCGGTCCATCACCACGGAGGACCTGGTGGAGGGGGAGTACCTGGTGGTCCGGAAGGGGAAGCGGCAGTACCATCTGCTCCAGGCCCAGGGGTAGGGACCAGGGGGGGCGGCCCTGGCCCGTGGGTGGGGGGCGGCATCCGGCTCCCCCCCCGAGCCCAGGCCCCCCCAGTCCGTCTGGCCCCGGCCGCCCCGGGAAAACAAAGAGGGCCGGGTGGCATCCGCCACCCGGCCCTCTTCTGCTCCCTGCCGGCACCGGGGGACCCCGGCTCTCCTCAGAAGAGGGAGATGGCCCGCTGCCAGCGTGCGGTGATGCGACGGTCCCGGCGGAGCTGGGCGCCTTCCGCATCCTGACTCACCGGCCAGCGGGCCTCCAGACCGAAGCGGTTCCCCGCCAGGAGCCCGTTCCGGACGTAGAGGTTCAGCCCCAGGGGGATGTCCACGAAGGTACCGCCGGTGAAGGTGGGATCCTCCACGGGGGAGATGGCCAGGTCCAGGTCGGCGTCCTCGCCCTTGATCTGTCCCATGTGCTCGAAGACCACACCCCCGGAGACGCTGAACCACTCGTTCAACTGTCGGGCACCCCAGGCCGCCAACTCCACACCCTGGGGGAGACGGTAACCCCGGTCGTTGTCCATGAACCGGATGGTCCCCCGGACCCGGGCTCCCACGGAGCCCATCTCGTTCATGGCCAGCACTGCCGCCGACGGGAACAGGTCCACCGTCCCCGAGCCGGTCTGCATCATGTAGGGGAGCTGGATCGCATTCCCGTTGCTCACCAATTGCTCGTCGATGGAGCCGGTGGGGACCGAGACCGCCATCCCGGCATGGGCACGGAAGGGGCCGTCGTTGTACACATCCACCAGAGCCTCCACCTCGATGTCGCCAATCCCGCTGGAGGTGCTGGTGAACAGCTCGTTCGAGGAGATCTCATCCAGGGTGTACTGGATCCACGATCCCCGGGCGGAGAGGGTGAGCCCCGGGAAGGGGGAGAAGGCGATCCCCCCCTCGTGGATCTGGCTGCTGCGGCTCAGCGGTACGATGGGGTAGACGTCCAGGAGGATGAAGCCGTCGATCTCCTCCTTCCCCAACTGGATCCCCTCCACCGTTCCGTCATGGAACCGGTACCAGATCTGGGCCTCTCCCGAGGATAGGGTCCGGTCTCCCAGGATGCCGGGGGAAGCCCAGGCGTCGGGGCGGTCCGGATTCCAGATGTACTCCTGGGCGGACAGGGACATGGCGGCCGCCGGGAGGGCGACGAGAGTGACTGCGAGAATCCGGCGGAGCATTGGTTGACCTCCGAAGGTCGTTCCGGGTCGAGGCGGACGGGAACCTCCATGCAATTTCCGGGCTGGAAAGCCGAAACGGAAGGTTACACCCCCCAATCTTGCAGAACATGCTGCATTTACGCGAGGATGAGGGGTTCCCGGGCCGCTGTCCCTCCCCCTCCAGACCCTTGTGATCTGCCTTGAATACGTCTGTTTACCCGCACCTTGCTGCCGCTTTCCGGCATCCCTTGCCGGTGGGGGTGGATGGATGAGGGCTCCATGAAGGGACAGCGCGACTACGACGTCATCGTGGTGGGGGCCGGCCACAACGCCCTCGTCACCGCTGCCTATCTGGCCCGGGGGGGGTACCGGGTGGGGGTGTTCGAGCGACGGGCCATGGTGGGGGGAGCGGTGTCCACCACCGAGCTGGTTCCGGGCTATCGTTTCGACCTGGGGGGGAGCGCCCACATCCTGATCCGCCTCACCCCCATCGTGGAGGAGCTGGACCTCCACGCCCACGGTCTGGAATATCTGGAGCTGGATCCCCTCTTCTTCGCCCCCTTCCCGGACGGGGATTCGGTCTTCATCCACCGCTCCGTGGACCGGACCTGCGATGCGCTTGAGGACCGGTTTCCCTCCCAGGGTGAGGCCTACCGGCGCTTCCTGGACGAGTGGCGCCCCTTCGCCCGGATGGTGAAGGACTGGTTCCTGGCCTCCCCCTCGCCGCTGGAGCTGGGGCGGAAGGCGATCTTCACGAAGGGGATGAAGATGGACTGGCAGGAGGCGCTCCCCCGGATCCTCCGCCCCTACGGCGACCTCCTGGACGAGTACTTCACCGAGGAGAAGATCCGCGCCCCGCTGGCGTGGATGGCGGCCCAGTCCGGCCCGCCCCCCACCGAGCCCATCACCGCCCCCTTCGTCCTCTGGCAGCCCCTCTACCACGAGGGGGGGATCGCCCGCCCCCGGGGAGGGTCCGGGGGGCTCACCCAGGCGCTGGCATCCTGCATCCTGGCCCACGGCGGCGAGATCCATGTGGATGCCCCGGTGGAGGAGATCCTGGTGGAGGGGAGCCGGGCCATCGGGATCCGGCTTTCTCCGGAGGCGGGGAAGGGACGGGGCGGGGTGGGGACCCCCTGGACGCCGGGTGAGGGGGGGAGGTCCCGCCCTGGTGCCGCCGGCCGCAGCTATACCGCCCGGGCTGTGATCGCCGGAACCCACGCGCTGGAGACCTTCGGGAAGCTCCTCCCGCTGGAGCACCGCCCCCCCCGGGCCGCCGGAATGCGCACCGGAAACGGTTTCGGAGCGATCCTGCGCCTGGCGCTGGATGGCCCCGTCCGGTACGCCGCCCACCCGGGGGACGAGGCCCGGGCGGCCCTCCAGCTCCTCTGCCGGGATCGGGCCCAGATCTCGGCGGCGTACGGGGACTACCTCCGGGGGGAGCCCACCAGGGACCCCCCCATCGTGGCCATGTCCTTCTCGGCGGTGGACGATACCCTGGCCCCCCCGGGTCACGAAGTCCTCTGGCTCTGGGCCCAGTACTATCCCTACGAGCTGGCAGGGGCCCGTTGGGACGACATCGCCGAACGGGAGGCGGATCGCATCCTGGATGCCTTCGAGCTCTACGCCCCGGGAACCCGGGACCGGGTGGTGGGGAGCCTCTTTCAGCACCCTCTCTGGCTGGAGCGGGAGTTGGGGCTCTACCGGGGGAATGTGATGCACCTGGAGATGAGCATGGACCAGATGTTCATGATGCGTCCCTTCCTGGGGATGTCGGGCTACCGCACCCACCTCAAAGGGCTCTTCATCACCGGGGCCAGTACCCACCCTGGAGGGGGGATCATGGGGGCCTCCGGGAGGAACGCGTCCCGGGTGGTGCTCAAGGAGTTGGAGAAGAGGCGCATCTGACCAACCCCTCCCCCGGCATGACCCGCCGGGAACCACGCAACCAGATGTTCACCCGGGGGTAGACACCCTTCGACCCTCCGATGGGCGGGGGGTGGGGCCGCCCCGTGGCGGGGAACCGTGTCTGGCAGGAACCGTCGTTGACCTACCTCCAGTTCCATCTCGTCTTCATCGTGCCCCCCCTGCTCATCCTGGGGTGGAGGTTGGGGCGCGTCCTCCCGGCGCTGGGTCCCCGGGGCCCCTGGGCGCTCCTCTTCATCCTCGTGGTGGCCTTCATCTACACCACGCCCTGGGACAACTACCTCGTGTGGAAGGAGGTGTGGGGATATCCCCCGGAGAGGGTGCTGGCCCGGATCGGTTACGTCCCCGTGGAGGAGTACCTCTTCTTCCTCCTGCAGCCGGGGATCGGGGGGATGCTCTTCTACCGCCTCCTGGCAAGGATGCCTGGGGCGCCGGTCCCCCGGTCCCCGATGGCGGTGCGGCTCCTGGGAGCCCTCCCCTGGGTCGTCCTCTCGGGTCTGGGCGTCTGGCTGCTCACCTTCGAGGCCGGGACCTACATGGGGCTCATCCTGGCCTGGGCGGCGCCGGTGGTGGCGCTCCAGTGGCTGTACATGGGGCCCGCCATCTGGAGGCTCCGCCGGGCGGTGGTCCCTGCCATCGCATTTCCCACCCTGTATCTCTGGGTGGCGGACTGGTATGCCATCCGGGAGGGGATCTGGTTCATCTCGGAGCGGTTCACCCTGGGATGGAATCCCCTGGGGCTGCCGGTGGAGGAGGCCGCCTTCTTCTTCATCACGAATGTCCTGGTGGTGTTCGGAACCGTCCTCTTCCTGGCTCCGGGACTCCCACACCTGGCGGAGGGGGAGCCGCGTCCGACTCCGGAGAGGAGTCGGAAGGGTGTGGTGGCGGCGCTCCTGGTGGCGTTGACCCTGGCAGGGTGCCAGGGGAATGCCGGCGAGGGGAGATCGCTTCCGCCGGAGGCGCTGGACCGGGTGATGGTTCCCGGTGAGCGGGTGGGGATGATCACCGGGAGTACCTCGGAGGAGGAACTCCGGGAGGTGGTGGACCATGAGAGCATCGTCCGCTCGGAGATCGAGGTGGGTGAGGGCTTCTGCTACCCGGGGACTGTGCTCTTCCCGGGCTCCCCGGATCGGCTGGAGGTCACCTGGCAGGATACCGGCCGTCTCAGCCCCGCCATCGTGCGGATCGATGCCCCGGGAGCCCACTGGCAGACGGAGGGAGGGATCGGGATCGGGTCCACCCTGCGGGAGCTGGAGGAGGCGAATGGAGGCCCATTCCTCTTCCTGGGCTTCGGATGGGACTACGGGGGCCGGGTGTCCGACTGGCTGGGAGGCCGGATGACCCCCCCGGAGGTGGAGGGCAGACCGGGGCTGGTGGTGGTGATGGAGGCCGATTCCCTGGGGCTGTTCCTGGAGCGGGGGGACCCGGTGGCCCACGGGCTTGCAGGGGACCATGAGATGGCTTCGGACCAGGTGGGGCTGGAGTTCCTGGGAATCCGGGTGGCCGGATTCGAAGTCGCCCTGGGGCCGGAGCCGGCCAACCCCGTTCCCTGTCGCGGGCCCGACGGCATTCCGGGTTAGTCTGGAGGGGGGTCGCCGGTGGGGGCTCCCTGCGCTCTCCGGTATTGACACATATTGTTCCATCGAGGGGGCCTGGATCCCCCTCGAACTCCCTGTTCTCCCCGAACACCCGAGGAGGTCTCCCTGTCCCGGAGGTCACGGCGCCGGAACGGTGTCACGGAGGATCCTGCAGCGACCCCGACAGCTCCGGAGGACGGAGCCCATGGAGGGGCGGCCGCGAACGGCGGGGGCGACCCGGAGGAGTCGGCCCTATCTCTGGCTGCGCCCACCCTTCCTCCGGCTCCGGGCGACACTCCGGTTCCATCCCCCCCCACCTCCACCGGGGAGGGGAAGGGGGAGCAGGCGTCCGATTTGGAAGCGGAAGCGGACTCCGGGGAGGTGGGGGCGGGAAAGGGGGGCGCCGGAGCCCCCCCTCCGGTCCGGCGACGCCGGTGGCGACTGGCGTTCATGGGGGTGTTGGCGGTGGCGGTGGTGGGTGCGGGGGCTGCGGCCGCCCACGAGATGCGGACCTCCACCCTGCAGGCCCGGGTCCTGGCCGGCGTGGCCTCGGAGATCTCCTGGACGGTCGAACCCGGCCCCAGCGATCGGATCCGCTTCCCGGAAGCCGGTCCCTATGACATGCGCTTCGGCTACACCCGGATCCCCGAGATGGTGAGCCGCCTCCAGGACCGGGGATTCCGGGTGACGGATCAGGCGGTCATCTCCCCCCGGGCCGCCCAGTTGGTGGACCGTGGCCTCTTCCCCATCTACCTGGAGAAGACGGCAGGTGGTCTGCTGGTGGAGGATGTGCGGGGGGACCCCATCTTCCAGGCCCGCTATCCTGAGCGTCTCTTCGACTCCCTGGAGGATGTTCCTCCGGTAGTGGTGCGCTCCCTCCTCTTCATCGAGAACCGGGAACTCCTGGATCCGGAGCGCCCGACCCGGAATCCGGTGGTGGAGTGGGACCGGCTGGCGGGGTCGGTGCTGGAGTACGGGCTGCGCCTGCTGGGGTCCGATCGGAACGTTCCGGGGGCCAGCACCCTGGCCACCCAGATCGAGAAGTTCAGGCACTCCCCGGACGGGATCACCGGGAGCCCCTCCGAGAAGCTCAGGCAGTTGGCCTCAGGCGCGGTGCGGGCGTATCTGGGGGGGGAGGTGACGCTGCCGGCGCAGGAGCGGATCATCCTGGATTACCTCAACACGGTGCCGCTGGCCGCCATCCCGGGGCACGGGGAGGTCCACGGGCTGGCCAAGGGGCTCTGGGCCTGGTACGGGCTGGATCACGAGCTCATCGACCGGTACCTCCGGGCGGAGGGTGGGCCGCTGCGCCCCGGGGACGTGGAGCGGCCGGTCGACCCCCCTGCGGCTGCGGGGATATGGCTTCCCCGTCGGGATGGGTCCCAGACATCTCCTGCCCGGGATACCACGGAGGGGAGCGCCGGATACGGCACCCCACCGGTTGTCGGGGGAGCTGTGGATGGGGCTCCGGGCCCCGGGTCGGCCGGGGTCCGCCAGAATGGCCCCGGCACCGTGGGGCTGGAGGCCGCCGATCCCGATCTTCTTGCGGACGCGGGGAGGGCCTACCGGGCCACCCTGAGTCTTCTGCTGGCCCACCGCCGCCCCACCTGGTACCTGGCCAGGGCGGATGGCCGGGCCGAGTTGAAGGAACTCACGGACGTCTATCTCCGCCTCATGGCCCGGGAGGGGATCATCTCGCCAGCGCTCCGGGAGGCGGCGCTGGCCGCCCAGTTGGATCTGCGCCCCCGGGCCCCGGATCCGGAGCCCACCTCCTTCGTGGAGCGGAAGGCGGCGAATACCATCCGGACCTCCCTCCTCCCCTTCCTTGGGGTCCCCCGTCTCTATGACCTGGACCGCTACGACCTGAGGGTGGGAGCCAGCATCGACCGGGAGGTGCAGGCGGCGGTCTCCCAGCGGATCCTCTCCATGGCCGATCCCGTCTGGGTCCGGGAGCAGGGGTTCGCTCAGGGCCGGCTCCTGGCCAGGGGGGACCCCGCCCAGGTGGTCTACAGCTTCATCCTGTACGAGCGGACTCCCCAGGGGAACGCCGTCCGGGTGCAGACCGACAACTGGGATCAGCCCCTGGACCTGAACACGGCGGGCCGGATGGAGCTGGGCTCCACCGCCAAGCTACGTACGCTGGTCACCTACCTGGACGCCATCGACGAGCGGTACCGGCGCTTCTCGGGGCTGAGCCGGGAGGAGACCGACGCCCTGCTCTCGGAGGTGGTGGATCCCATTACCCGCTGGACCGTGGATCTGGTGCAGGCGAACCCCGGGATCACCCTGGAGGAGACGCTCCAGGCCGCCATGGCCCGGCGCTACTCCGCCAGCCCCCGGGAGCGGTTCGTCACGGGGGGGGGCGTACACACCTTCTCCAATTTCGACCGGGTCCACGACAGCCAGGTCATCACCGTCCAGGAGGCCTTCCGGCACTCGGTGAACCTCCCCTTCATCCGGATGATGAGGGACATCGAGTTGTACTACCTGTATCGGACACCGGGGACCAAGGCGCAGATCCTGGAGGATCCCTCGGACCCCCGTCGGCAGGAGTACCTGGCCCGCTTCGCCGACGAGGAGGGTCAGGTCTTCATCAACCGCTTCTACCGGAAGCTGCAGGGGCTCCCTGCAGACTCGATCCTGGACCGGGTGGCGGACGGGGTGCAGCCCACCCTGACGCGGCTCACGTGGACCTTCCGGAACATCCGCCCAGAGGCCTCGCTCCAGGAGTTCCAGGCCTTCCTGATCCGGAACCCCCCACGGCAGTCCGCCACTCCCCGGCAGGTGGAGGAGGCCTTCCAGCGATCGGATCCGTCGGCCTTCGGCCTGGCGGACCAGGGATACCTGGCCCGCATCCACCCCCTGGAGGTCTGGGTGGCCCGCTACCTGATCGAGAACCCGGAGGCCTCCCGGACGGAGGTCATACAGGAGAGCACCGCAGCCCGGCAGGAGGTCTACCGGTGGCTTTTCACCACCCGGAGCCGGGATGCGCAGGACCGCCGCATCCGGAGCCTCCTGGAGGTGGAGGCCTTCCTGGAGGTGGCGCAGGAGTGGCAGCGGCTGGGCTACCCCTTCGACGACCTCACCCCGTCCCTCGCCTCGGCCATCGGGAGCTCGGGAGATCGCCCGGCGTCACTGGCGGAGCTGGTGGGAATTCTGGTGAACGGCGGCGTCCGCTTTCCCGTGATCCGGGTCCGTGAGCTCCACTTCGCCGAGGATACCCCGTTCGAGACCCGTATGCAGCGGGAGAACGCCCTGGGGGTCCGTGTCCTCTCCCGGGAGGTGGCGGCGGTGGCCCGGGCGGCTCTCCAGGATGTGGTGGAGTCCGGTACGGCCCGCCGGGTCCGTGGGGCCATCACCCTCCCGGACGGAAGCGAGGCGGTGATGGGGGGGAAGACCGGGACCGGCGACAACCGGTACACCGTCACCGATGCCCGGGGGCGGGTGGTCTCCTCCCGGGCCCTCAGCCGGACGTCCACCTTCGTCTTCTTCTTCGGGGACCGCTTCTACGGAGTGATGACCGCCTTTGTCCAGGGCCCGGAAGCGGATCGGTTCGACTTCACCAGTGCCCTCCCGGCGCAGCTTGTCCGGAGCCTGGGACCTGAACTGTCCCGTCTGGACGGGCTGGCGGTGATGGCGAGACAGGAGGAGGTGCAGCCGGACGCTTCCGGTGGGGGCGTCCTCCCCGGGGAGGAGGGGGTGGTGACGGGGGGGACCGGAACCGGCGAGGGAGTGGAGCCCCCAACCCCGCCAGGCACCCCTCCTCCCCCCGGTGGGTGAGGGGAGGGAACGGGGGGAGTCCGGAGGGAGGTTGAGCCGGACGAGGCTCAGGGAAGCAGAAAGGGGTGGGGCAGCCACGCTGCCCCACCCCTTCTTTGTCCAACTCCCCCCGGAAGCTGAGGGGGGCAGGCCCTACTGCATGGCAGAGAGGCCAGCGGTGATCGAGAACTCGGCCCGCCGATTCCGGGACCAGGCGGACTCGTTGCTCTCCCGCACCAGGGGCCGCTCCTCACCGAAGGAGATGGTGGTGAAGCGGTCGGCGCTGAGGCCGAAGTTCACGAAGTAGGCCTTCACGGCCTCGGCCCGACGAAGCCCCAGGGCCATGTTGTACTCCGTGGAGCCACGCTCGTCGGCGTGTCCCTGGATCTGGAGACGCACCGTGGGCTCCTCCCGGAGGATCTGCACCTTGGCATCCAGAGCCGACCGGGCGTCCGAGCGGATCTCGGCCATGTCGTAGTCGAAGAAGACCATCTCGGTGAGCACACCCCGCTTGCGCTCGATCTCCCGCTGGGCGGCTGCCCGGGCCGCAGCCTCGCGAGCCATGCGCTCCGCAGCCGTGTCGGCGGTGGGGGCGGCAGGGGCG
>CAYQVI010000131.1:0-10439 GCA_964420725.1 uncultured Gemmatimonadaceae bacterium | reverse complement strand
ACCCCTCCCCATCTCCTGGCCCGGATGGCCTTCGGGGTCTATCTGGGGTGGATCAGCGTGGCCACCATCGCCAACGTGACCGCACTCCTGGTGGCTTCGGGATGGGAGGGGGAACCGCTGTCTCAGGCGGCCTGGGCCATGATCATGGTTGTGGTGGGAGGCGGGGCGGGGGTGGTGGCGGTCTGGCGCCTCCGGAGTCCCTGGGTGGGGCTGGCGGTCACCTGGGCCCTTGTGGGCATCGTCCTGAACCGTAGCGGGGATGTTGCGGCGGTGGCCTGGACTGCGGCGGTCTGCGCCGCCATCGTGGCGGTGTCCACCCTGACTGGATTCCTGCCGCGGGGGGCTTCATGAAGCTCGAGGGAAGGGAGGAGCCCACCGGGAGGGGCTCCCTGGAGCGACTGCTGGCGGGGGAGCGTGTGCCCTCGGGGCAGCTTCAGGCCGCCGCCGCCGCCCTCGGGCCCGAGGCCATCGACCCCCTGCTGAATGGGCTGGCCCTCTCCGGTAGCCGGGAGGTCCGCATGGCCATCATCGACGCGCTGCAGGGTCTGGGAGAGCCCGCCCGGGATCGGGCCCTGGCCCGGGCGCAGGCCGGCCCCTGGTTCGTCACCCGGAATCTCATGGTCCTGCTGGCCCGCCTGCCGCTCCCCCCCGGATTCGATCCCGCCCCCTTCCTCCGGTGGGAGGACCCCCGGGTCCGGGTGGAGGCGGTGGCCCTCGTTCGACGTATGGCAAATCCCGCACCGGCACTGGGGGTGGCGCTGGCGGACGCGGATCCCCGGGTGGTGACCGCGGCGCTCCGGAATCTGGATGGGGAGGTGCCGCTGGACCTTCTGGAACCCCTCCGGCGTGTGGCCGCATCCGGGGAGATCCAGGAGATGAGGGTGCAGGCGGTAGCGGCCATCGCCCGATGCCCGGATCCTACCGCCATCCCCATCCTGGCCGACCTCGTGGGGGCTCGCCGTCGTTTCCTCCTGGGTCTCCGGCTTCCCCGGACCACGCCGGTCATGGTGGAGGCCCTCCGGGCACTGGCCACTGCCGTGGCCGCAGAGGGCTCCCCCACCCCGGAGGTGGGCGAACTCCTGATGCTTGCGGCCCGGTCCCGGGATCCCCTGGTGCGGGCCGCCGTCCCGGTCAGGTGACCGGGGAGGGAGCCAACGACAGTTCCCAGACCTCGGCGAGCTGGTGGGCGGGGAACGGGGGACGCGCCTCCCGGTGGACCAGCCGGTACCCCTCCCGACGATAGAGAGCCCTCGCCCCGGTGAGCACCTCGTTGGTCCACAGGGTGATGGTGTGGTAGCCCGCGGCCCTGGCAAAGTCGCTGCAACTCCGGACCAGTGCGCCGCCGATCCCCGCTCCCCGGGCCCGGGGGTCCACAAGGAGGACCCTTAGACGGGCCACCCCGGGTCGCTCCGGATGGTGGACCAGGAGCACCGACCCCACCCGCTCCCCGTTCTGCACCGCGATCCATCCCCGGTCCCGTCGGGGATCGAAGTCCTGCCGGAAGTCTGTCACCACCCCGGCAACGATGGCCCTGAACCAGTCCTCCCAGCCGTACTCGGCGCCGTAGATGGCGGCGTGGGCCTCAACCAGCCACTCCAGGTCCTCTTCGTCCGGCGCCCGGAGTTCGAAGCCCCCCCCTCCGGCGCCTCCCCTTCCTGTCTCCATCCCGACTCCCGTTCCGGGGCTCGCCAGCCGCCGTTGGTGATTCTCCTTCCGCACCCTCGTCGCCCATCCGTCCGCCCCCCCCTATCTTTCCCTCGATTCCGGGGGCCTGATCCTCTCCCTGGACCCAACGAATCTCCCGGGAGCGTCTGGTGGCCACCAGTGTAGATGAAGGGGTCGGCGCCAGGATGGCCAGGCTTCCGTTCCTCAGGGGAGAACCATTGGTGACACACCCAGCCCCGGTGACACCCCCCGGTCGATCCAGAAGGAGTTCGCCCATGCTCCCCATCGTGCTACTGGGCTGCGCACTCCTTGCCGGAGGGTGTGAAGGATCACCTCCGGTGGTTCGCATGGTCCCCCAGGTGATCCGCACCGTCCCCCATGACCCGGGCGCCTACACCCAGGGGCTCATCCTCCACGGCAACCGGTTCTACGAGAGCACCGGGCAATATGGGTCGTCCACCATCCGGGAGGTGGAGGTGGAGACCGGGCGGGTGATCGTGTCGCGACCCCTGGGGGAGGAGTACTTCGGGGAAGGGCTGGCCCGGGTGGGGGATCGGCTGATCCAGCTCACCTGGCAGGAGGGGGTGGCCTTCATCTACGATCTGGCCACCCTATCGCCCATCGGCTCCCTGGAGTACGAAGGTCACGGATGGGGCCTCTGCTACGATGGGACCTTCCTCTACATGACCAACGGGAGTGCCGACCTTCAGCGCCGGGACCCCGAGACCTTCCAGCTCCTGGAAACGCTCCAGGTGAGACTGGATGGGGCCCCGGTCTTCCAGGTGAACGAACTGGAGTGCGTGGGGGACGAGATCTACGCCAACGTCTTCATGTCGAACCGGATTGTCCGGGTGGACAAGGCCACCGGAGTGGTGACGGCGGAGATCGACGCCACGGGGCTGGTCCCCGAGGGGGGGCGGCCGCTGGATGCCGGAGCCGTGCTGAACGGAATCGCGTGGGACCCGGCCTCCGACACCTTCTACCTCACGGGGAAGCTCTGGCCCACCATGTTCCAGGTCCGGTTCGTGGAGCGTTAGCCCCCCATGCCCTCCCAGCCTCCCCGGACGCGGCGTCAAGGTGCGTCAGCCCCTCGACGAGATTCTTGACAAACCCGTGGCACCGGCATCATTTGACGGTAGCGCCCCCGGTTCGCCCTCGAAGACCCGTTGGGGGTTTCCTGTTGGCACTGTATATGCATCTGGATTCTTCGAGGGCTGTTCCCCGGATCGGGGCTGAGGCCTCGGGGCGGCCGGTGCCATTGACCGGCGAGATCCGCTTCCAGCGTTTTTCGCCGGTTGCGTGTCTACAGGGGTGGACCCCTGCGTCCCGGGCTGCGTGGGGCGGGTCGGGGAAGGGTGCGGGGTCGATACACCGGTGGTGGCATCGTTGGGATACGATCAGAGCTCAGACCAGAGAGGGTACCGGATGAAGATGCTTCCTGTCGTGCTCCTGGGCATTGCTGGAGTCGCGCTGGCAGCGGTTTCGGACGCCGAGGATGCTCCACTCGGGGACACAGTTCCCGCCGCTCCGGCTGCGGTTGCGGGTGCCTCGATCTGGGACTTCGCCGGCCTTTCCGGTAGGGATGCAGAACCCCTCTCGGTAGACGAGTCCAACGAGGTGATCCGGCAGTATTGTGTCCAGTGCCACAACGAGCGTCGCCCGGTGGGCGGCCTCTCGCTCTCGGCCTTCGACGTCGGCCAGGCGCACCAGCAGGGCTCCGTGGAGGTGGCGGAGGAGGTCATCCGCAAGCTCAGGGCCGGGATGATGCCCCCCGCAGGAGTGCGGCGCCCCGAGGAGTCCCAGCTGGAGGGTCTCTTCCTGGCGCTGGAGACCCGCATCGACTCTGCGGCCGCTCTGGATCCCAATCCCGGTTCCCGGACCTTCCAGCGGCTGAACCAGGCGGAGTACAGCCGGTCCATCCGCGATCTGCTGGGGTTGGAGATCGATGCCGGGGCCTTCCTGCCCCCGGACACGAAGAGCGCCAACTTCGACAACATCGCCGACGTCCAGCTCCTCTCCCCGACCCTTCTGGATGCGTATCTGAACGCGGCCAGCGAGGTGGTGCGGATGGCGCTGGGCGATCCCCATGCGGTCCCCAGTGAGACCACCTACAACGTTCCCCGCCTGGCGTCCCAGTTGCACCATGTCGAGGGGGCGCCCTTCGGCACCCGGGGGGGAGTGAGCGTTGTCCACGTCTTCCCCGCCGACGCGGAGTACGTGTTCCGGGTGGAGCTCCACGCCACCCCCACGGGTCAGATGTACGGGCGTACCGCCCGGGATGAGATGGTGGAGATCTCCGTGGATGGTCAGCGGGTGGCCCTCCTGGAGATCGATCGCTGGCTGACCCAGGCGGACCCCAGCGGCATCACCATGACCACGCCCCCCATTCCCATCCGCTCCGGGGCTCGCAGGCTCTCCGCTGCGTTCCTCCCCCGGATCGAGGGGCCGTTCGAGGACGTGATCGCCCCCATCGGGCACAGCATCGCGGACACGCAGATCGGGATGGCATACGGGGTCACCACCTTCCCCCATCTCCGGGACCTGGTGGTGGGTGGCCCGTTCAACATCACCGGGGTGTCCGATACTCCCCAGCGGCGTCAGATCTTCACCTGCCGTCCCACCGTCGCCGAAGAAGAAGTGGGATGCGCCCGGGAGATCATCTCCCGGGTCGCCACCCGGGCCTATCGCCGTCCCCTCCGGGACCGGGATATGGAGCCGCTGATGAACTTCTTCGCCCAGGGCTCCGCGGAGGCGGGGTTCGAGGAGGGGATCCGGCGTTCGCTCCAGGCGATCCTGGCCAGCCCCCACTTCCTCTTCCGGATCGAGGAGACGGTGGCCGGCCCGGATGTGAACGACAATCTGAGGATCAGCGATCTGGACCTGGCCTCCAGGCTCTCCTTCTTCCTGTGGGGCAGGCTCCCCGACCAGGAGTTGGTGCAGGTTGCCCATGAGGGTCGCCTGTCGGACCCTGCCGAACTGGAGCGGCAGGTGAAGCGGATGCTGGAGGATCCCCGTGCAGAGGCTCTGGGGACCCGCTTCGCCGCCCAGTGGCTCCGGCTCCAGGACCTGGACAAGGTGCATCCGGACGCCCAGCAGTTCCCGGACTTCCACAAGCAGCTCTCTGCCGACATGCACCGGGAGACCGAGCTCTTCTTCTACGGTCTGGTCCGGGAGGATCGCTCGGCCCTGGACCTCATCGAGGCCGACTACACCTACGTCAACGAGAATCTGGCCCGGCACTACGGGATCCCGGGGATCGTGGGCCCGGATTTCCAGAGGGCTCAGTATGCCAACGACACCCGCCGGGGGCTCCTGGGGCACGGAAGCATCCTGACCCTGACCTCCCACGCCAACCGGACCTCTCCGGTCCTGCGGGGCAAGTGGATCATGGAGGTTCTCCTGGGGTCTCCTCCCCCTGCGCCCCCGCCGGACGTTCCGGAGCTGGAGGCGGCAGGTGAGCATGAGGAGGGACGCTCCCTCACCGTGAAGGAGCAGATGGAGCGGCATCGGGACAACCCGTCGTGCAACTCCTGCCACTCCACCATCGATCCCCTGGGGCTCGCCCTGGAGAACTTCGATGTGACCGGGCAGTGGCGGATCCGGGACAACGGCCAGGCCATTGATCCCCGGGGCGACCTGTATGACGGGACGCCCCTGGATGGTCCGGCGGCTCTCCGCCAGGCCCTCCTGCAGCGGCCGGAGCCGGTTCTCCGGACCTTTACCGAGAACCTGATGGCGTATGCATTGGGTCGACGGCTGGACTACTTCGACATGCCGACCGTGCGTTACATCACCCGCACTGCGGCGGAAGAGGACTACCGGATGTCGTCGTTCATCATGGGTGTGGTGAACAGCCCGGCCTTCCGGATGAAGAGCGTCAGCAGTGTGTCCGATGGAGTCAACCAGGGGAACTGAAGGGTTCCGTCAAGCTATCCCGAAGCGAGGAGAAGTCACCATGTTCGTATCCGGCAAGCACCTGTCCCGTCGCACCTTCCTGAAGGGTGCGGGCGCCACGGTTTCGCTTCCGTTGCTCGACGCGATGCTGCCCGCTGGTCGGCTCTTCTCGTCCACGGCGGCGGAGATCAATGCCACGCGCCTCGTGGCCATCGAGATGGTCCACGGCTCCGCGGGTGCCACGCCGCTGGGGCTTGCCCAGAACCTCTGGAGCCCGAAAGAGGTGGGTCGGGACTTCCAGCTCGGTGATAGCGCCCTCAGCCCGCTGGAGGCCTATCGGGAGTACATGACCATCGTCAGCAACACCGACGTGCGCATGGCGGACGCCTTCGAGCCGGAGGAGATCGGCGGCGACCACTTCCGGTCCAGCGCCACCTTCCTGACCCAGTCCCGTCCCCGGCAGACCGAGGGCTCGGACATCTGGGTGGGAACCTCCATGGACCAGATGTATGCCCAGCGGTACGGCCAGGACACGCCCATCCCCTCCATGCAGCTCTGCATCGAGAATGTGGACCAGGCGGGTGGCTGCGCGTACGGGTACGCCTGCGTCTACACGGACACCATCAGCTGGTCCGCTCCCAACCAGCCCCTCCCCATGATCCGGGATCCCCGGGTGGCATTCGACCAGCTCTTCGGAGCCGGCGGGTCCCCGGAGCAGCGGGCGGTTCGCCGTCGGACCAACATGAGCATCCTGGACTGGGTGGCCCAGGAGGTCTCGGACCTCAAGCGGACCCTGGGACCGGAGGATCGCACCCGCATGGACCGCTACCTGGAGAACATCCGGGAGATCGAGCGGCGGATCCAGCGGATTGAGGCCCACAACACCAGCGGTGCCTTCCGGGAACTCCCCGAGGCCCCCGCCGGCGTGCCGGATTCCTACGACGAGCATGTGAAGCTCATGTTCGACCTGCAGGCGTTGGCCTTCGCGTCGGACATGACCCGGGTGTTCTCCTTCAAGATGGGGCGTGACGGATCGGCCCGGATCTATCCCACCAGTGGGGTCGACAAGCCGTTCCATCCGGCGTCGCACCACGGGAACAACCCCCAGAACGTGGCGGACTTCAACGGGATCAACCGCTATCACGTGGGGCTCCTCCCGTATCTCCTGGACAGCCTGAAGAACATCCAGGAAGGGGATGCGAACCTCCTGGACAAGACCATGATCATCTACGGCTCCCCCATGGGCGATCCGAATGTCCACAACCACAAGCGGTGCCCCCTGGTGCTGCTCGGTGGTGCGAACGGGCAGCTCCCCGGCAACACGCACTTCAGGGCCGAGGACGGGACTCCGATGGCGAACGTGATGCTTGGACTGATGCACAAGCTGGGTATGGACGACGTCGAAACCTTCGGCGACAGCACGAGCGACATCTCACTGGCGGTGTGATCATGATCCGGACGATGAGAATGGGGCTGACCCGGGCCGCTCTGCTGGGTCCCATGGCCCTCGTGCTCCTGCTCACGGGCTCCACCCACACCGAGGCGCCGGTGGCGGATGCCGCCATGCGTGGAGATGTGGAAACGGTGCGCGTGCTGCTCCGGCAGGGGGAGGATGTGAATGCCGCGCAGGGTGACGGCATGACCGCCCTGCACTGGACGGCCCGCTCCGGTGAGGCCTCGATGGCGGAGATGCTCATCTACGCCGGAGCCAATCTGGAAACCCACACGAGGGTGGGGGCCTACACGCCCCTCCTGGTGGCGGCCCGGTCCGGAAATCAGGGTGTCCTGGCCACCCTGGTGAAGCACGGTGCCAACATCGAGGCCCGGACCAGCACGGGGGTGACCGCTCTCCACTTCGCTGCTGCTGCGGGGTCGGAGGCTGCCATCGCCACACTGGTTGAGAAGGGTGCGGATGTGAACGTCCGGGAGATGACCGCCGGGCAGACGCCGCTGATGTTTGCGGCCTCCGCGGGGAGGACCGGAGCGGTGCGCGCCCTCACCGCCCTGGGGGCCGATGTGGCCGTCTCCACCCAGGTGGTGGATCTGGCCGAGGTGGAGCGGGAGGACCAGGCGGAGATGCGCCGGCGCGATGCGCGGATGACCATGCTTCGCACGGCCGATGCCGAAGCCCGACAGGGCCAGGCCAGAGGCCAGGGTGGGGAGCCTGCGGCTCCTGCTGCCCCGGCAGCCGAGGGGGACAGCATTGCCCCCGAGGCCGAGGAGTCCGAGGTGCCCCCGGCCGAGGCGGAGGTTCCGCCGGCGGAGGCCTCCGTGCCCCCTGCGGAGCGTTCAGACGAGCCGCAGCCCGGTGGGGGTGGCGGAGCCCAGGCCCGTCCGGAGGGTCCTCCCCAGAACCCGGATGAGCCCCAGCCCCTCTCCTACACCGACCTGGTGGGGGGGCACGGTGGGATGACGGCCCTGCTGCACGCCGTGCGGCAGGGGCACCGGGACGCGGCCATGGCCCTGGTGGATGCGGGAGCCGATGTGAATGATGTCACCGGGGGCGATGGGGCCAGCGCCATGCTGGTGGCCACCATCAACGGTCATTTCGACCTGGCCCTGGAGCTCATGGCCCGTGGGGCCGATCCGACCATCGCCAGCCATGCCGGCACGACGCCCCTCTATGCAGCTCTCAATGCACAGTGGGCGCCCAAGGCTCTCTACCCGCAGCCTCAGGCCCATGAGCGGCAGCAGACCGGATACATGGAGTTCATGCGGGCGGTTCTGGAGGCGGGAGCCGATCCCAATGTCCGGCTGGAGAAGCACCTCTGGTTCATGCAGTACAATTTCGACCTCCTGGGGGTTGATACGGCGGGAGCCACCCCCTTCTGGAGAGCCGCGTATGCGCTGGATATTCCGGCCATGAGGCTCCTCCTGGAGTTCGGAGCGGATCCCACGATTCCCACCCGGAAGCAGCCCGAGCGGCGGCGCCGGGGCGGTGTGGAAGAGGACCCCTCGGGACTGCCCCCCATTCCAGTGGGTGGACCCGGTGTCTACCCCATCCATGCCGCCTCCGGGGTGGGGTATGGGAAGGATTTCGCCGGCAACTCCCACCGTGCCGTCCCCGATGGGTGGGTTCCCGCCGTGCGCTTCCTGGTGGAGGAGCTCGGTGCGGACGTGAATGAGCGGGACCACGAGGGGTACTCGGCGCTCCATCATGCCGCATCCCGGGGTGACCTGGAATTGATCCAGTACCTGGTGGACCAGGGTGCCGATGTGATGGCCGTAAGCCGGCGTGGACAGACCACCGCGGACATGGCCAACGGGCCGGTGCAGCGGGTGGAGCCCTACCCCGAGGCCATCCAGTTGCTGGAAAGCCTGGGCTCCGAGAACAACAACAAGTGCCTCTCCTGCTGAGGCCCTCTCCCTGAGGGAGGCGCAACCAACGGGATCCTGGCGGGGAAACCGGACGTTGCAGCCAAGCCTGCCGGCCTTCGGGCCGGCAGGCTTTTCTTCTCTCCCCCCGCTACCGGATGGCCTCCTGGACCGGTCTTCTCCAATGGGCGGGGGCGCCTTGGGCCGCTGCGAAGGCTCGCCCCGTGTCGCCGGCTATGCATCCCTGGCACCACGGATATATCCTATCCCCGGGAGCCCGACCCTAGCGGGGGCCCACCCACCTGATCTCGCCCATCGATGCCAGCCGGAAGCGGACGGACCACATGAGTGAAGCCCCCACCTCTGAGTTCCTGCGCATGGGAGCCCGCCGCTTCCGTCGCGCCTTCCTCCTCCTGCTGGTGGTGGGGATCTCGGTACTCTTCCTCATCATGGTCCGGCAGTTTGTCATGTCGGTCTTCCTGGCGGCCATCTTCGCGGGTCTCTCCTACCCCCTGTTCAGCTGGCTCCTGGAGAAGACCCGGGGACGCGCCAACACCTCCTCCCTCCTCACCATCCTGATCCTACTGGTGGGGGTGGGCCTTCCGCTGGCGGGCTTTCTCACGGTGGTGGCCACGCAGGCCGTGCAGGTCAGCCAGGGCGCCGGGGAGTGGTTCGAGTCCCAGGACGCCATCGTGCAGCGGGCTCGGGGCCTCGTGGAGCGCCTCCCCTTCGTGGACCGGCTCCTCCCCGAGACGGAGGCGATCCTGGCCCAGGCCCGCTCCGCCCTCACCAGCACAGGCCCCCTCTTGATGGGTGTGGTTTCGGCCGCCACCCGGGGGGCCCTCAACTTCATCCTTCAGCTCTTCGTCCTCCTCTATGCGCTCTTCTTCTTCCTGGTGGACGGCCGCAGCATCCTCCGGAAGATCCTCTACTACATGCCTCTGGACCCGGACGAGGAGGCCCAACTCCTGGAACGGTTCACCTCGGTGACCCGGGCCACCCTGAAGGGCTCCCTGCTCATCGGGGTGATCCAGGGGGGGCTTGCCGGGTTGGCGTTCTGGATCGCGGGGGTGCCGGGTTCCGCCTTCTGGGGCACGGTGATGGTGGTCCTCTCCATCATCCCGGCCGTGGGATCGGCGCTGGTGTGGATTCCGGCCGTGATCTACCTGTTCGTGGACGGACAGGTGCCGCAGGCGGTGGGGCTGCTGGTGTGGTGCGCAGTGGTGGTGGGATCAGTGGACAACTTCCTCCGGCCCCAGCTCATCGGTCGGGATGCCCGGATGTCGGACCTGCTGATCCTCCTGAGCACCCTGGGGGGAATCGCCCTGTTCGGGGCGGTGGGCTTCATCGTGGGGCCGGTGGTGGCCGCCCTCTTCGTCACCATCTGGCACCTCTACGGGGAGGCGTTCCGGGACGTGCTGCCGGAGGTCCCGGCGGGGGTATCTCTCCTTGGAAATCCTCCCCCGGAGGAGCCGCAGCCCCTGGTGTCGGGGGGGGGCTCGGAGAATTCGTGAGGCCGTGGGCCCCCGTCCGTGGGACCCACCGGTGCAGGGAGGACCATGGGG
>CAYQVI010000130.1:0-10492 GCA_964420725.1 uncultured Gemmatimonadaceae bacterium | reverse complement strand
ATGTGGGACTCCTGAAGGATGTCCTGGTCACCGCCCTCCTCCCCCTGGGGGCCAACGTCCTCATCCTGGTGGGGATGCTGTCGGTGATGGTCTGGTTGGACCCGGGGATGACCCTGCTGGCGGTCCTCCTCCTTCCCCTCTTCGCCCTCCGGATGATCAAGCTGGGGGGGCGGATCCGCTCCGTCTCCCGGATCCAGCGGAAGCGGGAGGGGGATCTGGCGGGGACCGCCGCCGAGACCATGGGGGCCATGCAGACCGTCCAGGCGCTGAGCCTGGAGGACCGGTCCGCCGCGGCCTTCGAGGCGCTGGGCAACCGGGACATGAAGGAGGGGGTCAAGGCCAAGCGCCTCCAGGCCTCGCTGGAGCGGTCGGTGGATGTGCTCATTGCCGGCTCCACCGCGCTGGTGCTGGGGTGGGGAGCCCACCGGATGTTCCTGGGGGAGATCACCCCGGGGGACCTGGTGGTCTTCCTGGCCTACCTGAAGAGCGCCTTCAAGCCCATGGGGAGCCTGGCCAAGTACACCGGGCGCCTCTCCAAGGCCGCAGCCGCCGGGGAGCGGGTGCTGGACGTCCTGGAAGAGGAGCCCGAGGTGAAGGAGCGGCCGGATGCCGTGGACGCTCCGGACTTCCGGGGGGATCTCCGCCTGGAGGGGGTGCGCTTCTCCTATCCCGGGGGGAACGGGGTCCTGGACGGGGTCCAGCTCCACCTCCGCCCGGGGGAGCAGGTGGCCCTGGTGGGGCCCTCGGGGACGGGAAAGTCCACCCTGATCTCGCTGCTGCTCCGCCTCAGGGACCCGGAGGAGGGGAGGATCCTCTTCGATGGACAGGACATCCGGGACTTCCGTCTCCAGGGGCTCCGGCGCCAGGTGTCGGTGCTCCTCCAGGAGCCGGTGCTCTTCGCCACCACCATCGGGGAGAACATCGCCTTCGGCGGGGAGGAGGTGACCCGGGAGAAGGTGGAGGCCGCCGCACGTCTGGCGGGGGCCCACGACTTCATCCAACGGCTCCCGGAGGGATACGACACCGTGCTGGGGGAGCGGGGCCTCACCCTCTCCAGGGGGGAGCGGCAGCGGATCGCCATCGCCCGCATGGCGGTGCGCCCGGCTCCCTTCGTGATCCTGGACGAGCCCACCACGGGGCTGGATCCCGAGAACGTGGCGCTGGTCACCGCCGCCCTGGCCCGGATCTGCCGGGGGCGCACCACCCTCCTGATCACCCACGACATCCAGTTGGCCGTCGGCATGGAGCGGGTGGTCCGGCTGGAGCACGGTCGCGCGACCCCCATGGCGGAGGAGGTGGTCCATGCTCTCCGTGCATGACCAGGAGGTGGTGTCCAGGGACGCCGCCCTCCCGGGGCTGTCGCTCCTCCTGGACGACCAGGCGCTGCTGGAGTGGCTGAAGCGGAATCCCCCCGAGGCGGACGGGTGGGCGGACCTACCGGAGGAGGTCACCTGCCGGTACCTCCGCTACAAGCCCGGGGTGCGTCTGGTGGGGGCCTTCGAGCTGCGTACGGCCTCCGGCTACACCCTCCCCTTCAAGGCCTGGACTGTGGCCGAGGGGGGGCGCGACAAGCTGGAGAAGGCCATCCGGGAGCTTCCCGCCACCTTTGCCCCGGCCCGGCGCTGGTGCCGGAGGCTCAGGGTCATGGTGCAGTTCCACCCCGATGACCGGGATCTGCCCTACCTGGCCCGCATCGCGGACTCCGGGGCCAGGGAGGCGCTCCTGAGCCGACGGCTGCCGGAGTTGGCCGGGCGATTCCAGGCGCCTCTCCGGATCCTCTCGTACAGGCCGGAGCGCCGCTTCGTGGCTGCCCTGTCCCGGCAGGGCGAGCCTGCCGCCGTGGTCCGGGGCTACACCGCCGACCGGTTCGGCCGAGCCCTTCGGGGGGCCCGGGCCTTCCGCACCACCCGTGGAGGCTTCCGGATCCCCCGCCTCCTGGGGGAGAGCCGGGGCGCCACCATCCTGATCCAGGAGTGGCTGGAGGGGGACCCCCAGGGGGTGGACGCGTGGAGCCGGAGGACCCCAGCCGAGGCCGACGTGCTGGCCCACCGGATCGGCCGGGCCCTCCACGGTCTGCACAGCCAGGGTGCCAGGAGCCTCAGGCACCCGGAGTGCTCCGGGCTGAGCGGGGCCGTGGCGGGGGTGGACGCCGTGCGCCCCGGAGACACCGCCCGCGCTGCCCGGAGGGTGGCCCGCTGGCTCCGCCCCTTCCTTCCGGGGTGGGACGGCCCCCCGCCCCCGCAGGTCACGCCCATCCACGGGGACTTCCATCCCGGCCAGATCCTGGTGTCCGGAGACGGATTGGCGCTGGTGGACTTCGACCGGGCCGTCCTGGGGGACCCTCTCCGGGACCTGGCCACCTTCGTGGCGCACCTGGAGTCCGGGAGCGCGGAGGGTCGGCTCCCGGAGGCGGTGTGTGTCGCGGCCGAGAGGGGCCTGCTGGAGGGCTACCGGAGCGCCGGCGGCACTGTGGACCCGGAGCGCTTCCAGTGGCAGTGCGCCGCCGCCCTGATCCGCCGGGCTCCCCACCCCTTCCGCAGCCGGGCACCAGAGTGGCCCTCCGCAATGGACGCCCTGGTGGCCCGGGCTTCCGCCCGACTCTCACACCCCGGAGGAGGACTCCATGCTCTCACGTGACCGGTCCGGGCGCGGTCCCGTCCACCTCCCGGACCCCCTGGACCCGCAGATGCCCTGGTTGGCAGAGGCCCTGGACCCCGCCCTGGCCTCGGACGCCCTCCGATGGAGTCTCCCCACCCTGGGCGATGCCCCGGTGAAGGTGCAGCGGGCAGAGCTCATGGCCCGGAAGGCCGGGCGCCGGGCGCTGGTCCTCTACGACCTGGTGCAGGAGCTGGGGCGCCGGCGCACCCGGGCGCTGCGGCTGGTGGGAAAGACCAGGGCCCGGGGGCTGGATGTCCACACCTATCGGCTCCAGCGGGCGCTGGTGGCCCGGGGATTCGGGAGCGATGCCGGAGACGGGATCGCGGTCCCCGCGCCGCTGGGGATGGTGGGGGAGTGGCGCATGTGGCTCCAGGAGTTCGTCCCCGGGCGCTGCCTGTCCCCCCTCCTCTCCTCCCTCCACCGCCGGGAGGCGTTCTCCCTCATGGCGCGGCTGGCGGGAGCCCTCCGCAAGCTCCACGTCAGCGGCGCTCCTGCAGGGCGGACCCACACCCTGGAGAACGAACTCCAGATCCTGGAGGCACGCCTTTCCGGGGCCAGGGAGGCGCGCCCCGATCTGTCCCGGGCCATCGCCCGGGTGATGGACGGATGCCACCGGCTGGCGTCACGGATGAAGGCCAATCCCCCCTGCGGGATCCATCGGGACTTCCACCCCGGCCAGATCATGCTGGCGGACGAGACCGTGTACCTGCTGGACCTGGACCTCTACGCCGAAGGGGATCCAGCGCTGGATGTGGGCAACTTCACCGCCCACCTCACCGAGTGCGCCATCCGGGAGTCGGGCGATCCCCATGGCATGAAGGAGATGGAGGTGGCCTTCCAGGAGGAGACCCTTCGCCTGGCGCCGGCCCTCTCCATCGCCTCCCTGGAGGACTGGCACACCCTTTCCCTGGCCCGCCACATCGGGCTCAGCACCACCCTGACCGGACGCTCCATGACAACCGAAATGCTGGTAGACCATGTCTCCGATCGCCTTTCCGCAGCCGGCGCCCTTCCCATTCCCCCACCATCCGCGGCAACGACACAGCCCCCCCGGGGATCCCGATCCATCCTGATGCTCGTGGCCCTGGCGGGGCTGGGAGCGGGATCTTCCGCCGCGTCGGCGCAGACGGTCCATCAGTTCACCGCCGGGGCCCAGGTGGCCAGTGTCTACGACAGCAACATCGACCGGGAACCGGTGGCCCAGCGGGGGCTGGCGGGGGTGGTCACCAGCGGGATCCTCCGGTACCGGATGCGGGGCGACTTCGACCTACGGGGGGAGTACGAGGTGGGGTTCCACCGCTACGCGGAGGACACCCCCTGGAACCGGGTGAGCCACAAGTTCCGGCTGGACGGACGGATGGAGGCGGGAGACAACGGCATCCTGGGGCTGGTGACGGAGATCCAGCTCAAGGGGAGCGGAGACGAACGGTCCCTGGGAGACCAGCTCCAGATCGAACCCTCGTACCGAGTGGAGTTCGGATCCGGGAGCGAGTTGAAGGCCTTCGGCACGGCGCGGGTCCGCCGGGATCAGGGGCCCGGAGAGGGGGAGTGGAATGCCTTCGCCGGGGTGGAGTTCGTCCAGGCTCTGGGTGAGACGCTGGAGGTGGAGCTGGGGGGGCGTTTCGAGCGGAACCAGTCCCCCAGCGGACGGCGCAACTTCCAGGGGCCCCGGGGCTACGTGGAGGTCATCAGGATCTTCCCCACGGCAGGCGAGATCATGGTGGGGATCGAGTACCGGGACCGGCGCTATCTGGACCGGCTCATCGACACCCGGGACGGGGACGAGGCGCTGCGCCGCGACTCCCGCTGGACCCCGGTGGTGGAGTGGGAGCGGGAGTTCATGGGGGGAGTGGTCCTGGGGTTGGAGTTCGAGTACGAGCAGCGCCTGTCCAACGACCCCGACAAGCAGTTCGGAGGCTACACCCTGTTCTTCAACGCGTCGCGGTTCTGGTAGTTCCGTACGTCCGATGTCCGGTGGCCGGCTCCGGGGGGAGGGTCAGAAACGACCCGCCAGCACCGGGGCCGGCACCACCACGCCCCGTTCCAGCAGCCCTGCCCGGAGCGACTCCACCCGCTCTGCATTCACCCCCAGGTCCGACCTCCCCATCCGGGAGGCCGAGCGGACCACCAGCTCCCCCAGCACCCGGTCGTGGTGCACCTCCAGGTCGTCCACGAAGCGGAAGATCCGGCTGGTGGACTCGGCGTGGAGGTAGCCGGGCTCCTGGGTGATGATCTCCGTGCGGGGGAGCTCCTGCACGGCCTCCACCACCAGGGGCCAGAGGTCGGTGGTGGACGCTCCCACCCAGATGGGCGCCAGGGTCAGCGGCGCCACACCCTCCGGGTATCGGTCCCCGGTGTGGACGCAGTTGGGGGTGTTCGGACAGGGGGCCAGGGCGGTCCCCACCAACCCCAGGGTCGCAGGGCGGGTACCGCTGCAGGCCACCAGGAACAGGACCGGAACGAGGAATAGCAGGGACCGGAGTCCCTGTCGCCGGCTGCCGCCGAAGAGGTGGCGATCGGTGGCGGTGCCGCCGGGGCTGAAGCATCCAGGCATGTGGGGAATCCCTTCAGGAGCTGCAGGAGAGCATGGAGCACCCCGCCTTGTGGCGAGCCCACTCCGGGCGCCGGGCGGCGAAGTGCTCGCTCCCGGGCTGGTCGTCGTACGGGCGGCGCATGACCTCCAGGAGTTCGTGGATCCGGGATGGGTCCCCCGCCTCCGCCAGGTCGATGGCCTCCTGGGCCAGGTAGTTCCGGAGCACGTAGCGGGGGTTCACCCCATGCATGGCGGCGCGGCGCTCCGCCGGGGAGCGGCCGTCGGTGGCCACATGCTCCTGCCAGCGGCGTATCCATCCGGCGAAATCCGCTGCGTGCCGGTCCCGGGCCACCTCGTCGTAGAAGGTGTGGGCGAAGGGCTGCAGGATGGCGTCGATCGCCGGGCCGTCCGGCTCGCCCCCGGCAGGGGCCCCGTCCCCGCGAGCCCCGCCATCCGCAGCCGGAGCCGACCCCCTGGGCGCCGCCATGACCCCTTCCCCCGCCACCTCCCCCAGCGTCCGGAAGAAGAGGGTGTAGTCCACCTGCGCCTGGTGCAGCAGGGTGAAGCCCTCCTCCACCAGCGCCCGCTCCGCATCGCCCCACGATCCGAAGCCGAACTTCCCCGCCAGCATGGCGTGGTAGCCCCCCGTGTAGCGCTCCACGTAGGCGTCCAGCCCCTCCTTCAGCATCTCGAGGTCCGGGAACACCGGCCGGAGGGCCTCCGCCAGGCGGAGCAGGTTCCACTGGGCAATGGCCGGCTGCTGGGCGAAGCGGTAGCGGCGCCCCTGGGCGTCGGTGGTGTTGGGGGTCCAGTGGGGGTCGAAGTCGTCCAGCCAGCCGTAGGGCCCGTAGTCGATGGTCAGCCCCAGGATGGACATGTTGTCCGTGTTCATCACACCATGCACGAACCCCACCCGCATCCACCCCACGATCATGTCCGCCGTACGGGTGCACACCTCCCGGAACCAGGCGGCCCGTCGCTGCTCCCCCTCCCCCTCCAGGTGGGGAAAGTCCCGCTGGATGGTGAAGTCCACCAACTGCTCCAGGAGGGCATGGTCCCCCCGGGCGGAGGGGAGCTCGAAGTTCCCGAAGCGGATGAAGCTGGGGGCCACCCGGCATACCACCGCCCCTGGCTCGGGGCGGGGATTCCCGTCGTAGAACATGTCCCGCATCACCGCCTCGCCGGTGCCCACCAGCGACAGCGCCCGGGTGGTGGGGATCCCCAGGTGGTGCATGGCCTCACTGCACAGGAACTCCCGGATGGAGGAGCGGAGGACCGCCCGCCCGTCCGCCGTGCGGGAGTAGGGCGTGGGCCCCGCCCCCTTGAGCTGGAGCTCCCATCGCTCCCCCCTGGGGTTCACCACCTCTCCCAGGGTGATGGCCCGGCCGTCCCCCAACTGGTTGGCCCAGGACCCGAACTGGTGCCCCCCGTAACACGCGGCGTAGGGCTCCATCCCGGGGAGCAGGGCATTCCCCGAGAAGACCCTGGCAAACTCCGGCGAGGCCACCTGCTCCGGGGTGAAGCCCACCGCCTCCGCCATCTCCCGGGAGTGGGCGATGAGCCGTGGGGCGGCGACAGGTGTTGGCAACACGGAACTCCACGCCGCCCCCAGCACCTGGCGCCGGGCGTTCGTGGTCACAGGGTCGCCGGGAAGCTCCGCGACGAAGCGGTTGTCGAAGGTCAGGGAAGCATTCATGGGGGCTGATACCCACCACTCCGGGGTCGGCTCCACCTGGGCGCCCCAGCGGCCGGGGGGCCGGTTGCGTGGAGGGCTCCGGCCCGTTGCGGGGTCCGCGCCGCCTCCAGGACGCCGCCACCCCTGGAGGCGGCCGTCCCCCCCAGGCCTCAGCCCAGCTTCGCCAGGACCCTGGCCTCCTTCTCGGGGTCGATCCCCGCCCGGAGCGCCGCCTGCCGATCCGCCGGGAGGGTCCGGAACCACTCCAGCGTATCCCGGGAGGTCTCAGCCAGGGGGCGGAAGGTAAGCCCGGCGGCCACCGCACGCTGGTTCTCCGCCTTCGAGAGAACCGCATCCGGGCCGAACCAGGTGGGCATCTCGGACCAGGCCCGGACCTCCTCCTGCCGGAGGAAATCCGCAGGAGCCCAGTGGATCCGGATGTCCAGGTCCCCGGTGAGGGCGGCCCGGATGCCGGCAAGCTGCTCCGCCATGCTCAGGCGGGAGCGGGGGCCCACGGCGTTGAAGGTCCCCCGGGTGCCATCCTCCACCAGTCGCACCGTCCAGGCCGCCAGATCCCGGACATCGATGACCTGCACCGGGTCGTTCCCCGTGCCGGGGGCCAGCACGTCCCCTCCCCGGGCCAGGCGCACCGGCCAGTACGTGAAGCGGTCGGTACCGTCCAGCGGGCCCACGATGAGGCCAGGGCGGACGATCACCGCGTCCTCCCCGAACCACGTCCGGGATTCCGCCTCGGCGGCGGCCTTCATGGGCCCGTACATGGCTCCCCCCCCCTCCCGGTACTGCTCCGGGGTCACCGCCAGTGGGTCGCCGTCGAAGGGCATCAGCGGCGTGTCCTCGTGGATCCGGGTCTGGCCGGCGGCGGCGTACGCCGAGAGGGTGGAGATGAAGAGGTAGCGCCCCACCCGACCCTGCAGCGCCTCCCCCACATCCCGCACCCAGAAGGGGAGGGTGGTGGGGTTGTCCAGCACCGCGTCCCACTCCCGACCCCGGAGGGCGTCGACTTCGCCCAGGTTCCGGTCCCCGGTGAGCTGCTCCACCCCGTCGGGGAGATCGGCCTGGGTGCGACCCCGGTTGAAGACCGTGACCTGGTGCCCCCGGGCCACCGCGTACGCCACCGTGTGGGGCCCGATGAAGCCCGTGCCCCCCAGGATGAGGATCCGCATGGAGCGGGGGGCGGGGGGAACCGGCCCTCCGGACCCGAGCCCCGGAGCCGCTGCGGCCCGGGCTTCCCCGGGGGTGAGGGCACCGCCGGCGGCGAGGGCACCCCCGGCCAGGGCCGAGAGGCGGAGGAAGGTGCGGCGATCGGTGGACATGGCGATTCCAGGGTGCAGGATGGACCGGCGGGCACGGCAGGAGGAACGGGGCCCCGGCGGTCAGCCCCCGTTCAGCAGGAGAGGCAGCGGTTGCTGTTCTTCGAGCCCAGGCTCTCCAGGAGCTTCACCGTGGACGGATAGGGTGACACCCGCTGCACCGGCCCGTTGGCCATGTCGGCGGTGGTCTGCCCCTCCCGGCTCACCACGGTGACGTCGGCGCCATGCTCCACCAGGTAGAGGACCATCTCGTCGTCCCCCCGGGAGGCGGCGTGGTGCAGCGCCGTATGGCCGTTGTAGTCCCGCAGGTTCACGTCGATCCCCAGCTCCTCCACCAGGAAGCGGATGGCGGGCATGAACCCGGTGGCGGCGTACCGGTGGGCGTTCCCTCCGAAGCCGGTGCCATACCCCACCCCGGAGGCGGCATGGATCGGGAAGACCCCGGGTCCGCCGGTGGGCACGGGGGGGAGCCCCGACGGGTCGGGTTCCTCTTCCTCGCCGGGACGCCGGGCCGGAGCCCGGGGGCGCCGGGTGGGGATGTTGGGGTCGGCCCCGTGGAGCGCCAGGAGCCGCATGGCCTCCACGTCCAGCCCGTACGCCGCCCGCCAGAACGGGGTGGCCCCCCAGGTGACCTCCAGCCCGCAGTTGAAGTTGCCGCACGAGATGTGGGACATGTACCAGAGGTGCTGCTCCAGCCGGACGTTGGGGTCCGCCCCCGCCTCCAGGAGCGCCGAAATGACGTCCAGGTGGGAGGCCTCCTGGTACTCGTGCTCCCGCACCTGTGGATAGCGGGAACGATTGGCCCATTGCCGCTCCAGCACCGCATACAGCGGAGTATTTCCCGACACGCTGGCCACCCCCGGGTCGGCGCCCTTCTCCACCAGCTGCATGGCCACGTCGAACTGGCCGTTCACCGCCGCCATGAGGAGGGGGCTGGTACCGTCGCCGGCGCTCACCTGGTTGATGTCGGCCCCACCCTCCAGGAGGGCCACCACCGTCTCCATATGCCCCTCCCGCACCGCGTGCAGGAGCGGGGTCAACCCTCCCCAGCTCCCCACCAGGTGGTTCTGGTTGAAGGAGCCCTCGGGCTCGTCCTCCCGTTCCCCATCCGCAGCCAGCGACGCCGGGTCCTCCAGCACCTTCCGGGCCTCCAGCGCCGCCGTCTCCAACTGGCTGGGGCTGGGCTGCCAGGTCCGCTCGGCGGCGCCCTCCGTCTCCCGGAACTCCGTCAGCACCTCCTGCCAACGGGCCGCCGCCTTCGTCTGGACGGTGGCCATCTGCTCCACGTCCCGCACCTGGGTGACCAGCGACGGATCGGCTCCCCGCTCCAGGAGGAGCCGCACCACCCCGGTGCGCCCTGCCGAGGCGGCGAAGATCAGCGGGGTCTGCCCCCACTCCCCCTCCCGGAGATCCGGATCGAGCCCCCGGTCCAGGAGGAGCGCCACCGCCTCCGCCGATCCCGCCCCTGCGGCCAGGTGCAGGGGCGACGCCTCTCCGCTCCGGGTGGTGGCCCCGGCCTCGGCTCCGGCCTCCAGGAGCGCCCGGACCACATCGGCGGCTCCCTCCCTGGCGGCCAGGTGGAGCGGCGTGTAGGCGCCGATCCGGGTCTCGGCGGTGACGTCGGCACCGGCCTCCAGGAGCAGTTCCGCCAGCGCTCCGTTCCCCCGCACCGCCGCCCAGTGGAGGGCGGTCATCCCGTCCCCCTGGGGGGTGTTCACCCCCTGGGCATCCGTGCGGAGCAGGGTCCGCACCGCCTCCACATCCCCCCGCATGGCGGCGTCCGCCACCGGGGAATCGGTGGAGAGCCCCCTGGTCCAGCCCTCCGCGGCCTCCAGCTGCCGGGCACCCGGGGGGAACGCCAGCCCACCCAGCGCCACCGCGCCCACCAGCACCACCAGCATCCGCAGAAGCGGGCGGACCGGGGTCCCCACTCCTCCCGGCTCCCGCCCCTCCCCGCTGACCCCCGCCTGGGTACCCATGGCCGCTCCCCTCCTCACCCCGCGTCCATGGAGGTGGTGCTTCCCAGCCCCGACGGCGCCGAGAGGGGGAAGGCATCCGTGCTATCCCCGAAGTGATCCAGGTCGTCCATCCCCAGGGCGTGCATCATGGAGAGCATGGGGTTCGCCATGGGGGTCCCGTCCGGGGCCCGGAGGTGGAGGTTCCCCTCCAGCTTCCCGTTGGCCCCGCCCAGCACGAACAGCGGGCACCGGCGGTGGTTGTGGAGGTTCCCGTCGCCCATCGGGGAGCCCCAGATGATCATGGTGCGGTCCAGCAGGTTGGCATCCCCCTCCTGGG
>CAYQVI010000129.1:0-10516 GCA_964420725.1 uncultured Gemmatimonadaceae bacterium | reverse complement strand
CCGGACGCGGCCGCGCTCCGGCGGATGGCGGAGTACGTCGACGCGCTGCCCCAGGCCAGCTAGACGGTTGGCGGTAGTGCCCGCGCTGTGCGCGGTGTGTGGGCAGAACGAAGACCCTCCGGGAACTCTCCCGGAGGGTTTTCGCGCGTTGAGGGGAGGCCCCGCGCCCGCCAGGAGAATGCAGATGAGGCGCGCCCTGGCGCGCCATCCTTTCGAGCGTCGGAATTGGGCGGGACTGTCGGAAAAGACGGCTCTGGGGCTTCCGGAACGGGGGGGCAACGCCGTGTGGCAGCGGGGGACAACGGGGAGCGGTGGGGGAGTGGGACGGGCGGGCCTTCGGGCGGGAAGGGCTTCGGGAGGTGGGAGGATCCCCGGAAACGACGGTCTTGGGTGAGAAGGATTCGCCTCTCGACAGTGCCGTAGAGGACGAGAGGCGAATCCATCTCGCATAGCGAGCAGGATTCAGCTTTCGAGAGGAGGGGACGGCTTGAAGAATGAATCCTTCCCGGATACCGAGAAGGATCCGGACCTGGACGATCCGGAGATGGCCGAGAGATGAAAACTGATCGCTGCGGGAGCTCATCCATCCGGTGCCACCCGCTCTGCGTCGGCCCGCCCGCCCCGGGGCCTGGCCACTGGCGGCTCTGATGGGCCGCGGCCCGCCTCCCCCGCGGCCCACCCCGCTCTGGACTGTGATGGGCCCCATCCCGCCTCCCCAGCCCCCCACCCCCGCACCCGGGGGTGCGGGGTGCGGAACCAGAGGAGAGGCCCTCCGGGAACTCTCCCGGAGGGCCTCTCTACGCGCTGGGAACGGGGTGGGCGTGAGACCCGGCGAGGGGCTACCGCCTACGCCACTCCGCCAGCACCTCCGCCTCCTTCTCCCGGGAGAACCCCGCTCGCATCTCGTCCCCCTCCGCGGCGGCCTTCTCCCGCCACCAGGCCAGCGTCTCCATGGCGGTGACCGCAAGGGGGCGGAAGGTCATCCCCGCTGCGATGGCCCGACTGTTGTCCACCAGCCCGTTGTGGACCCAGTTCCCGGTGGCCCGGCGCCAGGCCGGGAGCTCCATGTTGCTCCGGAGCCCACGGGCCGCCAGGAAGTCCCAGTCGTCCACCCAGGTGAAGCGCACCGGGTTGCCGGTGGTGGCCCGGAGTCCCCAGAGAAAGCCCGCCGATGTGAGGGGGGTGGCCGGCGACCCCACGTTGAAGATTCCGGTGGTCTCCTGCTCGGCCAGGTGCACCGCAAAGTCCGCCAGGTCCCGGACATCCGTGTACTGGACGAAGTCGGTGCCGTCCCCGGGGGCCAGGATCTCCCCCCCTTCGGCGATCCGACGGTACCAGAAGGTGAAGCGGTCGGTGTTGTCCAGCGGGCCGGTGATGATGGGGGGGCGGACAATGCTGGTCCCCTGGGGGAAGCGGGTGAGGATCTCCCGCTCCGCCCGGGCCTTGAGAGGGCCGTATCCGGTCCACTCCGACTCCGGCACCCCTTCGATCCCCAGGGCGGAGCCCTCATCCACCGGATCCCGGAAGTGGGCGTAGACCCCCCGGGTGGAGGTGAAGATATACTGCTTCACCGATCCCTTCAGGAGCTCCGCCGTGGCCCCCACGTCGTCGGGGCCATACCCGGAGTTGTCGATGACCGCGTCCCAGCTGCGCCCCTCCAGCGCCGAGATGTCCCCCCGCCGGTCCCCCACCAGGTTCTCCACACCGACGAAGTCCTCCGCGTGGAGCCCCGGCTGGCTGCGCCCCCGGTTGAAGAGGGTCAGGGTGTGCCCCCGGCTCACGATCCGGTGCACCAGGTGGGGCCCGATGAAGCCGGTTCCCCCCAGGAGGAGGACCCGGAGCTGCCGGCGCGGGGGTGCGGCCAGGGCTCCGGCTGCAGAGGTGGCCCGGGGGAGTCCCATCCCCGACACCCCCTCCGGCCCCACCAGCCCTGCACCCACGGCTCCCCCCAGGAGGGCGGAGTGCTTCAGGAAGTCCCGGCGTGTGGTCATGAGGTCCTCTTCTCCCCTTCCTCGATGGCTTCTTCGGTGAGTTCACCCTTCTCGTGCATCGGCTTCGGCTCCAGCTCCTGCGGCCCCTTCTCCCGGTGCTCGCCCCGCTCCGTCTCCTGGGGATCCTCCCGGCTGCCATTCCCCGATTCGTGCCCTTCTTCCTGTCTGCCCATGGTTCTCCTCTGGATGTGGCCCCGAGCGGAGTCGGCGGGGCCGATCCCCCCCTGGCCGACCCCCCCTGGCCGGGCCGTCCACAGGGCCCGTCTGCACTTCAGGCGATCACCCCGTAACGTTCCACCGGGGAACGTACACTACCGGAAGCGATCGATCCTCTCCGGGGGGCGTGACAGAGGGAATGAGTGCCGGTTCTCCCCCCCATCTGGAGAGGGGGGGGAAGCCCTCCCCGGGCCGCTCCGTGCGGGGATCCGGCCCTGGAGCATCGGCCCGGAATCCGGCCCACGAGAGGCGCCCCCGGAGCTCAGCGCACCTCCCGCTGGAACTTGAAGACCGGATAGACGGCGGGCCCCCGGTCGGCCCCCACCTGCCGGAGCGCCTCGTCCATGACCCACCACCCCACGAAGCCGTCTGCAGATTGCGGCTCCAGGTAGTAGAAGGCGGCGTTGGCCCGGGGCTGGGCCAGATCCACGAAGAAGCTCCCTGCCGGGAAGGTCCGCTCCACCTCCACGAACCCCCCGTCCAGCCGCCCCAGGTGGAAGCCCCGCACCAGTTCGGTGCGCCACCGGGTGATGGCGAACTGGTCTCCGGTCACCGTCATGGCGCGGTCCAGCACCTCCACGTCGATCCCCTGGTCCCGGAGCTTCTGCGCCACGTAGGCGAACTCCCCGGGGATGAGGTAGCCCCGGGGCATCCACGCATCCCTGGTGCCCACCGGGAGGGTCATGTCCTCCACCCGGATGGAGGAGGGGAGGTCGCCGGGGGCGCCGGTGGGGGTGACCCGGATGCTGGTGCCGGGGGCGTACTCCACCGACTGCTCCGGATACCAGAGGATGTCCACCGGGCCCCGGGACTGGTACTCCCCCGCCAGCCAGTTCCGGAGCTGCCGGGATCCGTCTGCGGCCCGCACCCGCTCCACCGTCTCCCGGTCGGCGGTGGCGGCCACTTCCTGCATCTCCGCGGCGTTTTCCGCCATGGTTTCCAGCAGGGAGAGGAGGTATGCATACTGGGCGTAGATGCGCCGCTCGAAGCGGGGCTGCCCCGGGGTCTCGGTGATGACGGCCATCCGGTTCCGGAGCCCGTAGTTGTTCACCAGGAACTTGGCCTCCTGCGTCCACGCCGAGTTCTCGTGGGCCCACTCGGTGGGGGGGTCGGCCCGGTCCAGCAAGGAGTGGGTGAAGGTCTCGAGGCGGAATTCGCTGCGGACCCGGTCCCGCACCGCCGGGAAGAGGGTGTAGGTCATGTAGTCCTGGGGCCCCGGGTGGGCGGCCCGGGTGGTGGATGTGGCGTAGGTGTTGGCGTAGCCGTGGTTCACCCGCCCCATGGTGTGGCCGTCGAAGAAGAGGAGGGGGTCCCAGCGGTTCATGAAGGCGGTGAGGCCATTCCCCTCCACCGTCTCCAGCTTCACCCCGTCCCGGTTCAGGTCCAGCCCCTGGGAGTTCTCCCGGACGCCGACGATGACCGGGGTGGCGCTCCCCAGCCCCTCGTCCTGCGCCCGGAAGGTGTCGGTACCGTCCACATTGTAGATGGGGGCCACAGCGATGATGAGGTCATCCAGGAGGTGGCGGCGGTCTCCCAGGAGGATGTCCCGCATGATCATCAGGAGCGCCTCGGTGGACTCCATCTCCGGGGGGTGGATGTTCCCCACCAGGAAGACCACCGGCTTCCCCGAGGCCCGGGCCTCTTCCGGGGTGCGGACGATGGGATCCGCCAGGATCGCCACGGGGGCCACCTTCCGGAGCGGGCTGATGAACAGGTTCTCGGTATGGATGTGCTCGGAGCGCCACTTCAGCGTGGCCAGGTACTCGTGGAGCTCGATGGTGGAGGTGGTGCGGTCGAAGGCCGTGCGCTCCGGGGGGATCAGGAGTTCCGCAGGCCACTGGCCGTTCCACCCCTCCGGCACGGCGTCCCCCCACAGCAGGGAGGGGTCGGCGGCAGTCTGGGCGGCCAGGGGTAAGGCCGGCGCTGCGTGGAGGGCGGCGGCCAGCAGGAGCAGGGCGGATCGGATCAGCGGTGCTGGCACGGCGTTGGCCTTGAGCAGGGGGACCGCCCGTGGGGCGGAGCGATGCCCGGGAAGCGCCCCGGGGAGTGGGCCCGGGCCCATGGGGGACCCGGTGGAGGTGTACACGTCCGCCACGATAGAGCGGCGCTGTGGATGCATGCAATCGTTTCGGTTCCAGACCACGGCGGCCCCACCTCCATCTCGCCTTGCTCGGGCCAGACGCCCCGCCCTACCTTGCCTCCGACCTGGAGAGGGCCACGGAATTCCTGTCCATCCAGGGCCGGACCGGTGGCCGGTGCACAGCCTCTCGTGCAGCGTCCAACCCGGACCAACCTGTCCGGAGCGCCCGATGCGTCCGCTTCCCCTCGCCCTTCCCGCGCTGCTCCTCGTCGTGGTCACGCTCGGCGCGTGTTCCGATGCGTCCGCGCCCGAAGAGCTCCCGGATCTGCCCGGCGAGCGCCTGCTGGCGATCTCCGATCTCGAGTACGTGGGCGCCTTCCGGCTTCCGGCGGGTCGGTTCGGGGCCTCCGAGCTGAACTACTCACAGGGCCCGCTCCTGGTGCAGGGCTCGTCCCTGTACATCGTGGGGCACACCCACGAGCAGGCCGTGGCCGAATTCGGGGTTCCGCCGCTGGTGCGGAGCGAGGTGCTCCAGGACCTCTCCATGGCCGCTCCCCCCCGGCAGCCGTTCCAGACACTGCTCGACCGCGCGGGCGCCAATCCCCAATCGCTGAACCGCATCGCCGCGCTGGCTCTCGTGGATGGTCCGGCGGGGCCCGAGCTGCTGGTCAACGCCTACGAGTACTACGACGCCCCCGGCGACAACACCCATACGACCCTGGTGGTGCGCTCCCCCGGGGAACTGGCCGGATCGCGGGTCGACGGCTTCTTCTCCCTCGAAGGCGCCGCCCATGCCGTGGGCTGGATCTCGCAGGTGCCGCCGGAATGGCAGAGTGCGCTGGGCGGCTCATGGATCGCGGGGGGATCGAGCGGCATGCCGATCATCGCCCGACTCAGCGTCGGCCCCTCCGCGTTCATCTTCGACCCGGTGGCGCTCACCGGAAACGCGCCACCCGGCCCTGTGCCCGCCGAAGCGGTGCTGGACTACGACCTCGGCCGTCCGCTCCACGGCGACCTGTCGAACGAATCGGGAAGCAACTCCCTGTGGACGCACCTGAGCCGCGCCGTCTACGGTTTCATCCCCCCCGGTACGCGCACGTACCTCGTGCTCGGTTCCAGTGGGGGTCACCGCCCGGGCGGTGTCTGCTACAAGTGTGTGCCCTCGGGGGAGTCGCATGCATGCAGTGGATACTGTGCCGTGGACTCCACGGACTACACGTTGTCGTACTGGCTCTATGATGTGGAGGATCTGGTGAAGGTGCGCCAGGGCGCCCTCGCTCCCCACCAGGTGCGCCCCTATGCCCACGGCCCCTTCGTGGCCCCGTTCGCCACCGGGGAGATGGGAGGCGGATCGTTCGATGCGGAGACCGGGCTGCTGTACCTCACCATGCAGAGGGCCGACCGCGCCCAGGGGGCCTACGCGAACCCACCCGTGATCGTGGCGTTCCGGGTGCGCGACTGAGGCGGGCCCTCCGGTCCATCGGTCCCGGACCGTTCCGGCTGATGCGGCACCGGGATGGCTTCGGTCAGCCTCGCAGGCCCGGGAGCGGACCATGGCGCCCCGGCTCCGGCGCCTGCATCATCGTGGTCGAGCCCCCGCCGACGCCCGGACACCGGAGCCCGAGATGACACCCACCTGCAGCCGCCCCGACACCCGCCGCCGCCACCTCTTCCGGGCCGGGTTGGCCGCCCTCCTGGCGGCGGCACCTCTTCCCGTCGTCCAAGTGATGGCGCCGGAAGCACTTGCCGGTCAGCAGGACGTCTCGGTGGAGGCCCTCCTGGCGGCGCCCTTCCCCTACGGGATGCGGGCGGCCCCGGCCGGCGGCGCGGTGGCCTGGATCCAGAACCACGAAGGCGTCCGGAACGTCTGGGTGGCGGAGCCGCCGGGGTACCAGGCCCGGGCCCTCACCTCCTGGTCGGAAGATGACGGGCAGGAGCTGGCCATCGCCGACTGGTCTCCCGAGGGTCGGACCCTGCTGTTCGTCCGGGGGGGCGGACCCAACCGGGCCGGTGAGATCCCGAACCCCACGAGTGACCCCGCCGGGGCGGAGCAGGCGCTCTGGCGGGTATCGCTGGAGGGAGGCGACGCGGTGCGCCTCACCAACGCCTCCAACGCCACCTTCGCCCCGGACGGCACCCGCTTCGCCTTCACCCGGGGCGGCAACATCTGGCTGGGGACGCTGGATGGGGAGGAGCCCCGGATGGTGGCGCAGCTCCGGGGCGGTCCCGGCTCGCTCCGGTGGTCCCCCGATGGGCAGCACATGGCCTTCGTCAGCGGCCGGGGGACCCACGCCTTCATCGGGATCCTGGACCTGGACGGGGAATCCATCCGCTGGATCGATCCCGGGGTGGACACGGACGGCAACCCGGTCTGGTCCCCCGATGGGAGCCGGCTGGCCTTCACCCGCTTCGCCGCCTCCACCGTCTCCACCAGCTTCGCTCCCCTCCGGGAGACCCACCCCTGGTCCATCCGGGTGGCGGAGGTGGCCAACGGGGGCACCACGTCCCGGGAGATCTGGCAGGCTCGTGAGGGGACCGGAAGCCGCTTCTACGGGGTGAATGCCGCCAACCAGCTCCTCTGGGGGGCCGGCGACCGGCTGGTCTTCCCCTGGGAGGGGAATGGCTGGGTGCTGCTGCACTCCATCCCGGTGACGGGGGGGGAGGCCACGGTGCTCACCCCGGGGAACTTCGAGGTGGCGGACGCCGCCCTCTCCCCGGACCGGCGCCATGTGATCTACAGCTCCAACCAGGACGACATGCACCGGCGACACCTGTGGCGGGTGCCGGTGGTGGGGGGGACCCCGGAGCTCCTCACCGCGGGGGAGGGGATCGAGTGGGAGCCGAATCCGCTGAGCGAGGGCGGCGTGGCGTTCCTCCGCTCCGACGCCCGGACCCCGGGCCATGCGGCCATCCTCCCGGCGACCGCTGTCTCCCGGGGGAGTGGGGAGCGGGCCCGCCCCCTGGCCGCCCCGGGATCCGCCGGGGGGATTCCCGCCGATTATCCCTCCGAGCGGCTGGTGGTGCCCACCGCCGTCACCATCACCGCCACCGACGGGATGGAGGTCCCCGCCCAGCTCTTCCTCCCCCCGGACCTCCGCCCCGGGGAGCGGCGCCCCGCCGTGGCCTACTTCCACGGGGGCTCCCGCCGGCAGATGATGCTGGGCTTCCACGACCGGAGCTACTACCACAACGCCTACGCCATGAACCAGCTCCTGGCGCTGCAGGGGTACGTGGTGCTCTCGGTGAACTTCCGCAGCGGCACGGGCTACGGGATGGAGTTCCGGGAGGCGGTGGACTACGGGGCCACCGGGGCCAGCGAGTTCCGGGATGTGCTGGGGGCGGGGCTCTGGCTGAAGGGGCGTCCGGATGTGGATCCGGGGAGCATCGGGCTCTGGGGGGGATCGTACGGGGGATACCTCACCGCCATGGGGCTCTCCCGGGCCTCGGACCTCTTCGCGGCGGGGGTGGATGTCCACGGGGTCCACGACTGGAACGTGGGCATCGCCACCTTCCGGCCGGACTTTACCCCGCTGGATGATCCCGAGGCCGGTCGGCTGGCCTTCGAATCGTCCCCCATGGCCACGGTGGACGGGTGGCGCTCCCCGGTCCTCCTGATCCACGGGGACGATGACCGGAACGTCCGCTTCCTGGAGACCATCAACCTGGTGGAGCAGCTCCGGAAGCGGGATGTCCACACCGAACTCCTGGTCTTCCCCGACGAGGTCCACTCCTTCCTGCTCCACCGGAACTGGATCCGCTCCTACGAGGCCACGGCGGACTTCTTCCGGAGGATGCTGGGAGGGGGGTAGCTAGCCGCCCCCTCCGGACGAGGGCTGGGGCACCGTCGTCCCGAATCCTCCGGCACCGGATCGCAGGAATCCGGAGCGGGGGGGAGGGCGGGGGGAAGGGGGCGCCGAGAAGGGGACGGGTTCCCCGGTGGGGTCCAGTTCGGTGACCCGGAGGACGGCGATCCCCGCCATGAGGAGGTCGGCGAAGTACGCCTCCAGGTCCAGCACCGGGATCTCCCCTTCGGCGGCGCTCAGGTAGACCACCCGGCGGATCCCCGCCCGGACCAGGAACCCGGCTCCGGGAAGGACCGAGTCGTCCAGGAAGTAGCGGTTGTCGAACTCCCCCGGCTTCCCGGCCCGGGTGCCCAGCCGCTCGCTGTCACAGATCCAGAGAGGGGGCGCCTCCCCCTGGATCCGTCCCCGGGCCCGCTCCACGGTGCTGGCCCAGTACAGGAGCTCCGCCAGGATCAGGTCGGCCCGGAGCACCCCCTGGGGGTGGGGCCAGTGATCGAAGGTACACACCGGCTGCATCCCGGCTCCGGCCACCAGCCAGACCGCCGCTTCCACCGTCCGGGGCCCCGGGAGGTCCAGGATGGTGAGGGTGTGCCGGTCCACCCAGTCGGGGAGGGCGGCCCCGGGGAGCACCGTGGCAGGGCGCCGCCGGGCCTCCCGTTCCCGCACCGGGGTGGGCCCCACCTGCCCCCGGGCCACCCGATCCAGCGCCGCGAAGAGGGGCACCGAGTGGTAGGGCTCCCAGGGGCTCCCCTCCAGGGGCCCCCACACCCGGAAGAGCTCCTCGGGGGTGAGGAATTCCCTCCACCCTTCTCCCCCCTGGGCATCGGGAGCGCCGGGGTCCCCGATGGAAAGCCGACGACGAGTCCAGAAACGGATCCGGAGCCGGCCGAGCCCTTCAAGAAGTCTGGACCAGCGTTCCCACATACAGCGCCTCATGGGTGAGGAAGGGTTTCGGGGCGGCACGGCTGTAGTAGCCGGCAAAGCGTCCGTTCAGGAGGAAGGCCCCCAGGGTGGGGAAGAGGGGCCCCCCGGAGAAGGTCAGGGGCACCACCCGGAACCGCTCCTGGGCGCACCATTCCCCCGGCTGCCGGGCGGCTTCTCGCAGGGTGTGCTCCCACTCCCGGGTGGTCACCAGATTCCCCATGACCACCGCGTCTCCCATGCGGCCGAAGGCCCGCTTCAGCACCCACTCCTCCTTCTCGTCCATCAGGCGGGGCACAAGGGAGGTGTGGAAGCGGAGGGTCCGGGGGCAGTGCCGCTCCACCAGGGCACGGTCGGCGGGGTCCAGGGTGTCGTCCACCTGCCAGAGGGCGAACATGGTCTTGCTCTGGCTGATGAGGCGCCGGAGAGGGTTCATCATGGGGAGCGACGGCCCCAGCTTCGCCCAGGTGGCGAAGTTGGGAAGGTTGGGCATCCACTCCCCGGGATAGAAGCGGAACACCGCGTCCACGGGCGTTCCCAGGATCCGGGGCCCCCGCCACCCCTTCTCCAGATGGGCGGGAGAACCCAGGGTGGTGGAGTGCCCCGCCTCCTGGAGCCAGCGTTCCAGGATGAGCATGTGCTGCAGATCCTCCGAGTAGGCCGTGGCGTAGAGGAAGGCCACGGAGTCGAAGGGGCGGAAGGCGGCCTGGAAGGCGGTGCGGAGTCCCGCTTCCCACCGGAGCCCCGCGCCGGGATCCCCGAGCAGGTCCGGGATCCCCTGGGCCTCGTTGAACCCCCCGGGGACGTCCTCGTTGAACTCCGACACCATGAGCCGCCCGTCCTCGGTGGGGAACAGGTCGTAGCGGGCACAGTGGAGCCCGTGGTCCCGTTCCCGGAGGAGGAGGGGGTGCAGGGGCCGGGGAATCCCCAGTTCCTCCAGCGCCCGGGGATTCCCCACCACCCGGGCTTCGAAGCGGAGGAGGGCCTGGTGCAGCGCCTCCACCGTGGCCACCACCTCCCGGTGCAGCGCCTGGTCCACCACCATGCTCTCGGGGAGGATGGTCTGCGCCCCCGACACGAAGGTGTCCCACTTGAAGTGCCGGAAGCGGAGGGCATGGAGGAACTCCCCCTCCTGGGCCGGGGTGAGCCCCCAGGGGCGCACCTGGATGGGGGGACGGCTCATCCGGCCCTGAGCGCCAGGTCCAGGAAGCGGTTGAGCACCCAGGCCCCCAGGGCCAGCGCCATGTAGACCGCCCCCTCCATCCGCCGGAGCCCTCCCGGCCTCCCTGCTCCACCCACGTCTGCCCCACTGCCCACCCCGGCCAGCGCCACCCCCCCGCCACCCCCTGTACCCTGGATCCGGGAGCGGAAGAACTCCTGGGTGAGGAGGAGCCCCGCCAGGACCCCGAAGGTGGTGAGGCCGTGCTGCCACCCCCAGAAGTCGCCGGAGACGGCGTCCGTGAGGGTCACCGCAGCCGCCGCCAGGAAGAGGGCACCGGCCCGGG
>CAYQVI010000128.1:0-10552 GCA_964420725.1 uncultured Gemmatimonadaceae bacterium | reverse complement strand
CAGTACGTGGTCCTCCCATGCCAGGTCCACCCCTCCCTATCCCACCGCCGCCGGCGGCCTCGGCCCGGCGCAGCAAACTGACGTCCTCTCCCTGCAGGAAGAGGAAGTCCGAGACCACCCCCTGACCCCGGGAAGCGGAGACCCTGAACCACTTCCGCTCCCCATCCTCCTGCAGCAGCGAGATCTCCCCCCGGGCCAGCCCCTCCTCCCACGCCTCCGACATGATCCCCCGGAGCTCCTCCAGGGTGTCCGGGACCGGAATCACCTCCTCCAGGGAGCGGGACACCATCTCCTCCTCGGTCACCCCTCCCATCACGGCGGCCACATGGTTGGCCCGGACGATCCTCTCGGAGCGGTCCACGATGGCCACCACTCCCGGGGCCCCCCGGAGGAACCCTTCCAGGATCTGCCGCTCCGCCCCCTCCCGCTGCTTCCCCCATTCCACCCGGGCCGCCACCGTCAGCGACGCCACCAGTTCGCCATGGTTGTTCCGGTGGGTCCAGAGCATGGCCAGCCAGAACAGGCCGATGAGGAGGAGGGGGACCAGCCCCGGCACCTGGTCTCCCACGGACATCTCCATGAAGAGGGCGGAGCCCAGGAGGATGGCCGTGAAGATGTGGAAGCTGGGGGGGTGGGCCGTCAGGGTGGAGGAGGCGAAGGCCACCAGACCCACGAAGAGAACGGCGGTCACCCCCAGGCCGGGTGTTCCCGCCCCCCCGGGGAGGACGGCGGCGCCCATCCCCCACGACACCCCCACCAGCGCCACCACCAGGAAGAGCCTGCCGAAGACGCCGTCGGGGGGAACCTGCCCCCGCCGGATCCTCCAGACCACCAGGTGACGGGCCAGGAAGGAGCCGAAGAGGAACACCAGCCAGATGAGGAACTCGACCCGGGGCACCAGATCGATGAAGAGGAAGGCCACCACCAGGGCCGCCAGGAGGTGGGCCACCAGCCCCTTGCGGTTCCCCCGGATGAACCGGGCCGCCAGTCCCTCGGCCACCCGGGCCTCGACGAAACGATCCTCGTCGCCCATCCACTCGTTTGATCCAGGCGTGCCGGCGGGTGCTTCGGGCATGGTCGGGGGGATCGCGGATGGAGTGGCAGTAATGAACCGTGGCAATTGAACCACCGAAAGAAGACTGGGCAATACAAACAGAAGCCCAGGTGGGAATCCTGCCCCCCCCCGGAGGGGATCGGGACCCCCGGACAGAGGGGAGGAGTAGCACCAGCTTCCTACCCAGCTGCGCCCACCCCATCCGCCGGACCCCGCCGATGCACCCCCTCCCCGACGCCTGCTCCTGCCTCCGTCCCCTCGGGTCGGGACTGGTCCCCCTGGCACTCCTGCTCCTCCTTTCCGGTATCGGTGCCTGTGCTACGGACTCCGCCCCCCTGGATCCCGAGCCGGATCCCCAGCCGGTGGGGCCGCTCCAGTTGGTGGAGGTGGCCTCCGGCCTCTCGGCACCGGTGGCCCTCACCACTCCAGCAGGTGACCCCAGGCTCTTCATCGTGGAGCAGTCCGGTCGCATCCGGATCGTGAAGGACGGGGCGCTCCTGGCCACCCCCTTCCTGGACATCCGGGACCGGGTGCGGGACGGGGGCGAACAGGGTCTGCTGGGGCTGGCCTTCCATCCGGACTACGACTCCAACGGGCACTTCTATGTGAACTACACCGACAACGGAGGAGCCACCCGGGTAGCCCGGTTCACCACCCGGGCCGACGATCCGGACCGGGGGGACCCGGGGTCCGAGCGGCTGATCCTCTCGGTGCCACAGCCCTTCGGGAATCACAACGGGGGTCACCTCGCCTTCGGCCCGGACGGCATGCTGTGGATCGGGATGGGGGACGGGGGCTCCGCCGGGGATCCGGGGAATGAGGGGCAGGATCGCAACAGCCTCCTGGGGGCGCTCCTCCGCCTGGACGTGGATGGCAGCGATCCCTACCGGGTCCCGCCGGACAACCCGTACGTGGGAGGAGGGGGGAGGGGGGAGATCTGGGCCACCGGCCTGCGGAACCCATGGCGATGGTCCTTCGACCGCTCCTCCGGACTTCTCTACCTGGCGGATGTGGGACAGAACCGGTGGGAGGAGGTGAATGTGGTTCCTGCATCCCGGGCCGGGGTCAACTACGGGTGGCGGACCATGGAGGGGCCCGACTGCTTCAATCCCTCCAGCGGGTGCAACCGGGACGGGCTCCACCTCCCGGTCCTGAGCTATGGTCACGACCAGGGGTGCTCCGTCACCGGCGGGGTGGTGTACCGGGGAGCAGCCATCCCCGGGTTGGTGGGGCATTACCTCTACAGCGACTTCTGCGGAGGGTGGATCCGGTCGTTCCGGCTGGAGGGGGACACCGCCGCAGACCGGGAGGAGCGGTTCACCAACCTGGGGAATGTGGTCTCCTTCGGGGAGGACCGGGATGGAGAGGTGTACGTCCTCACCAGTGGAGGCAGGGTGCTCCGCATCGCCCCGGGGTCCTGAACCGGAGGGGGTGGCCCCCGGGGCCATCGTCCCCGGGCAGGGCAGGATGGGACGTTCCGCTGCACCTCCCGGGGACGGTCTTCCGGGGCGAGGCCTCATGATGTTGCACCGGATCGACATCTGGTGCGGGGTGGAGATGGGGGAGCAGAGCCGACAGGCCGCCCACAAGTGACACCCCCACAATGCATTGAACGCTTCGTTCCACTATTTCTGGCTGTCAGGTACATCCATTGCAAGGATGGATACTTCCACCGCGGGGGCCGCCCAGGCGCCCCCGTAACCACTATCCAGGGGCGGGATGGTCATCCTCCCCCCCGAGAGAATTCCCTGGGCCAAAACGGTCGGGAGGCTGCATGAAGCGGTTCATCAAGACGCTGTGGCAGGACGAGTCGGGACAGGACCTGGCTGAGTATGCCCTGCTGCTGGGACTCATCGCCGTGGCTCTGGTCGGGGCCATCGTGCTGCTCCGGGACGCCATCAGCGACCGCTTCGACGAGGCGGCCACGGAGCTTGAGGGCGCGGGCGGCGGCGGCGCCGGCGGCGGTGCCGGTGGTGGAGGTGCAGGCGGCGGGGGCTGATCCAGCCCCTCTCGCCCGCCTACATTGGAGCAGAACGACCCAACGGGTTCCCGGGAATTCGGGGAACCCGCCGTTCTGGTCTGTGTTGCAGCGACCCCACGATGATGGATTCCCTCCTTCTCGCCGGTCTTCTCCTCACCACCGTCCTGGCGGGGGTCTGGGATCTCCGTACCCGGCGGATCCCCAACCTGATCTCGGTGGGGGGGTTCCTGCTGGCGCTGGGTATCCGGGCGTTTCCCGGGGGTCCTGGACTGCTGGAGGGGTTGGGTGCTGCGGGCCTTGGCTTCATCTTTGCCATCCCCTTCTTCCTGGCCGGAGGGCTTGGGGGGGGTGATGTGAAGCTGATGACTGGCGTGGCGGCCTTCCTGGGGTTGGACCGTCTGCTGGCGGGCTTCCTGGCCATGGCCCTGGTGGGAGCCGTGATGGCGCTTGTGGCCGTGGCCCGGAGGGGGCTCGTGCTGAAGACCCTGGCCAACGTGCACCTTGTCCTTCTCACCCTGGGGCGCAGGACCTTCACGGGGTGGAAGGGTGAGGAATCGGAGGCCGCCGTGCATATGGCCCGGGATGGGGCGGTTACGATCCCGTACGCGGTGGCCATTGGCCTGGGGGGAATCGGTGGATGGTTCTCTGGAGGTTGGCCGCTGTGAAGGGACTCGTGGGGTTGCTGCGACGGGATCGGAGGGGGCAGGCGCTGGTGGAGTTCGCCATCGTCCTTCCGCTGCTGCTCCTCCTCCTGGTGGGGATCATCGAGATGGCCGGGGCCTGGCGCACCCTCCAGGTGATCACCAACGCCTCCCGTGAGGCGGCCCGGACTGCGGTGGTGCCGCTCTCTTCGGCGGAGGACATCCAGGATATCCTGGATGACTATCTCCTGTCCGGGGGGCTGGATCCGACCCTGGCCACGGTGGTCTTCCGCTGCGGCGAGGAGGAGGGTCTCTGTCCGGGGGTGGCCCGGAGCGGTCGGACCACCGAGGTGGAACTGAGTTATCCCTACACCTTCAGGAGCCTGGGTCCGCTCCTGAATCTGGCGTGTGGGGGGTGTGGCACCGGTTGGGGAACGATCCCCCTCCGCTCCGCCACCATCATGCGCAACGAGTAGAGGTGACCTGAATGCGCAATCGAGCGGGGTTCCTGCTCCTGCTGGCCCTGATGGCCGGAACGGTCGCGGCCTTCCTCGCCTACCGTTTCCTCCGGGATCCCATCGGCGCGGCGGTCATGGACCGGCCCTCCGATGCGGTCGTACAGGTGGTGGTGGCGGCCCGGAATCTGTCCGTGGGCTCCGTGGTGCGCCCCGAGGACGTGAGGCTGGTGGACTGGCCCGGGGCCGCGCTTCCGGCGGGCTACAGCCGCACCGCCGCCGAGGTGGTGGGGCGGGGCCTCCTGAGTGCGGTGTCTCTGAATGAGCCGCTGCTCTCCTCCAAGCTGGCCCTCCCGGAAGCCGGGGGCGGACTCTCCATCCTCATCCCCGAGGGGAAGCGGGCGATGAGTGTGCGGGTGGACGACGTCATCGGGGTGGCGGGCTTTGTGGTCCCCGGCACACGGGTGGACGTCCTGGTCACCCTGGATCGCACCGCAGGGCAGGAAGACCCTGCCACACAGCTCATCCTCCAGAACATCGAGGTCATGGCGTCCGGTCAGTCGATTCAACGGGACTCCCGGGGTGAGCCCCAGGCGGCCACCGTGGTGACCCTCCTGGTGGAGCCCGAGGAGGGGGAGCGACTGGCGCTCTCCTCCACCAACGGACGGATCCAGTTGGCGCTGCGGAACTCCATGGACCTGGATTCGGTGGATACCGACGGGATCCGGGCTTCGGGACTCCTGATGCGCGGCCGTCCGGCGCCTGTGGTGGTGCGGCCCCGGGGTCCTGCACCGGTGCGGGCGCCTGCCGCTCCCTCCTCGTTCAGGGTGGAGGTCTTCCGCGGACCGGAGCGGACCGAGGCCACCGTGGGCCCGGGAGGCCTTTGATGACCCGGATCTGGCGCGTCCGTGCGGGGAACCCGGGGCTGCTCCTCCTGTCCACGATCCTCCTGCTGGCCACCCCCCGGGGCGTGGCTGCCCAGGAGTCCACTGTGGTGCGGGTGTCCCGGGGCAACTCCCAGGTGGTGACCCTCGCCTCCACCCTGGAGCGGGTGTCCATCGCCAACCCGGACATCGCGGACGTGCTCCCGGTGTCCGCCACCGAGATCGTGGTGAACGGCATCGCTACCGGCTCCACCACCCTCCTGGTGTGGGGAATCGACGGAACCCGTTCCCAGTTCCAGATCCGGGTCACCCCGGATGTGGAGGAGCTGAACGACGAGGTGCAGCGCCTCTTCCCCGGCCAGGGCATCGACATCCGGGCGGTGGGCACCTCCATTGTCCTGTCGGGCGAGGTGGACGACCCGCAGGTGGCCGCCCGGGCGCTGAGCCTGGCGGCCAGCCTCTCCGACGGCGCCACCGTGGTGGACCAGATCTCGGTGCCGGATCGGCCCCAGGTCCTCCTCCAGGTGCGCTTTGCCGAGGTGAACCGGAATGCCCTCCAGAGTCTGGGGGCGAGCATTGTCCGCATGGACCCGTTCAACCCCCGGGGGGATGACGAGGGGGCCATCGGCACCGGCGGCGTGGTCCCCTTCGTGGGATCGCTCCTGGGGGGCGACGGCCCGGACCAGTTCTTCTCGGACCAGGTGAACTTCTTCCTCTTCCAGAGGGAGGCGAATGTGGCGGCCCTCATCCGGGCCCTCCGGTCCCAGGGGCTGTTCCAGAGTCTGGCCGAGCCGAATCTCCTTGCGGTTCCCGGGGAGACGGCCACCTTCCTGGCAGGAGGGGAGTTCCCCTTCCCGGTCCTGCAGGGGAACACCCAGGCGGTCTCGATCCAGTTCAGGGAGTTCGGGATCCGGCTGGCGTTCACTCCCGAGATCACCAATTCAGGGGCCATCCGGATGCAGGTGGCGCCGGAAGTGTCGTCCCTGGACTTCGGGACCGGGCTCACCGTTTCGGGGTTCCAGATCCCTACACTCCTGTCGCGGCGTGCCGAGACGGTGGTGGAGTTGCGGGAGGGGGAGACCTTCGCCATCGCCGGGCTGATGGACAACAACCTCACCCGGAGTGTGTCGAAGATCCCGCTGCTGGGGGACATCCCGATCCTGGGGGCGCTCTTCCGGTCGGAGGACCTTCGGCAGAACCGGACGGAGCTCCTTGTGCTTGTGACCCCCTACCTGGTGCGCCCGAGCCGCAACGCCCCGGAATTGCCCACCGGGGAGCCCGGGGAGTGGGACTGGTTCCGGTACATGAGGCCCGCTCCCGGCTCCACGGTTCCGGGCTCGCCGGCCCCCTCCGGACCGGGGCAGACAGGAGGACCTCCCGGTGCCCCCTCCCGCTGACGGGGGACCGGCGAGTGTGGAAGCAGGTTTTTGAGGAACGGGAACGAGGATCCGCCTACGGGAGTTGCAACCATGCCTGGACACAGCTGCATCACGCTGCTCCGGGGCCGGGGAGGTCAGGTGTTGTTCATCACCGCGGCCACCCTCCTGGCCCTCATGGGGTTCGCGGCGCTCTCCATCGATATCGGGCTGATGTACCACGCCCGGACGGAGGCGCAGCGGACGGCGGATGCGGCAGCGCTGGCGGGGGCGGGAGCGCTCCTGCAGGCCCCCGGGGATCTGGATCGGGTCCGGAACGCCATCATCGCCATGGCCTCCGCCAACACCATCCGGGGTGACTCCATCGTTCTCCTTCCGGAGGATGTGGATGTGGTCCCCGATTCCCAGATCGTCCGGGTGCGGATCGTCCGGCATGCCGATCGGGGCTCCGGGGTTCCCACACTCTTCGCACGGGCCCTGGGGTTCTCGGAGATCAGTGTGGCCTCCGAGGCCGCCGCCTCCAGCTTCCCGGCCCGTGCCGTGACCTGCCTCCTTCCCCTGGCCATTCCGGACCGGTGGAGTGAGGGGCCGGGGCTGTCCAACTGGCCCAGCAGCACCGACACCTATGAGCCGACGTCCGGGGACATCTACATACCCCCGGACCCCCTCTCTCCCTCCGTTCCGGGGACAGGTTTTGGCAGCCTGGATGTGGGCTCCTCGCTGGCGCTGCGGGCCGCAGCGCCCGGCGCGCTCCCTCGCATGGGCCGCTTCATCCCCATTCAGCCCTCCAGCGTCTTCTTCACCGTGGAGGAGTACAAGTACGCCTCCTGGGAATGCCGCTCCCCCACCTCCGGCGGAGATGGCACCTGGTCCGAGGGAGCTTCGGTGGGGATCAACCTGGTGGAGTGGGAGGTGGTGGAGTGGGAGGCCGTCTATGGCGCGCAGCGGATCATCGAGCAGAATCCCGACGCCCGCTGGGACGGTTCGTGCCTCTGCGCCACCGGGAACCCGGAGCATGTGGCCGCCCGGACCTTCTCGCTCCCTCTCTTCGCTCCTCCGGCGGCGCCCACAAGTGGGGACACCTCCCTCACCTTGAGCGGATTCGCGGGGGTCTTCGTGGAAGCGACCGCGCCCAACACGGTCATTGTCCGACTGGTGCACTACGCCGGGACGCGGCCGGCAGAGAACGGGTCGCCCCTGAGCGGCTCCCTGGCCCGCGTACTCCGTCTGGTGCAGTGACTTGACCGATTCGACGATGCCCGAGCACCCGAGCACCCCGGCACCCGCCGCCGTCATCTCCACCGACCGTGAGGTCAGGGAGCGGCTCAGGGCCATCCTGGCCGAGCCGGAGAGCGGTGTTCGCCTCATGACCGAGGTGGAGCTCCCCTTCACGGACATCGCCGATCCGGAACTCCGGGAGCTGAAGGCCGCCCAGCCCGAGATCGTCTTCATCGACCTGGATTCCGATCCCCACGTGGGGCTCAAGTTCGCCGGGTTCCTCCTGGAGTCGGGAGCCGCCCAGAACCTGGTGGCCATCGGGGCGGACCTCTCCCCGGACATCCTCCTGCAGGCCATGCGGGCGGGAATCCTGGAGGTCATCCCCCGCCCCATCACCCCGGAGGGCGTCCTGGAGGCGGTGGAGCGGGTGTGGCGGAGGACGGGGAGGAAGAGCCGCCGGGCGGAGCGGACGGCCCCTGGTATGGCCATCTGCGTGTTCGGGGTGAAGGGGGGAACGGGCTCCACCACGGTGAGCACGAACCTGGCGGTGGAGATCCACCGGCTGACCCGGAAGAAGGTCCTGCTGCTGGACCTGGACCTGGAGCTGGGAGAGACGGCGCTCCAGTTGGGGGTGGAGCCGAAGTTCTCGGTCATCGACCTGATCCGGAACTTCCACCGGGTGGACTCGGACCTCCTGGCCTCGTACATCGAGACCCACGAGACCGGGGTGGACCTCCTGGCAGCCCCCTACCGTCCGGCGGACTACGAGGCCGTCAGCGGCGAGAGGGTGCGGGAGGTCATGGACTTCCTGAAGGGCCACTACGACTACCTGGTGGTGGACACGCCGAAGACGTTCAACCCGGCGTCCTTCGGGGCCTTCGCGGAGGCGGACCTGATCTACCTGGTGACCACGGCGGACATTCCGGCGATCCGGAACCTCTCCCGCTCCCTCCCCCTCCTGAAGCAGCTGGGGGGGCGGAAGACCGGCGACCGGTTCAGGCTCATCGTGAACCGCTTCGACCCGGCGCAGGTAATCAGCGTGGAGGAGATCAGCCGGACCGTGGGGATGGAGGTCCACTGGACCCTCCGGAACGACTACCGGGCGGTGATGGACTCCATCAATGAGGGTACACCGGCGGTGACCCGTACCGGCTCCCCCTTCGGACGGGACATGCGGGCCCTCACCTCGGACCTGACGGGGGTCCCGCTGGCGGAGATGCAGAAGAAGGGGCGTCTGGGGGGCCTCCTCACCGGATGGAGGAACGGACGGGGCTGACCAGGGAGGGGTGAAGCGGGGGGCGTGACGGGAGTTGCCGGGCAAGCGGCTCCGGCGATCCCGGAGGGAACCGGTTGGACATGGGAGAAGGTGGATGGCGGACTCATCGGACGAACAGACGCGGCCCCGGGGCACCGGCGGGGTGGGGGCAAAGAGCTGGGGGTGGTCCGCCAACGGATCCACCCAGGAGGAGGGGGGCACCTGGGGGGAGGGGGAGTTCTCGGCCCTCTACCACGAGACCAAGGCCCGGGTCCACCGTCAGCTCCTGGAGCGACTCAACCTGGGCTCCCTGGCCAACCGGAGCCGGGAGGAGGTGGACGCGGAGATCCGCAACATCCTCCGGGCCCTCCTGGCCCAGGATGATGCGCCCCTCAACCTGGAGGAGCGCACCCAGCTCATCGAGCAGATCCTGGACGACGTGTTCGGGCTTGGGCCCCTCCAGCCGCTGCTGGAGGACCCCACCGTCTCCGATATCCTGGTGAACACCCACAAGAACGTCTGGGTGGAGCGGAACGGGAAGCTCACCCGGGCCAACATCCGCTTCCGGGACGACGAGCACCTGCTGCAGGTCATCGACCGGATCGTCTCGGCGGTGGGGAGGCGCATCGACGACTCCTCTCCCATGGTGGACGCCCGCCTGGCGGACGGCTCCCGGGTGAACGCCGTCATCCCTCCGCTCTCCATCGACGGGCCCCACCTCTCCATCCGGAAGTTCCGCCGGGATGTGCTCTCCGCAGAGGACCTCCTCCGGAACGACACCCTCACCCGCTCCATGCTCACCTTCCTGCAGGGGTGTGTCCGGGCGAGACTGAACGTCCTCGTATCGGGGGGGACGGGTTCCGGGAAGACCACCTTCCTGAACATGCTCTCCGAGGCCATTCCGCTGGACGAGCGGATCGTCACCATCGAGGACTCGGCGGAGCTGCAGCTCCGTCAGCCCCACGTGGTGCGCCTGGAGACCCGGCCGCCCAACATCGAGGGGTCGGGAACGGTGAGTCAGCGCCACCTGGTGAACAACAGCCTCCGGATGCGCCCGGACCGGATCATCATCGGCGAGGTCCGGGGAGAGGAGGCGGTGGACATGCTGCAGGCCATGAACACCGGCCATGACGGCTCCCTGACCACCCTGCACTCCAATGGTCCCCGGGACGCCCTGGGGCGGCTGGAGACCATGATCTCCATGGCCAACCTGAACATCCGGGAAAAGGCCATGCGGGCGCAGATCGCGTCGGCGCTGGACCTCATCGTCCACCTGGCCCGCCTCTCGGACGGAACCCGGAAGGTGATGTCGGTGGCGGAGGTCACCGGGATGGAGGGAGACGTGGTGACCATGCAGGACATCTTCGTCTTTGAGCGGGAGGGTGTGGCGCAGGATGGGCGGGTGGCGGGGCGCTACCGGTCCACCGGGGTCCGGCCCCGCTGCTCCGACCGGCTGCAGAGCTACGGGATCAGCCTCGAGGAGTCGCTCTTCGTGGATGTGGACCCCAGCCTCACCTGGCGGCGGTGATGGACATGTTCCGGTGGGAGGATTGGAGCGCGGCGCTTCTGGCCTTCGGAGCCGTGGCGCTGGCGGTGCTGGCGCTGGCCATGGGCTTCGAGGGGATCAGGGGGATCCTCCGGTCCCGCTCCGTCATGAAGGAGCTGAAGCGGATCCGGGAGACGGGGAC
>CAYQVI010000127.1:0-10560 GCA_964420725.1 uncultured Gemmatimonadaceae bacterium | reverse complement strand
CACGTCCGGCCCGGGCCGCTCCTGCCCGCGGTACCACTCGAAGGTCTCCTGCAGCCCCGCCTCCAGGGGGGTGAGCTCCAGCCCCAGGAGGTCCCGGAGCCGCGCCCCGCTCACGGTGATGGGGGGGATGTCCAGGAAGACGCCGAAATAGAGGGGTGGGCCGAAGAGGTCTCCACCCGCCGCCTGGAGCGTCTCCCGGGGAACGGGGACCAGCTCCGCCTCCACCCCTGCCACCCGGGCCAGCAGCCGCACGTACTCCGCCTGGGTGATGGGCTCCCCTGCAAGATTGAAGGGCCGGTTCACGCCGGACTCCAGGGTGGCGGCCAGGACGGCGGCCCGGGCCACATCGGCGGCGCTCACCCACTGCATGGTGCGCTCTCCGTCCTCCGGCAGGAGGATGGGCCTTCCTGCCCTGAGCCGATCCCAGAAGAAGGCCTCGCGCTCGAACGGGTTGTGGGGTCCGTATACGAAGGCGGGCCGGAGGGTGGAGACCCGGAGCCCCGTTTCCCCAGCCAGACGGAAGAGGGCCCGTTCGCTCTCGGCCTTCTGGGCTGCGTACGGATTCGGGACCGATGCCGGAACCAGCTCCGCATCCTCCGGGAAGATGCCCCCCTCGGGATAGACCGCCACGGAGGAGGTGAAGACGTAGCGCTGCAGTCCGTGGGCTACGGCCCGGGCGGTGGCCGTGACCTGTTCGGCCGTGGTGCCCCGCTGCCAGTCGTAGACGTTGTCGAAGACCAGGTCGAACGGTCGTCCCTCCAGTGCCGCGCCCACCGCATCGGGGTCGTTCCGGTCGGCCCGGAGCTCGGTCACCCGGTCGCCGAAGGGGGTCCCCGGACTCCGGTGCAGGACGGTCACGTCATCCCCCCGGGCGAGGAGCGCCTCCACAAGGGGTCGTCCGATGAGGCTTGTGCCGCCGATGACCAGGGTGCGTGCCATGCTGGGTATCCGTTGGGGGGATGGGGGGATCCGGACTGACCGCTACAGTCCCGGAAATAGGAGCCGGACGCCGTCATCGGAGGTGTAGACGCACCGATTGTTGTGGCCGCATCCCACCACGACCACCACCTCCTGTGCGCCTCCCAGCCGCTCGTTCACGTACCGGGCGAAGGCCTGGCTCCGGGCCAGGCGGGTGGGGCCCTGCGCCATGGCCTGGCAGGAGCTGTCGAACCCGCTGAGGGGAAGGATGTCCACCTCGCCCATGAGATAGGTCAACGGCCGCGCGACGATCTGCCGCTTGAGCTGGTCGTCGCTCTGGTCCGCCGAGTATCCGGTACGGTTCTGGAAGCCGTAGGGCCACTGATCGTACCCCGAGCACCCTCCGCCTCCCCCCATCTGGCGGAACGTCGGCAGATCGGGCGCCACCCGAGGGATGTACCCCGGGGCGTTGGCCGTCAGGGTCCAGGCGGCTGCCGTGGGGCGCTCGGGCCCCGGATAGGCGTAGCTCGACGGATTCGACACCACGTAGGACACCGGGATTCCCAGGGTGTCGTGGACCCGACTGGACATCTGGTAGCGGTTCGTCACCTGTCCCCCGGCGGAGTGGCCGGTGACCACGATGGAGCGGAGGTTGGGAAAGAGGTCCCGCCGGGCCACCTTCTTGAGGATCTCATCCAGGAAATCGAACGAGGTCACCTCCGGGTGGCTCAGCGCCGGTCCCCCCGAGCGCCAGGTGCTGCAATTCCAGGAGATCTCGTCCGGGCCCAGTGCGTCGCTGCACCCCTGGCCATTGTTGGAGGCCATGCGGGGAGAGACGACGATGGAGGTCTCCAGCGCTCCGGCCACGAAGGCCGACGCCGCTGCCGTGGTGAAGTAGTCGTCGGCGTTGCGCCCGGCGCCATGGACCATGACCACCACGTGTGTGATGGCCTCGTTCCGCCGGTCGAGGGAATGATTGCGGTAGATCAGGGAGCGTCCGGAGCCCACCGCCACCCACTCGGTGCACTCGGGTGTCGCGGTGGTGCAGGCGGGGGGTGAAGCTTGCTGGGCCCCGGCGGGGGAAACGTGGGAGGCGGCCAGGGCCAGGAGCCCGGCGCCCACAAAAGAGCGGACGTTCATCATGTGGATCCTCGAAGCAAGGGGAGCGCCCCGGGTCCTCGCTTCCGGGTCGCCGGCATGGCCCCGCAACATGCCAAGCCGCATCCGCCCCCGCCACCCCGCAGGGGAGCCGGCGGGCCCCTCCACCCGTGGACCGCCCCACTGGCGCCGGTGCGGGGAAACGGCGTACCCTCCTCCCCGCCTGACGGTGCTTTGCCCCGCAGGTCCACCCCACTCCCACAACCCCCGACGGGTCTTCGTCCATGCTCCTGTCCCGGTTCCCCCGAGCCCGGCTCTGCCACGTTCCCACCCCCCTGGAACCCATGCCCCGCCTCACGGAGCTCCTGGGAGGGCCGACGCTCTGGATCAAGCGGGATGACTGCACGGGGCTGGCCACCGGCGGAAACAAGACCCGGAAGCTGGACTTCCTCATGGGGGAAGCGCTGGAGCGGGGCGCCGACTGCGTGGTCACCCAGGGGGCGGTGCAGTCCAACCATGTCCGGCAGACCGCAGCCGCCGCCACCCGGCTGGGGCTGGATTGCATGGTTCTCCTTGAGCGCCGGGTTCCTGATGTGGCTCCGGACTACGAGACCACCGGAAATGTGTTCCTGGATCACCTGTTCGGCGCCGAGATCCGCTTCGTGGAAGGGGGGCAGGACATGAACGCGGCGGCCGAGGCGCTGGGCCGGGAGCTGGAAGAGCAGGGGCGAAGGCCCTACGTGATCCCGGGGGGTGGCTCCAATCCCGTGGGGGCCCTGGGATACGTGGGCTGCGCCCTGGAGATGCTGGGGCAGGCCAACGACATGGATCTCCGGATCGATCACCTGGTGCATGCCACCGGAAGTGCGGGTACGCAGGCCGGGCTGGTGGTGGGGCTGGTGGGCACCAACAGCGGGGTCCCGGTGCTGGGGATCAGCGTGCGCCAGCCCCGGGAGAAGCAGGAGCAGGTGGTCCATGCCCTGGCGGAGCGGACCGCCGCGCACCTGGGTGTGGCCGGCGGTATTCCCCGGGGATCGGTGGTGGCGGACAGCGACTTCGTGGGGCCCGGCTATGGCCAGTCCACCCCGGAGATGGTGGAGGCCATCCGTCTACTGGCCCGCACCGAGGGGATCCTCCTCGATCCGGTCTATTCGGGGAAGGGGATGGCCGGACTCATCGCCCTGATCAGGGCCGGACGGTTCCGCCGGGATGAGAACGTGGTGTTCCTCCACACCGGTGGTTCGGTGGGGTTGTTCGCCTACCAGGGGGTGTTCGCCTGACGCCGGGCCCCAGCCACGCAGCCGCGGGGGGGCAACCGCCCCCCTGACCACCATCGCCGGAGGGAACCGCTCGTGCTCCACCTCGCCATCGCCGCAGGTCTCGTGCTGGGATTGGCCGTGGGCCTCGCGGCCTCCGCCACGGGGTCGGAGCTCCTCCTGGCCATCGCCAACGCCTCCGCCCCCCTGGGGACAGCGTTCCTGAACGCCATCCGGATGGTGGTCATCCCGCTGGTGATGGCGGTGATCTTCTCCGGAGTGGCGAAGCTGGGGGACCCCCGGACCCTGGGGCGCCTGGGGGTGATGACGCTGGTCTTCTTCTGGTCCACCCTCATTCCTGCCATTCTCATCGGGATGGGGGCCATGCGGCTGGGGCTGGTCTTTGCACCGGAGCTGGCCGTTCCGCCGGCCGAAGGGGGCACCGCGCCGGAACTCCCGGGCTTCGTGGAATTCCTGGTCGGCCTGATCCCGGCGAACCCCTTCGCTGCGGCGTCCGCAGGGGCCCTTCTCCCCCTCATTGTCTTCACCGCGCTCCTGGCCGCCGCCACGGGGACCATCGAAGCGGGGCTGCGGGACCGTCTCATCGGGGTGGCCGACGCCCTGGGTGCGGCCCTCATCAAGCTGGTCCACTGGATCCTCTGGACCGCTCCGGTGGGGGTCTTCGGGCTGGCGGCCCCGGTGACGGCCCGGATGGGGTGGACGCTCCTGGCCAGCCTGGCGGTCTTCATCCTCTCGGTGATCGCGGGGCTGGCGGTGCTGATGGCGGTTCTCTACCTCCCGCTCCTCCGGGGGGCGGCGGGAATGGGTCCCCGGCGGTTCTTCCGTGGGACCTTCGGCGGGGCCGCCGTGGCCTTCTCCACCACCTCCACGGTGGCAGCCCTCCCCGTGATGCTGGAGGAGGCGAAGGGGAAGCTGGGGGTGACCCCCGCAGCCGCCACCCTCATCCTGCCGCTGGGAGCCTCCATGTATCGCCCCGGGAGCGCGCTCTTCCAGGGGGCGGCCATCATCTTCCTGGCCCACCTCTTCCAGGTCCCCATCGCCCCGGCGGCCGTGGGAGGTGCGCTCCTGGCCACCTTCCTGGTGTCCCTCACCGTGGCTCCGGTCCCCAGCTCCGGGGTGGTGACGCTGGCCCCGGCGCTGGATGCGGTGGGGATCCCCCTGGCCGGGCTGGCCATCCTCCTGGGGGTGGACCGGATTCCCGACATGTTCCGGTCGTCGGTGAATTCGATGGGCCAGTCGGCCACGGCGGTGCTGGTGGACCGCTGGATGGGCGGGGGGGGGCCAGCGGTGGCTGCGGCTGCGGCCGTGGGGGTGCCGGACGTGGGGGTCCTCCCGGGGGGCTCCGGGGGGGCGGGGTCGGCCGTGTAGAGGGAGGTCCGACCAGCGAACAGGACGAGGAACGGGTGTCAGGGGACGGTCGCCGGGTACGTCAGACCCATGCTGATCCACACAGGAGGATGAAGATGATGATTCGCTCGGGTGGATCGATCGCCTGCCGCCGGGTGGACCGGGTTCCCGGACTGCTGCTCCTGCTGGTCTCCTTCAGCCTTGCCTGCACCGGACCCGGCGGAGGGGAGCCGGCGGGCGGCGCTGCCGCTGGCAACGGCTCGGGCAGCGACGGAGCCTTCAAGGTGGCCGTGGCGCGGTTCGCCCACGAGACCTGCACCTTCTGCCCCGGCGGCGATATGGAGATCGAGGACTGGACGCGGATCAGGGAGCCCATCGGAGGGAACGTCCTGCTGGAGGAGGGGGGCTCCTATGTGGACGGCTTCGTGTCGATGGCCCGGGAGTTCGGAGACATGGAGCTGGTGGGACTCACCTCCCCCTATGAGGCGTGGGGCGGATCGTCCAGGGCCTGGACCACGAAGCCCGCCTTCGACCACTTCATGGATCTCATGCTGGCCGACCTCCGGGCCGCCATGCCGGTGGACGGCGTCTACCTGGCGCTCCACGGCGCCATGGCCGTCCGGGAGGTGCCCCGCCCCGAGGCGGAGATCGCACGGCGCATCCGGGAGGTGGTGGGTCCGGACGTCCCCATCGTGGCGGCCTTCGATCTCCACGGGAACGAGGACGAGGAGTTTCTCCGCTGGGCCGACGGGTCGTTCGTCACCAAGCACTTCCCCCACTACGACTCGTGGTATCAGGGTGAACGGTCCGCCATCTACCTGCGGCGGATCATGCGCGGCGAGTACGACCCGGTCCGGGTGACCCGGAAGGTGCCGGTGGTCACTCCGACGGTGCTCCAGTGGACGGGCGCCTCCCCGGTGATGGACATCATGGCCCGGGCCCGCCGCTGGGAGGAGCAGTTCCCCGGGGTGTTCGTGAACGTCTTCCTGGGCTTCCCCTGGTCTGACGTTCCAGATATCGGGACGACAGTGCAGGTGATGACCAATGGGGACCAGGAGCTGGCGGAGGAGGCGGCCAACGACGTGGCCTCCCTCATCTGGCGGGTCCGGGAGCAGTATGCCTACGGGAGCTTCCCCCTCCCCGGGGAGGCGGTGACCCGGACCCGGGAGGCCATCCGGACGGGGCAGACCCCGGTTGTGCTGGCGGACTACTGGGACCGGATCGGCGACGGCACCTGGACGCTGGCGGAGCTGGTGGATCAGGGGGTGGGCAACCTCCTCTACGCCTCCCTCACCGACGAGCCGACGCTGGACCATATCTGGGAGGAGGACCTGCAGCCCGGGGACCCCTTCGAGCGGGCGGTGGGCGGCTACTCCGGGGAGCAGGCGGGGGAACCGGTGATGATCCGTGGGACGCTCCGGTGGCGGGGTGAGCGCTTCGGGTACGACCGGGTGGCGGTCATCGACTTCGGGGACCGGAACGTGCTGATCCTGACGCCCGCCTATCAGCAGACCACCGTGCCCGACCAGCTCCGTTTCGCGGACATCGACCCTGATTCCTTCGACGTCTTCGTCCTGAAGACCCGGGCCCACTTCCGCCGGGGCTTCGATGACACCGGATACGCCCGGACGATCCTCATCGTGGACGCCCCGGGGGACTGGTTCGGGACCACCCGGCTGGGGGGGCTGACCTACGAGAACGTGCGCCTTGACCAGCTGTATCCCTTCGGAACTCCGCCGGCCGACCAGATTCCGGAGGGGGCGCGGTGACGGCCGCACCCCCCTCCGGCTACTTCTCCCGGCGATCCAGCACCCGCCCCGCCCGGATACCGGTGAGCCGCCCCGCGTCCACGGCCACCTCACCGTTGATCAGGACGTACTCCACCCCCACCGGCCCCAGGTCGGGCTGGAGGAGGTCGTAGCGGTCGTCAAGGCGGGCGTAGTCGAAGACCACGATGTCAGCCATGAAGCCTTCCTGAAGCGATCCTCGGTCCCGGAGCCCCACGATGTGGGCAGGCAGGCTGCTGTTGGATCGCACCGCAAAGGGGAGGGTGATGACTGCTTTGTCCCTGGCGTAGTGGGAGATCTTCCGGACGAAGGCCCCCCACGACCGGGGGTGCTGGCCAGGGGCTGCGCGCACCGAGGAGGTGCCATCCGTGGAGGTGGCGGTGAACTCCTGCCGCATGTAGTGCTCCACATCCTGGTCGTTTCCGGCCACGGCCCGGAAGCTCACCCCGGTGCGGAGCTGGTCGGTCCCGTGCTCGGCCGAGAAGTGCATGATGGCATCCACCGGCTCCATTCCCAGAGCGTCCGAGACCTGCGCAAGCGTCTGCCCCTCCAGGGAGCGATCGAAGGGCGCATCCATGATGACGAGCCGGTCGGGGCCGCCCCGACGCCGGAGGAGGAACTCCTGATCCCTGCGCAGCACCGGGCCGAATTCGGGGTCGTTCCAGTTGGCCCGGATGTTCTCGCGCCAGCCCTGCATCAGCTCCCGGTCGCGCCAGAGGGGGTCATCGCTTCCCCCACTGTAGTCGGTTCCGGGGGGTGCCCACGCCCAGGGGAGCACCATCACATGCACCCCGCCGCCGAAGGTGTTGTAGGGATACTGGTCGAAGTAGAACTGCACTCCCTCGGCCCGGGCCCGCTCCGCCATGATGACGTCCGCCGCCGACCAGCCCCACACGTCGGTCCCCTTCTGCTTGATGTGGCTTCCCACCACCCGGATCCCCGTCTCCCGGCCGATCCGGATCGTCTCCTGTGTCCCCACGAACCCGATGTCGGGGTACTCCGTCACCATGCTGGGATACTGCCACTGGGGAAGGGGCGCCTGGGTCCGCTGGTGGGAGAAGTAGAAGCCGTCGTAGTCGGCCACCACGTGCCCCAGGGCGATGAGCTCCTCCGTGGCGGCAAACCGTCCGGGCCGGTATTCCGGCGCGGCCCCCAGCCCCCAGGCGCCCTCCTCCATCCCCTGCTCCACCAGCGCGGCCATCCGCTCCACCTCGTCGGGGCGGGCCTCCCGTTCATGGTCGGCCCCCATGACCTGCAGTCTCACCGTGGCATGCCCCACCATGGGCATGAAGTTCACCCCGGTTCCATCCCGGGACACGGCCGCCATTTCCGCGGCGATGGGCCACTGGGCATTCCGTCCATCCGGTCCCCCCACGATGGTGGTGATCCCCTGGGCCAGGAGATTGGGCGCCCCCCGCAGATCCAGGTCGAATCCGGCCAGTGCGCCGTCGGCATGGGAGTGGATGTCCACGAAGCCCGGCGCCACATGGAGGCCCGTGGCATCGATCACCCGGTCCGCGGTGGCCCGGGGAAGCCGGCCGATGGTGACGATCCGGTCATCGCGAATTCCCACATCTCCCTGGAAGGCGGGGTTTCCCGAACCGTCCAGGATCTGGCCATTCCGGATCAGGATGTCGAAGTGCTGTGCGTGGAGGAATCCGGGGAGTGTCCCGAGTGCGAGGAGCAGGAGAACCGCGGCGGTCCCTGGAGCCCTGGTCTTCATGTCCACCCTCATCGTCGCAGGAAGAGGTGCGCTGAAGGGTCGTCCGCCTTCACGCCCGGGATCTGGCCCAAGGTGCCCCCGCCGGTCTTCACGGGGCAAGCAAGATCCTCCTCCACAGCTCCGGACGAAGGCGGCAGGACCTCAGCCGGACCGTTCCTTCCTCCACCCCCTCCCCCCCATTGGGCGGTGGGGCGGTGGACCCATGCCGCGCTCCCCAGCTTGCCCCCCCCGTCACCGCACTCCTACCTTCTTCGTCTTCAACCTCTGCCCGTGCTCAGCCCACCCTGTCCCGAGTGGTGCCGACCATGACGTACGCCACTCCGGCCGGGGCCGCGGGTCCAACGGCCCCCGCCCTGACGGCGGAAGTGCTCCGGCTGTTCCAGGAGTTGCCCTTCATCGGGATGGCGGTGACGTCTCCCCAGAGCAAGCGTTGGCTCCAGGTGAACCAGACCCTCTGCGACATGCTGGGCTACTCGCAGACCGCCCTCATGGAGCGGACCTGGGCCGAGGTGACGCACCCGGACGATCTGGAGGCGGATACGGCGGAGTACCAGCGGGTGATGCAGGGAGAGATCGACGGATACAAGCAGGACAAGCGCTTCATTCGACAGAACGGGGAGGTCATCCACGGGACCATCGATGTGAAGGCCATCCGGGGGGGCGACGGCTCGGTGGATTTCTTCGTGGCCATGGTGGCGGACATCACCGCCCGGGTCCGGGCCGAGACGAAGGCCCGGGAGGCGGCCTCCCTCCTCCGGGAGCTGGCCCACCAGGTGCCGGGGGCGATCTACCAGTACAGGCTCTTCCCCAACGGCGACTCCGGTTTTCCCTTTGCCAGCGACGGGATCCGGGACATCTATGGGGTGACCCCCGACGAGGTCCGGGAGGATGCGTCCCCGGTGTTTGATCGGATCCATCCGGACGATCTCCCGGAGGTGGCGGAATCGATCCTGGGGTCCGCCACTTCCCTGGAGCCCTGGGAATGCGAGTACCGGGTGATCCTGCCGGAAATGGGGGTGCGCTGGCTCACGGGGCAGGCCCGGCCCCAGCGACTCCCGGACGGCAGTACCCTCTGGCACGGCTACGTCGCCGACACCACCCATCAGCATCTGGCCCGGGAGGCCCTCCTCCAGAGTGAGGAGCGATTCCGCATCCAGGTGGAGCACGCCCCGGAGGCCATCGTGGTCCTCGACGCCGACGTGGGTCGCTTCACCGACGTCAACAGCAACGCCGAGCGCCTCTTCAGAGCCTCGCGGGAGGAGCTTCTCCGGGAGGGTGTGCTCCGGTTCAGCCCCCTTCAACAGCCGGACGGGCGCCTCTCCAGCGAAGCCGCAGCGCACTACGTCCAGCAGGCGCTGGACGGGGGGACGCCGGTCTTCGACTGGACCCATCAGGATGCATCGGGAATTCCCATCCCCTGCGAGGTCCGGCTGGTGCGGCTCCCCTACCAGGGGCGTTCCCTGGTCCGGGGAAGCATCACCGACATTTCCGAGGCGAAGCAGTCCCGGGACACCCTCCTCCGCCTCCAGGCCGCCATCGACTCCTCACTGAACGGAATCGCCATCTGCGATCTCGAGGGGACGCTGACCTATGTGAACCGGGCGTGCCTCTCCCTCTGGGGGATGGAGAGCGCAGCGTCGGTCCTCGGGGCCAATGTCCGGCGGTTCTGGCGGGATACGCAGGAGCCGGAGGAGGTCATGGCGGCCATCGGGGCCACCGGCGCCTGGTCCGGGGAGATGACGGCGGTCCGGGAGGGGGGGGAGGAGCGGACCTTCCAGGTCAACGCCAGTCTCTTCACCGACTCGGCGGGGGTCCCCGTGGGGATGCTGGCCTCCTTCGCGGATGTCACGGATGCCCGGATGATGCAATTGCAGCTTCTGCAGGCCCAGAAGATGGAGTCGGTGGGGCGGCTGGCCGGGGGCATCGCCCACGACTTCAACAACCTTCTCACGGTCATCCGGGGGTACCTGGACATCGCCCTGGAGTCGGTACCCCCGGGAAGCGAGGTCCTGGGTGATCTGGGGGAGGCACGCCGGGCTGCGGATTCCGCCGCCGCCCTCACCCGCCAGTTGCTCACCTTCTCCCGTCGCCAGATGATCGCCCCCGAGGTGCTGGACCTGAATGTGGTGGTCCACCGGGTACAGGCGATGCTGCAGCGGGTCCTGGGAACGGACATCATCCTGGAGGTCCGGACGGATCTCTCGCCCGCCCGGGTCCGCTTCGACCCGAACCAGGCGGAGCAGGTACTGGTGAACCTGGCGGTGAATGCCAGGGACGCCATGCCCGCAGGAGGACGTCTGGAGCTCCGGACCAGCCATGTCCGGGTGGGGGAGGGGGGGGAGGGAGGGCATCCGGGGCTGGGGCCCGGGGAGTACGTGGTGCTGGCGGTATCGGACACCGGGGAGGGGAT
>CAYQVI010000126.1:0-10604 GCA_964420725.1 uncultured Gemmatimonadaceae bacterium | reverse complement strand
CCGGTGTTGGTGAAGACGCTGGTGTTGTAGGGGCTCCGGTCCGAGGGCACCACGTACTGGTTCACCACCTGGGAGCGCATCTCGTAGTGGTAGACCACCATGGGGTACTGCCGCCCGGGCTCGTACCCCGCCGGATAGAAGAGCGCCGCCTGCAGGGTGTCCCCGTAGTCGCTGACGAAGTCGATGAGCTCCGACCTCCCCCAGAGGTACTCGTCGTGGAAGGCATTCGTCCCCCCCACGGTGCGGGCATCCGCCAGCCGGGGGCCCCCCACATGGAAGCTGGGGGGGCGGTGGAAGTTCTCGGTCCGGTGCACGTAGACCTCCGTGTCCTCGGCCTTCCGGAGCCACCCCACCGCATCATTGGAGCGCACAAGGATCTCCGGGGCCCGGTCCGTCACCCGCATCCGGGCATACCCGGTCTCCTTGGACCACTCCCCGCTGAGCCCCAGGTAGATGGGCTCCGAGGGATCGAAGGCGGGCTGGTCGAAGTCCAGCCGGACCACCCGGTACCGCATCCGCTCCCCGGCCCCGTCGGTGAGCCGCCGGTGCTCCCCCCCGGAGGGGTCCAGAGCCCAGACGTCGTAGCGATCGTAGACCAGGAGGTGCCGATCCCCTTCGGTCCACCCGCCGATGCCGTAGGGGGGCTTCTCGGGGATGGTGTGGTCGTTCTGCAGGTTCACGAAGCTGGTGCCCAGCCCCTGGGTGAGGTTCCGGTCGGTGCCGTTCCGGAGGTCGTGCACCCAGTAGTGGTCGTCCTGGTGGTAGACCACGTAGCGCCCCCCGGGGCTGATCCCGTAGCTCCACTGCCGGCGCTCTGCCACCAGCGTCCGCTCCCCGGTGGCCACATCCACATGGTACAGATCCTGGTACTCCGGGCCGAACATCCGGTCGGTGTCGTAGGGGGTCCCGTCCCGTCCCAGCGCCGCCATCCCCTCGGCGTGGAGGGTCACCTCCTCCAGGGTGTCGTCCGCCAACCGCACCACCCGGTCCGGTCCCAGGTGCCAGGTGGTGAGGTGGGAGGCCGTCCGGTCCCGGTTGGCCCGGACCTTCTGGGTGGGGATGATGTCCACATCCCGGGCATGCCAGATCTCCACGCCGGGGGTGTCGGCAGCCGCAGCGGCGGCACCGGAACGGCCGTTCCCTCCGGACGCTGAATCCCCCTCTTCCGCAGCCGGGGCATCGGCAGGCTCCCGGGGGGCGATCCCCAGGTGGAGCATGCTCCCGTCCCGGGCCCACTCCAGGGGGCGGTGCTCCGAAATGCGCATCCCCCGTGGGAAGTCCTCCCGGGCCGGATCCAGGGAGCGGGCCACAGGGCTGCGCCCCCCCAGACCGGACCAGGCCAGGATCAGGTGCGTGGTGTCTGCCCAGGCCGCCTCGCCGGTGCGGGCCTTCAGCACCGCCAGGTCGTCGGCGTCGGTCCGCCAGGTGAGTCCGCCGTATCGGGTGGTGTCCGAGTCCAGGGAGCGGATCACCCCTGAGCCGGCGTCAAAGAGGAGCACCCCGTTCCCCACCCGGTCCCGGGCATCCACGATGTAGGCCAGGAGGGGGCGCTGGTGGTGCCACTCCATCGTCATGACGTTGCCGAAGGGGGTGTCGGTCCCCTCCTCCAGTCCCCGGACGATGAGGTCGGTCCCCCTCCCCGCGCCATTCCCGTTGCCATTCCCCTGCGGGGGGTGGCGGCGAAGCGCCAGGAAGCCGCCGTCCGGCGAGAAGGAGAAGGTGGCGAACTCCCCCAGGTTGGAGACCTCCCCCGTGGTGAGATCCATGAGCCCCACCTCGGAGCGCACCGGGGTGTTGGCCTTCTCCAACCGCTCCCGCTCCGCCTCGCTCTTCCCGATGCTCCAGGCAGCCCAGCGCCCGTTCCCGGCGAAGGCCACACTCCCCCCGTACGCCACCACCACCGTGGAGTCGGGCTGGGCCACCGGATGGATCCGGAGCTCGTTCTCGTCGTTCACCCGGTTCACCGTGTAGGCCAGCCAGCGCCCGTCCGGCGAGAGGGTCGGGACCCCCGGAGTCTCCCAGCGCCCCCAGCTCTCGGGGCCGGCGGCGGTGAGGCGGGCGGGGGGGGTGCCGGCGGGGGCGGTGTCCTGCTGCGCCGCCACCAGACCCGGCGCGGAGACGAGGAGCAGGGCGAGGAGGGCCAGGGGCCGGGACACAGCGGGCGGAGTGCTCATGGGGGCTCCAGATGCTTCGAGGCGGCCATCCCGGATCCGGACTCGGACCCACCGGGACGATCGCTCAATATGTGCCCAACGCCGCGGGAGATACAGGACGGGGAGAGGGAAGGTACGGGGCCGCGCCGGGAGGCGGACCCCGCACCCTACCCACCCTCAGTAGACCACCACGAAGGCCGCCACCCACCCCGGTGTGGGGCCCCGGCTCATCACCGCGCGAAAGCGGCCCTGGTCAAACACCAGGCCGCAGAATGTGGTGGTGCCGATGGTGTACCCGTCGCTGACGGAGAGCCACACGGTCCCCCCAACCTGCCCGATGTAGCAGGCCAGTGAGGGAGGATTGTTCTGGCTCGTGCCCGCAGCCAGGGGGAGGGAGGCCACCGCACCACCATCGGAGTTGATGGCCGCCGTGATCACCACTCGGGTGCCGACGCCGGCGGGGCCGGCAGGTCCCACAGGCCCTGGAAGCCCATTCGCTCCCGCGGGCCCCTGCGGTCCGGCGGGCCCGGCGGGCCCGGCAGGTCCCGGCGGGCCCTGGGGTCCCGAGACACCCGGAGGACCGGTGGGGCCCGCCGCCCCCTCGCACCCGGCCAGCGCGAACACCATGAACCCGATCACCCATGCAGAGCTGCTGCGCATGGTACCTCCCTGTCGAATGAGCGGGGCTCGCCCCCGTCCGGCGTGGGGGTCTCCATGGCCCCTCGGACCGACAAGCTCCACGGGGGGTGCGACAGCGGCCCGCATCCACCCCGGGGAACCCCGCCCGCCTCCCGGCGTTACCACAGGGTGACTGCACACGCTCCGGGGTCCGTCCCGGGCGAGGCTGCGGGATCACCGAGGTGCCTCCGCCGATGACACGCTTCTTCCCCCTTCCCCCTGCCGCTCCGGCGCTGCTCTCCCTCCTGCTCCTTGTTGCGGGGCTGCTGGGGTGGAGCCGGGAGCTCTCGGCCCAGCTCACGGGGCGGGTGCTGGACCAGGGGGGGAATCCCATCGAAGGGGCCGCCGTGGAGGCCTGGGGGGAGGACCGCCGCCTGGCCACCCGCCTCACCGACGCATCGGGAGCCTTCACGATTCCTGCCGTGGTGGCGGTCCGCACCACGGCCCTCTACGCCAGCCGTATCGGCTTCCGGGCCCTCCGGGTGGATGTGGAGGCCGGAGCCGGGCCGGTGGAGATCCGTCTGGACGCCCAGGCCATCACACTCCCCTCGGTGGATGTGGTGGCCCCCAGGGAGTTCTGCCCCCGGCGGGACGAGCGGTCGGCCCGGGAGCTCTGGCAGGCGCTACGGCAGCGCTACGCCCAGGGGCTGGATTCCATGGGAGTGGCCACCTACCTGGCCACGAACCGGGAGGTGGTGGACCGGGATGAGCTTGGAATCCCCACGACCCTGGGCCCCGCCGAGGAGCAGCGGGGGTCGTCCTTCCTGCTCCGGGTGAGCTGGGATCGGCGGATCGACCGGGAGGGGTACGCCTACCCGGTGCGCCGCCCCACGGCGGGGGGCGCCCAGGACTCCTGGGTCTACGCCCCCCTGGAGGCGGACCTGGCTCCCCACTTCATCGGCGATCTGTTCGGAAGGCTCCACACACTCTCGGTCTTCTCGGAGGACGAGACGGGGTGGCGCCTGGCCTTCTGCCCCCGGAACGACTCCCGGGCCTCCATCCAGGGGACCCTCCATGTCACCCCGGATACCAGCCTGGTGTCGGCGGAGTGGCTCTTCCGGACGCCGGAACCGGGGGAGAGTGCAGGCGGTCGGGCGGTCTTCATCCCCGGAGGGCGGCGGGGCTCGAATCCCTACCTGCTTCCCTCCGAGGGGATGTCCTGGCGCATGTCCCCCGAGGGGGGATTCCTCCAGGTACAGGAGCGCTACGAGGGGTGGATCGTGGCCCCCGGGGACTCGGTCCCCTTCCTCCCGTCACGGAAGGTGGCGAACCCGGTGATGCAGGTGGTTCCCCGGCTGGTTCCAACGGAGCCAGCCCCCGGGACGCCGGCAGCTCCGGAGCCCGGGGCCACCCCCGCCCTCCTCCCCGCCCCGGCGGCGGTGGATTCCCCGGCGGTCAGCTCCGCCACAGGATCACCACCGAGATCATGACGGCCAGGAGGAGCAGCCCCAGCCCCATCTCGGGAGCCACCAGGAACCAGCTTCCCATGGCGGTGAGAAGACCGGCTATCATGACGCCGCCCACGGCTGCGGTCTGATTCAGGCGGGAGGAGACCACCCGGTCCCCTCCTCCCCCCGCCCCCCCGGCGGCCACAGCCGGCGCCTCGATGTGCTCGTGGCATGCCGGACAGGTCCCGGGGAGCATGAGAAAGGCGCTCTCGCAGCGGGGGCACTGCACCAGGTCAGTCATCCACATCTCCAGGTCGTTCAGGGCGGGTCCCGGGGACTCCCTCGAGGAGTTCCGGACCATCGTTCGCGGGTCGGTTCACCAGGGTGGACACCGGCCAGCCCTCCAGCTCTCCAGGCTCCATCGAGCGGAGTCGGGCCTCCACCTCCTCCAGCTCCGCCGACGGATCCAGCCATAGCTCCCGGTCTTCCGGGGGCACCACCAGTGGCATGCGGTCATGGATGGGAGCCACCACCGGCGACGGCTCGGTGGTGAGGATCACGAAGGAGCGGATCTGGCCTCCCTCAGGGTCCTTCCAGCGATCCCACAGACCCGCCAGGGTGAAGATCTCCCGGTGGGGGCGTGCGATCCAGTGGGGGGTCTTCCCCCCGGGGTCGCTGCGCCACTCGTAGAAGCCGTCCACCGGGACCAGGCAGCGCTGCCCACGCCGGAAGGCATCCCGGAAGGCCCGCTGCCTGGACACCGTCTCGGACCGGGCGTTGATGAGGCGGTTCCCGATCCGGGGATCGTCGGCCCACCAGGGCACCAGCCCCCACCGCAGGGCGTCCAGACGGGGCCCCTGGTCGTCCACCCGCACCACCGGAGCCTCCTGGGTGGGGGCCACATTCCAGCGGGGCCGGTGCTCCAGGAAGAGGCGGTCCACCTGGAGGGCGGCCACCAGCGCCTCCTGCTCGGCGGTCAGGGTGTATCGACCGCACATGGCAGATCCCTCACCGCAGCGGACGCCGGTCGGAGCGAACCGTTCCCCCCTTCACCGAGGCGGCGGTGATCTGGAAGGTGGCGCCCCCCCCTCCGGTGGCCACGATCCAGGACACCGTGTGGTTCGGCACCGTCACGGTCTGCAGGTACGGGTTGGTCCCCCCCAGGTGGGGGATCACCCGTCGGGCAGGCCCGTCCTCCACGGTGCCCCCCTCCACAGCCAGAGTCACGGTGGGGGGCGGCACCACCTGGTTCCGCATCACCCCCCTCCGGTCCTCCTCCCCCACCGCCCCCCGCTCCGTGAGGCTGGTGGGGAGGTACCCCTCGTTCCTCACCTCCACCTCCACCCGCACCCGGCCTCCGTCCAGCGGCGTCACCACCGGCTCCCCCATGGCCATGCGGGGGGCCTGCTCCGCCAGGTAGAGGAACCAGGGGATGTGCTGTTCCACCTCGTCCTCCAGCAGCTCCCAGGGGGTGTTCTGCCGCCAGAACCGGGTCCACCAACCGCCGATCTCCACCCGCCCCAACTGGGGGTGGTCATAGGGGGTCCAGTCGGTGAAGTACTTTCCGCCCAGTTCCTCGTCGTTGAAGCGGAGCTCCTCCACCGGCGAGATCTGGCCGTCCCCGTCGTAATCCGTCACCCACGCCACGGGGGGCACGTACTCCGGCACCCATCCGATGATGCCCCGGTCCCAGTAGCCGAAGGACAGCAGGGTGCCATGCCGATGGGTCAGGGGGTTGTTGGAGCTGGGGATCACCGGTCGCCCCGTGGTGCGGGTGTACTCCTCTCCCAGGTGGATGATCAGGGAGAGGTCGATCTCCGGGAAATCCTGGGGGCGCACCGCGGAGGGAAGGCGGAAGACAAAGCCCCCCGACGTGTGTCCCAGGACCATCCCCGTGATGTTCTTCTTGTCGGTGAGGAATCGGACGGCGGCATAGGTCTCCGGCTCCGACAGGGGAAAGTCGCCGGCTCCACCCTGGATGTGCTCCCGCTCCCAGTTCCGGGGGTAGTTCCGGTTCATGTCCAACCCCCCCACCCCGTCCTCGCCGAACAGCCCGTCCCCGTCGTTGTCGATCCCCTCGGGATAGAGGGTGTAGCAGGGGCAGGGGTCTCCCGGCAGACGGGGATCCATGAGCCGGGGGTCATCGGGGCTCACGACCCAGTTCCCGTCCGGATCCTCCACCCGCATCTGCAGGATGCGGCCGTCTCCGTCCAGGTCCTCGTTGGGGTCCTCGTCGAAGAGCCCGTCTCCGTCCTCGTCCCGGGGGTTCACGGAGCTCCGGAGGGACTGGTCGGTGGCCAGCACCAGGTCCGAGCCGTCGGGATTGAATTTGGGGCGGATGTAGAAGACCATGGTGTCCAGGAGGCGGGTCACCTGCGGGTCGGTGCCGTAGTTGTTCAGCAGGTAGGCCAGCCCGTAGGTGGCCACCGCCGACGCCACCAGCTCCCCTGCATGGATCCCCCCGTCCAGATAGAAGCCGGGTTTCTCCGCCGAGGGCCCGGTGGCCTTGTTGGTGATCTCCATGACCATCAGATCGGTGCCCAGGAAGCTCTTCCCGATGGAGTAGATCTCGGTGAGTTCCGGATACATGGCATGGAACTGCTGCATGATCTGGTTGGTCTCGGCGTTGTTGTAGTACCGGTTCCAGTCCACCTCTCCGGTGGGGGAAACCAACCGTTCCGGAGCGCTTCGCCCCGCCCGTTCGGCCGCCGGGGCGTCCGGTGGTGCACAGCCGGTGGCCAGGACCAGAGCCAGCGCCACGGCCGGGAGGAGCCGGGAACGACCCACAACGGCGGGGGCGGCGGGGCGGTATGCCTGGGTTTCGGTCCGCATGATCCGGGGTCCTGTGTCACGGGGTGGAGGGACGAACCGGGGCGGCACAGCACCCCGGGGGGAGCAACATGCCGAGGTGGACGGCTCGGGGAAAGAGGATCGTCGGCATGGACAACCCGGGATTCCACCTGTAGTTTGCCCGCGTTCAGGATGCTCCGGGATTCTTTCCGGAGCAGGTGCGGAACCGGTCCCGGCGGTTCCCCTCCACCGATCTCCCCTACTTGACCCGGGACGCGAGGGAGCCTCATGTCGGAAGCGTCGAACCCCAGGATCCGCGTTGTGTTGCGCTGGCTGCAGATTCTCGACACGCTGGACCCGGCATGGAAGGAGTCCGGGGAGTTCGTGTTCCGCACCAAGGTCCTCACCGGCGGCAACCCCGGGAAGGTGACGGAGACCCGTCTCCCCGAGAGTGGTCACTGGGATGTCCGGGCGGACCCCCAGTACAACCGCCTGAACCACCTGGACCGGGTCCTCTTCGAAGGCCACAGCGAGGGGAACATCCTGGTGGTGGAACTCACCGGGGAGGAGCTGGACACCCTCGGGTCCAACGACTTCCTGGTCCCGTACAAGCGGATCTTCACCGGCGACCCCATGTCCTGGCTCGGACGCTACCAGCCCGGTGACGAGGGAGAGGGGCCGGATGCCGAGAACCTCGAGAACTGGCGGATCTGCTACGACATCGAGCTGGCGGACTGATCGACGCAGGCTGAAGGACCACGGGGGGCCGCCGGACAGATCCGGCGGCCCCCCGAGTCGTTTCCACCCCCCTCGCACCGGGACGGGAAGGGCCCCGGGGCGTCTTCCGCCGCCGGGTGGTGCATCGGCACTCCCCCGCCCTACCCCTCCGATCCCTCGCCCGCCACCCCGCCACGCCAGGGGCGGAACGGGTACGGGGGCTCTCCCTGGAAGTCGGGCCCCTCCAGCAGGTCGCCGCCGGGGCTTCCCATCGCAGCAGACCGCCTCACCGTGAAGCGGGTCCGGCGCAGGAGAGGCTCCCCGGCGTCGCCACGAGGCTGAACCGGGGCCCCGGTCCCCAGCACCTCCACCTCCACCCGGTCCCCCCGGGCCATGACCACGGCCACACCATACCCCGCAGAGTCCACATAGCGGAGGTGACGGTTGTGGGCGGGATTCCGGGCCCCCCGGGCCGCCTCCAGGTCGCCGGTGCGGGCGGCGGTCACCGCGGCGGCCGCTCCGTCCAGGAAGGTGAGGTTCAGCGCCTCCACCTCCGTCTCGGTGCCCCCGAAGGGGGTGGAATCGTACACCACCAGCGGCCGCAGCGGGGCGTCGGGGCCCAGGAAGGCCGCCAGCCCCGACCAGACACTGGGGGAGCTGATCCCCGCCACCGCGAATTCCACCCCCATGGGCTCCAGCTCCGGGGCGTCGAAGTCCGGGGCCAGGAGCCCCGCGAAGTGGTTGTGGTTGTCTCCGGTCAGGGAGATGAGGGGGCCGGCATCCCGCCGGAGGGCGGAGCGGAGAAGCTCCTCCCGCTCGTGCTGGTAGCCGTCCCAGGTGTCGATGGTGAACACCGAGTTCTCCGAGGCCGGATCCACAGCGTCCAGGTCCAGCCGCATGGGCATCAGGGGGACCGATGTGCCCAGGATCCTCCAGGTGGCATCCGAGGCCTCCAGGAGGCGCTTCAGCCAGATCTTCTGCTCTGCCCCCAGGAGGGTACCGGGGGGAGCGTCACGCCGGGGATTCGCGAACTCCCGTTCGCCAACCCGCACTCGGGCGGGAGGGTTGCCGCCATTCGCTTCGCGGCCGGCATCCAGGGTCCGCACCAGGGAGAGGGGGGCGATATAGCGGGCCGTCCCGGAAATCTCCGTGAGGATCTCCCCGGGGATGCAGTGCTGGGAGCGATACGACCGGGTGTCGGTCACTGCCAGCTCCACATGGCGCCCGAAGCGGAAGCTCCGGTAGATGGCCAGCGACCCGATGGCCGCCAGGTTGGCGGGGTCCTGGTCCAACCCGGCGTCATCCACACGCCCCGCCAGGGGGCCGCTGGACAGCTCCACGGGGGTGAAGTCCCGGGCTCCCGCCTCCACCCCGGAGCTTCCGGGGTGACCGGTGAGGAGGGCTGGGATGTACTCGAACCAGGCCTGGTTCGCCGCCACCTTCCGGGCCTGGTCCGGGGTGCCGGGGGTGGTGTAGGTGGACACCGATTGCCAGGAGTCGTCCGAGAACTCGTGGTCGTCCCAGGTGACGATGAAGGGCCACCGGGCCCGGGCGGCCTGCAGGTCCGGGTCCGCCAGGTAGGTCCTGTACAGATGGCGGTAGTCGTCCAGCGTCACGGCGTGGCGCCCGCTGCCATCCTCGGCCCCACCCCCTCCCCCGGAGGGAAAGGGGGGCACGGTGCGGACCCCGCCATACCCCAGCGCCTCGTAGACGAAGTCCCCCAGGTGGAGGACGAAGTCGATGCGCTCCTCCTGCGGAGCCGCCACATCTTCGTTCACAAGGGTGCGCCACACCCCGTAGTAGCCCGCTTCGTAGGCCTGGCAGGAGGCAAAGGCCAGCCGGATCGGGCGACCGCTCCCGGGCTCCGGGGCGGTGCGCGTCCGTCCCACAATCGGGGTGGTATCCCCCCCTGCCAGAAACCGGTACGCGTAGATCGTGTCTGGCTCCAGCTCCGTCACCAGAACCCGTACGGTGTGGTCCCCCTCTGCCGTGGCCATCAGCGTGCGCTCCGCCACCAGCCGCCCGAAGTCGTCCGAGAGGGCGACCTGCAGCACCACCTCCACCGGTTCCCGGCTCCCGTCCACCGCCTCCACCCGGCTCCACAGCACCACAGAGTCCGGTGTGGGGTCGCCGGAGGCCAGCCCCTGGGGGAAGCGGAACCTCCCGGGAAGCGGACGGGGCTCGGGGATACACCCCGAGAGGAAAGGGGCGCCGGCTGCCACGGTGAAGCAGCCGGCGCCCTTCAGGAAGGTGGCCAGGAAGTCCCGGCGATTGTACGAAACGGGCATGGAAGATCTCAGAAGGCCGCGCTGAGCCGGACCCCGAACAGGCGGGGAGCACCGGCAATGAAGGTGGGAATCCCGAAGGCACCCCCGGTGTTCCCCGCATCGATGATGAACTCCTTGTCCAGTACGTTCCGGGCCCAACCCGTCACCGAGAACCGTTCTCCCGGCAGCGTCCAGGTGGCCCGCAGGTTCAGCAGGCCGTACCCCTCCTGCTCGATCCCCGGCTGATTCTGCTCCTCGAAGAAGACCTGGGACTTCCACGTGTAGTCCGGACGGATGCTCAGGGATCCCACGTTCCCCAGTTCGCTCCGCCAATCCGCCCCGGCGGAGAAGCTCCATTCGGGGGTGAGCCGGAACCGGTTCCCCGCCAGGGCCTGCGGGCGACCGTCGGAGTCCTCGTCGTCGAAGGTGGCGTCCACCCATCCCCCGTTCACGAAAGCGGACAGCGCCCGGGTGGGGGCGAAGCGCAGCGCGGCCTCCACCCCCCGCCCGGTGGCCGAGCCCGAGTCCCGGGTCTCGATGCGCAGCCCATCCTCCGTGAGTTCCGCCACCGAGGTCTGGAAGTTCGAGTAGTCATACCAGAACCCGTTCAG
>CAYQVI010000125.1:0-10671 GCA_964420725.1 uncultured Gemmatimonadaceae bacterium | reverse complement strand
TGATCCAGGGGTTCGACCCGGAGACGCTGGGGGGGGCCGAGCTCCATGTGGGTGGAGCCCCGGCCCGCTTCGACGGAGGGCTGGCCTACATCCTCGATCTCCGGACCCGGGTGCCCCGCAGGGATGCCTGGCGGAGCACCGGAGCCCTGGATCTCCTCAGTGCCCGGGCCACGGTGGAGGGTCCGCTGGGGGGGCGGGGCGGCCTCCTGATGGGGAGTCGCATGCTCCACGGAGCCCCTGGGATCCTCCCCGGGCGCTCCACCACCCCCTACGGGTACGGCGACGCCCTCCTCCGCCTGGAGTTGGAGCCCCGGGAGGGGCAGAACCTCCGGGCCACCGGCTTCATGAACCGGGAGACGGTGGCGCTGGATCTGGGGGCCACCACGGCTCCTGCGGAGTTGAGCCTTGCCCTGGGAGGGGTGCCCGATGGTGCGGAGTGGGGGAACCAGGTGGCCTCCGCGGCCTGGACCCGCCTCCAGGGGGGGCACTTCACCGAACTCCAGGTGGGATGGAGCCGCTACGAGGCCGGACTCCCCATCCGGGGGGAGCATCTCACCCTGGCGGAGGGCTCCACGGAGAGGGCCAGGCTGGGGGTGGAGACCGCCCATGACCTGGGGGAGGCCCGGGTGGGGTATGGCCTCTCCCTGGACCGCACCCACGTGGGACTCACCGCCCGGAGGCTGGATCCCGACGAGCCCCTGACGCTGGATGAGGAAGGGAGCGCCCTGGTGGCGGGGGGCTACGTGGAGGGCTCCCGGGCCATGGGGACGGAGTTCCACCTCCGGGGTGGGCTCCGGGTGGACCACTTCCAGGGGACCGGTGTCCGCGTGGCCCCCCGGGCGGCCCTCACCTGGCTCCCCTCCGGCGACGTCACCCTCACCCTGGCCGGGGGGGGGTACCACCAACTGGTGCGCTTCGACGGAGCCCCGGGGGGGATCATCCTCCCCCAGCGTTCCTCCGGCGGTGGCGGGGTCTCGGCGCCCCTCTTCCGGGTGCTGGGGGCCTCGCATGTGGTCCTCTCCCTGGAGAACCGGGTGACCTCCGGGGTCCGGTTTGGGCTGGATGGATACGTGAAGAGTTTCTCGGGGTTGGAGGCGGACCCCTCCACCCCGCTCCGGAGCTCGGGGCTGGACCTCCGGGCCCAGCGGGAGGGGGATCGGATCCAGGGATGGCTGGGCTACTCCCTCAGTTGGCTCTGGGCCGAGGAGGGGACAGGGGGCGGAGGGGAGTCCAGGGCCTTCATCGGTCGGCACCTCCTCACGGCGGGGGTCACCGGCGAACTGGGGAATCGCGGCGGGGTGGAGTTCCGGATCTCCTTCGGAGACGGACTTCCCCTGCTGGGGATCCCGGTGGGGGAGGCCACCGCGGAGGTGGACGGCCCCGTGGTGGGCGTGGGGGAGCCCCGGGACGTGGGGGGCGCCCCCCTACTGGGTGGGGCGGAGCAGCAGTTCCTCCGCCTGGACGGGGTGATCCACGGCCGGGTGTCTCCCCGTGTGGGAGGGCGGTCCCTGGACCTCCGTCCCTATCTGAAGCTCATCAACGCGCTGGATCGGAGGGATGCCCTCTTCTACTACTTCGAGCCCTGGCAGGAGGGGCTCCGGCCGGTGGCCGGGATCGCCTTGCTGCCGGTAGTGGGTCTAGAGTGGCGATTCTAGAGTCCAATCAGTAAACATTCCCGTACAAGGATTCCCGCAATGTCTTCCCATATCCTGACGTGGCCTCGCACCCTGGGGGCGATCCCCCTGCTGCTCCTCCCCCTCCTGGCGCTGGGGTGCTCCGGAAGCTCCACAGAGCCGGAGGGGGCTCCCCCTCTCATCGAGTCGCTCCCCCGTCCCCTCACCAGCCAGGAGACCCTGCTGGCCCGGGCGGGGAATGACTTCGCCTTCAACCTGTTGAAGCAGGTGGCCGCGGCGGAACGCGGGAACCTGTTCCTCTCCCCTGTGAGCGCCTCCATGGCGCTGGGGATGGCCGCGTCCGGAGCCGAAGGAGAAACCTTCGCCCAGATGCGGGAGATGCTGGGCTTCGGCTCCCTCTCCCGGGAGGAGATGGGGGCGGGGTATCGGGGACTCCTGGAACTCCTCCGGGGTCTGGATCCCCGGGTGGAGTTCGAGGTGGCGAACTCGGTGTGGCTCCGGGAGGGCTTCCCTGTGAAGCCGGCCTGGCTCTCCTTCGTGGCCTCCTCCTTCGACGCCACGGCCCGGACCCTGGACTTCAACAGCCCGTCCGCTCCCACCACGATCAACGCCTGGGTGGCGGAGCGGACCCGGAACCGGATCCCTACCATCGTGGAGCCCCCCATCGATCCGGCCACCATGGCCTTCCTGATCAACGCCATCTACTTCAAGGGGGACTGGAGGGACGGCTTCGACCCCGCTGCCACCCGGAACGGCCCCTTCGCGGGGGTGTCCGGCACCTCATCCGTTCCCCTGATGCGCCAGGAGGGGGAGTTCGCCTACACCGCCGCCGAGGACCACCAGGTGGTGGAGCTCCCCTACGGCGGTGCCGCCTTCGCCATGACGCTGGTGCTCCCCCAGCCGGGGATGGATCCAGGCGCCTTCGCGGAGAGGCTGGATCCCGCCTGGTGGCGGAGCACCACGGAACGCCTGCGGACGGCGGAGGGGACGGTGGTCCTTCCCCGCTTCCGGATGGAGTACAAGCGCTCCCTGGTGGCGGACCTGAGGGCGCTGGGGATGACCGACGCCTTCGATGATGTCCGGGCGGACTTCAGCGGCATTGCCGAGGTTCCTCCCCGACTGGTGATCTCGGATGTCCTCCAGAAGACCTTCGTGGCGGTGGACGAGGTGGGGACGGAGGCGGCGGCGGTGACGTCGGTTGAGGTGGGGGTGACCTCCGCCCCCGCCCGATTCCTCTTCCAGGCGGACCGCCCCTTCCTCTTCGTGCTCCGGGAGCGGCTCTCGGGGACGGTGCTCTTCGTGGGGCTGATCCGGGAGGCTCCCATCGGTTGATCCCCTCCGGGACCGGGGGAGCGGCGCGGCCCCGGTCCCCGATCCCGGAGGGGGTGCGGTCTTGCGCCGCATCGGGGGGCGGACGATCCTCACTCCGCTGGCCGGGAGTCCCCGCAGGGTCTCCCTGGCGATTCCTCCGGTGGAGAACCCCTGACATGCATCCGTCTCTCCGAGCAAGCCGCCTCGTGGCCCCCCTCCTCCTCGGGATCCTGGCGGCGTGCGGTGGAGATGGGGCGCCCGAGGGTGCCGCCGGCGGGCCCCCCGGGACCATCGGATCCCCGGCCGGCAGGGCTGCGGCAGACACCCTGTCCGGTGCCGCCGCCCTGGTGGACCTGTGGAATGAGGGGCTCCCCGCCTTCGGGATCTTCGTCCCGGACGAGCGCCCCCGCCCTGCGGAGCGCCCCCCTCCGGGAACCCCCCGGCAGCCTCCGCTGCACACGGCGGAGGGGGCCTCGGAGTTGGCTCGCAACCCGTTGTACGACTTCCTCTTCCTGAATCTGGAGGGGTCCTGGGACCCGGGGCATGTACGGGCCACCGTGGATGGGCTGCGGGCTCCCGGGGTGGACTCCCCGCCGGCCCTCCTGGTGCGGATCCCCACCATGGAGGACGCCGGGGAAGAGGCAACCCGGGAGCGGGTCCGTGAGATTCTGGAGCTGGGGGCAGACGGAGTGGTTCTCCCCCACATCCGGTCGGTGGAGGAGGCCCGGCTGGCCATCAGCTTCTTCCACGACATCGGGGCGGACGTCTGGTCCCCCTCGAACCGGACGGGGCGGGTGATCGCCATGCTGATGGTGGAGGACCCGGGGGCTGTGGCAGTGGCGGGGGAGATGGCCGATCTGGGGGGCTTCAGCGTCCTGGCCTGCGGAATCGGGAGCCTTACGGCAGCACTCGGGGGGGACCGGGAGGCGGCGGAGGCGGGGAACCAGCAGGTGCTGGCCGAGGTGGTGCGTGTGGGGATGGCGGATATGATCACCGCCGATACCGCCAGCGTGGCCCGACGGGTGGAGGAGGGGTTCGTGGGCCTCCTCATGTCGGGGGAACAGGCGGACGAGGCCATCCGCATCGGACGGGCGGCGGCGGGGCGGTAGGTGTTGGTGCCCGGCCTGCGGGAGGCTCCCGCAGGCCCTGACTTCCAGGTGGAGAAAGAGTCCCATGATGCCGACCCAGAGATCGCCTTCCCCCGCCAGGCCCCGCCCGGCTTCCCTCCCGGGGCTCGCCCTCCTCCTCTTCGGTGCACTCCCGGCCGTCCTTGCCTCGCCCCCGGCTCCCCTGGCGGCCCAGGGTGGGCCGCTCCTCCCGGCGGAGGTCCAGGTCCGGCTGGCGGTGCAGGGGCTTCCGGAGGAGTTCCAGGCCTCGGCCACCGTCCTGGGCTATCGCACCGTCGGGGGCGACCTGGTGGAGCTCCGCCGGGGAAACGGGGCCTACGTCTGTCTGGCGGATGACCCCACCGATGCCCGCTTCCATGCCCCCTGCTACCACAAGGACCTGGAGCCCTTCATGAAGCGGGGACGGGAGATCCGGGCCGCCGGGCAGGGGGACCGGGTGGACGAGATCCGCTACGCCGAGATCGAGGCCGGGACCCTCCCCATGCCGAAGATGGCCGCCCTCTACACCCTGAATGCCAGGCCCGGGGACTGGGACCCCGCCTCCGGAGAGATCCGCGTACCTTCGAAGACCCTGGTGATCTACGTGCCGGGCGCCACAGCCGAGAGCACTGGACTGTCACTGGAGCCCAAGACCGGCGAGCCCTGGCTCATGTCCCCCGGGACGCCCAAGGCCCACATCATGTTCACCGCCACGATGGGGGGGTGACGCACGGAGGGGTCCGGAGGCCACCGCCTCCGGACCCCTTCTCCCCCCATCGCCGCTCCGGTCTCCCGGGCCCGTCCCGCAGCCCGTCGCCCCTGCCTCCGGTCAGCTTCAGGCCCCCTCCCCGTCCTCCGGCGGCGACACGGTCCGCATCTCCCGGATCCGGGCCCCCTCCTGCATCGCCTCCACCACCTCCATCCCCTCCACCACCTCGGCGAAGATGGTGTAGTCGTGGTCCAGTCGGAGGTTGTCCACCAGGTTCACGAAGATCTGGCCATCCCCGGTGTCGTGCCCCCGGGTGGAGATCCCCACCGTCCCCTTCCAGTGGCTCAGGAGCCCCACCTCGTCCCGGGTGTAGGCGCCATGCCCGGCGTACTCGTTGGCCCCGGGGCTTCCCCCCTGGACCACGAAGTTGGGAACCACCCGGTGGAGGGTCAGCCCGTCCAGCGTCCCCTCCCGGACCATGGCGGCGAAGCGGGCGGCGTTGGTGGGGGCCTCGAAGGGGAGGAGCCGCAGCACCACCACTCCGCCCTCCTCCATCTCCATCTCCACCCGGAGGGTCTCCAGCTCCCGTAGCTCACCGGGGGTGGGGAGGGGGAGGGAGGGGAGGCCCTGGGGGGTGGGGGTCAGTCGCTCGCCCGTCCACGCCTCCAGGACCTGTGCCGCCTCCCGGGCCACCACTGGATCGATGTCCGTGAGGTAGGGGTCCACCTGGGTGGCCTGCCAGAAGGTCCCCAGCTCCCCGATCCGTCGCAGCAGGGGCACCCTGGCGTCCCGGGTGGTGGAGGCGCCGCTCTCCGTCAGGCGCCCCAGCGCCCGGAAGAGGGCCGGCACCGCAGGCCCCCCGGCACGGCTCCCCTCCAGCAGGTTCGCCGTGGTCATGAGGAGCTGGGGATCGTCGAACTCCAGTTGCGCCACCAGGATGGAGTCCGCCCGGCGCCCCTCCAGCGGGAAGAGGGCGGCGACGGCCGCCTGTCGGACGTTGGGAACCGGATCCCCCGCCAGGGTCCGGAGAACATCCCGGTTCTCCAGCGGCCCCGCCGCCCGGGCGGCCCAGCTCCGGACGAAGGGGTTGGGGTGGCCGACGAAGGCGGGGAGAAGGGTCCGGGCCCGGGGGGGATCCACCTGCACCAGGGCCATGAGGGCTCCCGCCGCACGGTGCCACCCCTCCCCGGCCTCTCCAGGGAGCCCTTCCGCCAGGGCGGAGAGGAGTTGGGGGACCTGTTCGTCCGCAGGACAGGGGGAGCCCAGCCCACCCAGCGCCACGAGGGCCACGGCGTCCGAGGGGTCTTCGGTGGCCTGTCGGAGGGGGGCGCACCCCAGGGAGTCCTGCAGCGCACGGGCCCAGCTCCGGACCGCCTCGATCCGGACCTGGGCATCCGGGTCCGCCAGGGCGGTGGCGACGGGCCGGTCCCGGGGAGCGTCTTCCGGAAGCATGGGGACTGCGGCGGCGGCCAATCGGCGGACGCCGGCATCCTCATCCTGGAGAAGGATCTCCAGCAGCTCCGCCTCCGGGGGCGCCGCAGCCAGCCGGGACAGGGCGGCCGTCCGACGGATGGCGGCGGGTCGGGGTGGGCCCTCCACCGGGCGGGCCAGGGCTTCCAGACGCCGGATCAGCGATGCGGGCACGGTTGCTTCAGCCGCATGGGAACGGCGGACGAGTTGGTGGGCCCCCAAGGTCATCCCCAGCAGCTCCTCCAGGGGGGCATCCCCCCGTACCCCCAGCGTGTCCGCCGGGCCAAGGGAGAACTCCAGCAGCGCCGAGGCCCGTTCGACCACGGTGCGGCTGTCCGCCACCGGGAGCCGTCCCAGGCTTCGCAGGAGGAGGCCCCGCACCACAGGTTCCTCCATGGCAGCCGCCTCGCCGAGGCGGGCCAGCAGCGCTCTCTCCGCCTCCGTCACCTCCGGGGCCCCGCCCTCGGCCCGATGCACCGACTGGGCCAGGGCGTTGGCGGCCTCCCCCCGCACCAGCGGGTCCGCATCGGCCAGGGCCGGGACCAGACGCCCCACCAGCTCCGGGCGCTCCAACCGCCCCAGACCGCGCACCGCCGCCCGCCGGATCCCCGGAATCGGAGAGGTGGTGGCGGAGAGGAGGATCTCCAGATCGGCGCCGCTGGGGGCCCGTCGATCCTCCGCCCCCAGCAGGGCGGCGAAGGTCACTGTGTCCTCCGCCACATCCCACCACCCCAGGGGACGGGCCGGAGGGAGGGCGGGATCCACCGGCCCGGTGAGGAGGGGCTCCGGACGAGGGGCATCGGCACACGCCGTCCCCAGGGCCAGCACACCCGCCAGCGCCAGAGCCCCCAAGGCCCCGGACGGTCCGGACCGACGCCCCCCTGCTCCTTCCCCTCCCGTCATCAAGGTCACGCCTCGTCGGCGGAGGGACCGTAGCTACCCGGGACTTCGATGTCCTTCAGCCGGAGGTAGACGCCCAGCTGCGCCCGGTGGTGGATGAGGTGGCTGATCACCCAGCGGCGGTACACATCGCCCTTGGGCATCGTGAACAGGACCCGCTCTCCCATCATAAGGCTCCAGGGCTTCCCCATGTCCTCGTCGGAGGCGCCGGCCAGCGCCTCTCGACCCGCGGCTACCAGGCGGTCGAAGTGGGCCAGGATGGCCTGGGGGTCGGCCGGAGGAGTGGGGCGGGGGCTGCCGTCGCCGGCGAGGTTCAGGCTGTCATGCAGGAAGGCGCTCCCCACCCAACCGGGGATCTCCGCCAGGTGGCCGGCCAGCCGGACCAGGGTCATGCTCTTCGGGTGGGGCTGCCACCCCAGGTCGTCTCCGGGGACCCGCTCCAGGTGCTTGCGGGCGGAGGCCATCTCGAAGTCGTACTCGGGAAGAAGGCTCTGTGCGACGGACATGGTTGATTCCGGTGGATTTGGGGGAGGGGCGATGTCATGGAGCCCCGTTGAGGGTCATCTCGCAACTGGGGAGCACGATGGCAGGACCCCCTGCGACGCGCCAGTGGCGAGGGGGTCGTCTGGGGAAGCCCACTCGTCCCTCGGTGCAACATTCCCCCCTCTCCGCGAGTCCTTTCAGGGGAGTCATGATCGACCGGACAGTCCCCGATCACCGGAGAATGCCTTCGAATGCAGTGGCCCATGCCCTTCTTCCCCCCCCACCGCCGACCGACCCTCCCACCCCATGGACTCCGGGCACACCAGGGTGTGCTCCTGGCGATCATCCTCTCCCTCGCCGGGATTCCCGGTCATGCCTCGTCCCAGCTCCCGGCGCAGCAGGCGGTGCCGGATCGCCTTGCCCTCTTCCTGGACTGCAACTTCTGCGACGAGACCTTCATCCGGCAGGAGATGACGTATGTGGACTATGTGCGGGACCGGGAGGTGGCGGACATCCACATCCTTGTGACCCAGCAGCGCACCGGTGCCGGGGGGCAGGCGCAGACCATCGAGCTCCTGGGTCTGGGACCCTTCGCAGGGATGGACCAGTCGGGGGTGTACACCACCCTTGCCGCCACCACCGAGAACGAGGAGAGGGAGGGCTTCCTCCGCACCCTCCAGGCACTCCTGGTTCCCTACCTCCTTCGGACCTCCGCGGCGGAGCGGGTGAGGGTGACGGTGGAGGAGCCGAACGAGGCGGAGCCCGGCCGGGGGCAGGCGGTGGACGATCCATGGAACCAGTGGACCGTGGAGATCTACGCGGATGGCAGCGCGGACTTCGAGTCCCGGCAGCAGTCCTTCAACACCCGCTACGGTGTGTACGTCAACCGGGTCACGGAGGACTGGAAGATCCAGCTTCGCCCCTTCTTCAACTACAACTATGACCGGTTCGAACGGGGAGAGGAGACGATCCGCAGCACCGCTCGCCGGGACGGCTTCACCAGCTACGTGGTGCGCAGTATCTCGCCCCACTGGTCGGTGGGGGCCTTCGGAGACGTCTTCACCTCCACCTTCGACAACGTGGAGCTCCGGTACCGCTTCATGCCGGCCATCGAGTACAGCCTCTACCCCTACCGGGAGGCCACCCGGCGCCAGCTCACCATCGCCTACAGGATCGGCGCCTCGCAGATCGCCTATCAGGACACGACGATCTTCAACCAGATCGAGGAGCTGCTGCCGGAGCACACCCTCAACGCCGGCTATGAGGTGACGCAGCCCTGGGGGGAGGTGGACATCGGGGTGAACGCCTCACAGTACCTCCACGAGCCCGAGCGCTATGCGCTGCAACTCGACGGGAGTGTCGATGTGCGGATCACCCAGGGACTCTCGCTGTCGCTGGGGGGGAACGTGGCGTTCATCCAGAACCAGCTCAACCTGCCAAAGGGGGACGCCGATCTGGAGGAGGTCCTCCTGAGACGCCGCCAGTTGGAGACCAACTACCGGGCCGGGCTCAACTTCGGCTTCCGCTACCGGTTCGGGTCGATCTTCAACAACATCGTGAACCCGCGCTTCGGCGGGGGAGGCTCCCAGGACCGCTTCTGAGGGCGGGGACACCGCGCGGCTCGCCTCGGGACACAGAACACCGGTGCTGCAGGGGAGAGACGGCAGGGGAAGCGGTGGTCGTGGTGGTCAGGCCGGGGGCACCTCCGCCCGGCGGATGTGCTCAAGGTGGTGCCGTCCATGCCAGGCATACAGCTGCAGCAGGGTATCCAGCGTCATGTCACCGGATTCCGGATGGTGCATGCTGCGGCTGAATGCCTCCGCCGGAGTGGACCGCATCAGGGACGACCACCGGGCGTGGACCCCCTCCAGGATCCGGAGGGAGGGGGTGAGGGGATCCTGGGACGCATCCGGAAGATCGGCCCACCCCGCCTGGTCGTAGGGGCGGATGGTGGGGTGATCCTCCGTCAGGGCCAGCCGGAAGCGGATGTACGCGTTCATGTGCGAGTCCGCCACATGATGCACCAGTTGACGGATGGTCCAGCCGCCGTTCCGGTAGGGGCGATCCAGCGCCTCCGCCGGGAGGGTGCGGAGAACCGACTCCAGCTCCTCCGGGAACTGGCGGATGGCGTCCACCAACTCCCGCCGCTGCGCCTCATCCAGGGAGGCCAGGGGCTTGAACCTCCCGATGGGAAAGCGGGGATCCACCGGGGCGTCGGTCATGGGTCAGTCTCCCAGCAGGTAGCCGAAGATCAGCGGCGCCACGATGGAGGCGTCCGAGTGGATGTTGAACTTGGGGGTCTCCACGTCCAGCTTCCCCCAGGTGATCTTCTCGTTGGCCACGGCTCCCGAGTAGCCCCCGTAGGACGCTTCCGCATCGGTGATCTGGCAGAAGTAGCCCCAGAACGGGGTGTCCCGCTCCAGGTCCTGGATGATGGAGGGGACGACGCAGATGGCGAAGTCCCCGGCGATCCCCCCGCCGATCTGGAAGAACCCCACCGACGGCTTTCCCTCCGCCTCGCCGTTGTTCTCCAGATACCACCCGATGAGGTGCTGGAACTGCTCGGTTCCGCTCTTCACGCACTGGTGATGGGGGACCCGTCCCCGGACCACGTTGGCTGCGAACATGTTCCCCAGGGTGGAGTCCTCCCAGCCGGGGGAGTACACCGGGATCCCCATGTCCATGGCCGCCGCCAGCCAGGAGTCCTCCCGGGGGATCTGGAAGTGCTGGTCGATCTCCCCGGAGCGGAGCACGTCCATGAGGAACTCCGCCTGGAACTTCCGGTCCCCGGTCTCGCACGCCTTCCGCCACCCCTCGATGAGGCGGGCCTCCACGTGGCGCATGATGTCTTCCGGGATGCAGGTATCCGTCACCCGGTTGAAGCCCCGTTCGAAGAGGGCCTTCTCGTCCGCCGCCGAGAGCCCCCGCCAGTCCTGGATGATCTCGTAGTCACGGGCGCCCAGGAGGTTGAAGACGTCCTCCTCCAGGTTGGCCCCGGTGCACGAGATGGCGTGGACCTTCCCCTCCCGGATCATCCGGGAGAGGATGATCCCCAGCT
>CAYQVI010000124.1:0-10683 GCA_964420725.1 uncultured Gemmatimonadaceae bacterium | reverse complement strand
CCCCCCGGGGGGTGCCCCGCCCCCCCCCCTCCTCCCCTCCCTCATTCCCATCGGCGCCCCGGTGGCTCCCCTGGGCCCCGGGCTTCCGGAGGCCTTCCGGGGGGTTCCCCTCCACCTCACCGCCGGAGACAAGAACTGCGAGTACCTCGCCATGGGAATCGATGGCCCCGGTCGGGGTGGGATCTCCCTGGGGTCCGCCATCTCCTTCGGGATCCTCTCCTCCCACCGGGGGGAGACCCCGCCGGCGGTGCCCCGGGGGGTGGTGCCCATCCGGGGGGCGCTGGCGGAGTGCTGGAATCTGGAGACCGGGCTCCTGGGGGGGATGGACGGGCGGAGCTGGCTGGAAGGGCTGCTGGCCCCGGAGCCGGCAGGAGCCGCGTCCACGGGAAGGACCCCTGGCCCGGGGATGGGGCCACCCCGGGGGACCGCCTGGGTGGACGATCTCTGGTGCCTCCCCCATTTCGCCGGAGCGCTGGATCACGCCGGGGCCTCAGGGACCCTGGTGGGGCTCCGGGAAGGCGTCACCCCAGGGGATGTCCTACAGGGCTGGATGCAGGGGGTGGCAGGGGAGCTCCGGCGGCTCCGCCCCCTCCTGGAGGAGGCCGGTGGCGTGGCGGTTTCCCACGTGGTGGTGGGGGGAGGCGGGGCCGGTGATGACGAAGGGGGTCGGTGGGGTCCTCTCCTGGCGCTGGCGCTGACGCTCCCGGTGGAGGTGGTGGATGACCCCTGGACCGGGTGCAGGGGCGCCGTGATGACCACGCTGTCCGGAGAGTCGGGAGGGGATGCGTCGGCGGGGTGGAAGGCCCCCTCCACCCGATACCGACCGGAGGAGGAGCACCACAACCGGTCCCCTGAAGAGGTCCGGCGCTACTTCGCCCGCTACGATGCGCTGGTGGAGGCGCTGGCGGGGACGGTGCTGTCAGGATTCCAGGGGTCCGAACGTTCCTCCTGAGCAACCCCGACCTCCCGGGCGTCATGTCTCCGCTGACGGAGTGCTCCGATGAAGCCCCGATCCAGTGTCACCCCGCCCCTCCTGATCGTGCTGGCCCTCCTGGCGGCCGCCTGCGGTGAGGGGCCCACCGCCCCGACTCCCCCGGCCCCCATCACGGAGCTCCCCCGGGCCCTGACCCTGGCGGAGCGGACGGTGGTGGACGCCACCGGCTCCTTCGCCTTCGATCTCGCCCGGGAACTCGCAGGGGAGGATCCGGGGAAGAACCTCTTCATCTCCCCCCTGTCCGCATCGCTGGCGCTGGCCATGACCATGAATGGCGCGGACGGCACCACCGTCCAGGGGATGCGCACGGCGCTGCGCCTCGAGGGCCTCTCGGAAGCGGAGATCAACACGGCCTTCCAGACCCTCCTGGAGCTGCTGGACGGGCTGGACCCGTCGGTGGGGCTGGCCATTGCCAACTCCATCTGGTTTTCTCAGGGGACCCCTCCCCTGCCGGACTTCCTCCAGCGGGTGCGGACCCACTACGGGGCCGAGGTAGCGGAGGTGGACTTCGGGAATCCCGCCACCCTGGGACGGGTGAACAGCTGGGTGTCCACCCAGACCCGGGGGGCCATTCCGAAGATCATGGACGACTTCCCCGGCAACCTGGTCATGCTCCTCCTGAACGCCATCCACTTCCAGGGGGACTGGACCACCCCCTTCGACCGGCGGCAGACGGAGACCCGCTCCTTCACCCGGGGGGATGGATCCACCGTGTCGGTTCCATTGATGCAGCGGCGGGGGACGCTCAGGGGCGCCTTCCGGGACGGCGCCTCCATGGTGGAACTCCCCTACGGCGGCGGGGCCTTCACCTTCGTGGCCCTCCTCCCCCCGGAGGAGGATTCTCCGGAGGCGATGCTGGCCGGGCTCACTCCCGCGGTGTGGAACGACTGGCTGTCGGCGCTTCAGGAGGGGGAAGGGGTGGTGCACCTCCCCCGCTTCACCCTGGAGTGGGAGAAGCGGCTCAACGACGTGCTGGGGGCCATGGGGATGGAGGAGGCGCTGACCCCCGGTGCCGACTTCTCCCGGCTGGTGCCAGGGGGAGGGGTCTGGATCGACGAGGTGAAGCAGAAGAGCTTCGTGGAGGTGGACGAGGAGGGGACCACCGCTGCCGCCGTCACCTCGGTGACCGTGGTGGACTCGGCTCCCCCGGAGTTCCGCCTGGACCGCCCCTTCCTCTTCGCCATCCGTGAGCGACTGTCCGGGACCCTGCTCTTCGTGGGGATCCTGAACGACCCGGAGGGGTGAGGGCAGCCGGGCCCGGACCGGCGGACCCGGTCCCCCCTTCGGACCCTGGTCGGACCCAGGTCGGGCGCAGGTCGGGCGCAGGTCGGATCCGCCGGCGGGCGCCGAGTTGCGCCTCAGAACCGATAGATCTGGTTTCCGAAGGGGACGGGCCGCCCCGCTTCCAGGAAGCGCTCCACCAGGTGCTGCCCCGCCCGGCGGGCCTCCACCAGCGTCTGCTCCAGATCCGGGGTGGAGGGGGTGGCCATCCCGGGGACCGAATACTTGTGCCCCACCACCAGCGCCGCACAGGGGATCTCCAGCTCGTTGGCCAGCACAACCTCCGGCCCCACACTCATGGAGTTCACCTGGGCTCCCAGGCGGGCCCACATCCGGTTCTCCGCCGGGGTCTTGCTCCGGGGGCCTCCGGCGTAGACGAAGACGCAGGGGGTCTCCGGGACGATGGCCTCCCGGGAATCCAACCCCCGGAGCTGCCGCCCCAGTGGAGCGGAGAAGAGCCCGTCGGTGAGGACCAGATGCCCCTGCTCCTCCGAGGGCTCCACGAACATGGTGCAGGTGCTCCCGTCCGGGAGCCGGTTCTCCGGCATCAGGAGATCCGTCACCAGGAGGGGCCGGTAGAGGGGGATCTCCGGGTCCAGCACCCCCACCGAACTGCTCACCAGCAGGGCGCCGCACCCCCTGGCCTTCAGCGCCCAGGCCTGCGCCCGGTAGTTCACCTGGTTGGGAAGTCTCCGGTGCGGGAGGCCGTGGCGGTGGATGAGGAGCAGCTCCCGCCCCTCCGGCGACACCCCCTCGTACAGCTCCTGGTCACCCCACGGGGTGGCCACCACCCGGAGGCGCAGCCCCAGGCTCCGGACAATGCTGTCGTCCGAAGCGCTCCCCACGATGGCCCCCAGGGCCTCTCCCGTCATGCGACTCGACCCGCTCCGGGATGTCCGCTCCGTCTGCGATCCAGCACCAGCGTCTCCTCGTTCCGGATGAGCAGAAACAGCAAGGATGCCGCAAATACGGTGAGGGACGGGAAGAAGAGGGCGTTGGTCCCCTCCATGTACCACCCCCACGGATCCACGATGGATCGCCACACCCCCAGCAGCGACGCCGTGTTCAGCAGCAGCACCAGAGGGTCCACCACCCGCCGGAAGAGCCCCACCATGAAGAGGAGCCCCGCCAGCGTCTGCACCCCCCCGAAGATGGGCATCAGCGCCGGCCATGTCAGCAGCCCGCGGTAGAACCGGTCCGAAACGGCGATGCCGTGGGCCGGATCGACGATCTTGTCCAGCCCCCACCAGACGATGAGGAGGCCGACGGAGACGCGGAGCAGGAGGAGCACGAAGGATTTCATGGGGTTCCCTGGGAAGGGTGGAGGCCCCCGGCGCTGCCGGGAATGACAGGCAGGGAGAGGGGGCGGACCCCAGGAGAACGAGGGAAGTCGGAGAAGGGTTCCCGCTGCAGGGGAACCCGGGCGCCCCATCCGGGTCCGCAGGGAACGACCGGACGGCACCCGTCGAGCGGTCAGAAGGGGACCCCCGCCGGAGTACGCGGATGGAGATCGAACACGACGAGCAACGGGGCCGGTTCTTCATCGAGAGGGATGGGCACCTCTCCATCCTCCACTACCGCATGGAGGACGAGGGGCTGATCCACTTCACCAGCACCTTCGTTCCCCCTGCGTTCCGGGGCCGGGGGTACGGGGCCTATCTGGTGAAGGCCGGGCTGGACCACGCCATGGAGCGGAACTACCGGGTGCGGAGCTCCTGCTGGTTTGTGGACGAGGTGCTGGAGCGGAGCCCGGAGTATGCGAGGCTGCTGAAGGGGCGCTAGCCCGCCGTTGAAGCGCCGGCAGGGCGCCGTATCCTGATCAGAGGATGGAGAGGACGGTGGCCGGGGTGGCTGTGGACATCGACGTCCCTCGGAAGTCGGGCTCATTGCGTGTGACGAGATACTGCGCATCGATCCGGAGAGCGGCTGCGGCCTGGACGGCGTCCTCGAAGTCGTCCATCGGAAGGGAGAGCGCCCGGTAGAAGTCCTCCTTCTCCACCGGCACCACCTCGAGAACCCGAAGAAGGTCGTGCATGGCCCCGGTCGCCGCCGCGCGGCCCTGCGCCTTCGCCACCACATAGTAGATGGTGGGGAGGGTATGCCCGGCGACGAATCCCTGTGCCTCGTTCCGCTCGATGGCCGCCAGGAGCTCCGCAGCCGGAAGGGCCCAGGGCCTCCGCTCCAGGAGCACGTCCAGGAGGATGTTGATGTCCAGGAGCAGCCTCACCGACCGTACTTCTCCACGAGGTATTGCCGATAGCCCTCCCGGTCTCCACCGCCCCGGGCAACGCCCAGCAACCGCCGGACGGTGGGGGTCAGTCGCTCCTCCCCCTCGACACCGGCCTCGTCCTCGATGGGAAGCTGGGCCAGGTACTCGGTCACCAGGCGCGAAATGCTGGTGCCGTGCCTCTCGGTATAGCGGCGGGCTCGCTCGACGACGGCGGGGTCCACCGTGATGTTGATTCTCTGCTTGGACATCGGCCTCTCCGTGCGCATGATATCTTTGTGATAATGCGCATGACTTCCGGGCCAGTCAATGCCTCAGCCCCCCGCCCCCTCCAGCTCCACCGTCCGCTCCACCCCGATGGCCTCCAGAAAGGTCTCGTCGTGGGAGACCACCACCAGCGCTCCGTCATAGCCCCTGAGCAGGCTCTCCACCGCCGCCAGGCTGTCCAGGTCCAGGTGGTTGGTGGGTTCGTCCAGGATCAGCAGGAGGGGCGGACAGGCTCCCCCCACCGTGCACGCCAGTCCCGCCCGGATCCGCTCCCCGCCGCTGAGGGTCCGGACCCGGGCGTGGACGGCGTCCCCGGTGAACAGGACCTTTGCCAGGGCGTGGTGGCACGCCGCAGGGTCCATGGTCGGATTGGCGGCGCGGAAGCATTCCATCACGGTGGCGTCCGGGTCCAGCAGCGCGGCCCGCTGGTCCAGCCAGGCCACGCCTCCCGGGTCGATCCCCCGCTCCACCCGCCCCTCCCCCGGCTCCAGTTCCCCCACCAGCATCCTCAGCAGCGTACTCTTCCCGGAGCCGTTGGGACCCCGGATGGCCCACCGCTGCGGCCCCCGCACCGAGAATGTGATGTCCCGGAAGAGGGGGGCGCTCGCCCCCGGCGGGGTGTAGGACAGCCCCTCCACATCCAGTACCCGACGGGTGGCGTGAAGCCCTGTGGGGGCCAGGTGCAGCTCCACGCCGCCCCGGATCTCCACCCGCTCCCGGGCGGCCTCCAGCCGCTCCCGCTGCCGGGCCACCTGCCGCTCCCCCACCCCACCCAGGCGCCGGGCCGTGCCCTCGCCGCTCTCCTTCCGGGCCCCCAGCAGGACCTTCGGCATGTTCGACGTATGGCGGCCCCGGTGGGCCCGGGCCGTGCGCCGCTCCTGCCGTTCCTGCTGGAGGCGCACCAGGCGGGTGGTCTTCCGCAGCTCCCTCCTGGCGTGCTCCAGCTCTGCCTCGGCAGCGGCGGCCTCCACCGCACGCTGCTCCTGGTAGCACTCGAAATTTCCGCCGTACACCCGGAGCCCCAGCCCAGACAGCTCCACGATCCGGTCCATCCGGTTCAGCAGCGCCCGGTCGTGGGACACCAGCAGGAGCGCCCCCGACCACTCCTCCACCCAGGCGTACAGCGCCTCCCGGCCGGCCCGGTCCAGGTGATTGGTGGGTTCGTCCAGGACCACCAGATCCGGGTCGTCCAGGAGGAGCCCGCAGAGAGAGACCCGGGTGAGTTCACCGCCGCTCAGCGACCCAGTGGGGCGATCCAGCGGGAGGTGCCCCAGGCCGAAGCGGGCCAGCGCCGCCTCCCCCCGCTCCCGGAGGTCCCAGCGCCCCTCCACCCGGTCGAAGTCGGATGGATCAACGCTCCCGGCCTCGATGCGGGCCAGGGCGGCCAGGGTGGGGGCGATCCCCAGGGCGTGGGCCAGGGTCGGGGCTCCCCCCGGCAGGGCCGGGGAGCCCGCCCGCGCCCCTTCCGCGGACGGTGCCCCCCGGAGCGGGGTGCCACGCCTCCCGGGGGAATCCACTCTCCCCGGCCTGGCCTCTCCCCACTCCGACGGCTGCTGGGCCAGGAAGCCCGTCCGGCCCCGGCGCACCACCTCGCCGGACGTGGGCCGAACCCTTCCCACCAGGATGTGGAGGAGTGTGCTCTTCCCGATCCCGTTCGCACCCACCAGCGCGGTGCGACCGGGGCTCACGGCCAGGTTCAGGTCGCGGAGGAGGACCCCGCCGTCGGGAAGGGTGAAGCCGATCTGTCGGGCAACGACAAGCGGGTGATCTGGAGCAGGCATGCGCGGGTCCTCCTGGCAGGGATCGTCGGGGTGACGGGGTTTGCCGGGGAGATGCGCATCGATTCCTCCAGAAGGGGGGGAAGGCCGGACGGAGGGTGTCCGACCGGCCTCATGATGACAGCCCCTACGGGGTAGGGTCAACCAGGTTTCGGAAGCGGTGAGCGACGGGGTCCGGGAGGGACCGATCCCGCCGGGAGCCGGTAGAGGGGGGGGAGTGGACAGACCGGCCCGATGGATACACCCTCAGGAAAAGGAGGGCCCACCCCAGCGAACCTGCCACCCCCGGTCCATGAACATCCTCATCGTCGAATCCGCAGCGAAGTCCCGGACCCTCCAGAAGTACCTGGGGGACGGCTGGAAGGTGCTGGCCACCGGTGGCCACGTGGAGACCCTCCCGGACGATCCGAAGAAGCATGGCAAGGACGCCAAGAAGGCGTACTGGGCGAATCGCACCGGCGAACTCCCCTCCCCCCCCTGGGTCTGGACCGACCGGGGCGAGGCTGCGGTGAAGTCCATCCTGGCGGAGGCCGACGACGCTCCCACCTTCTGGATTGCCACCGACCCGGACCGTGAGGGGGAGTTCATCGCCTGGTGCCTGGAGCGGCTGCTGAAGGAGCATGGCCCCACCCACCGGGTCACCTTCCAGGAGGTCACCGAGGAGGCGGTGCAGCGGGCCATCGACCACCCCCGGGGGGTGGACACCCGCATGGTGGAGAGCGCCCTGGTCCGGAAGTTCCTGGACCGGCTGGTGGGCTTTCGCACCTCGAAGATGGCCAATGCGGTGGTGCCGGGAGCCGGGGCCTCCATGGGGCGGGTCCAGACCCCCACCCTGGGGTTCGTGGTGGAGCGGGAGCTGGAGCGGGAGCGACATGTGCCCATCCCCTACTTCGAAGCCCGGGCCGTGGCGGAGGGGGTGGGGCTCTCCGTGCGCTTCCACGAGCCGGATGAGCCGGACGTGTGGCGGGATGACGCCGGGAAGGCGGACCCGCAGCGCACCTTCAGCCAGGAGCTGGCCGAGTCCGCCGTAGCCGCCCTGGAGGCCGCAGGGGAGGTGACGCTGGAAGAGGTCCGTCCCTCCACCCGGAGCTCGAAGCCCCGCCCCCCCTTCTCCACCGATGCCATCCTGCAGGCCGCCGGTGGCCGCTTCGGCTGGAGCCCCAAGAAGACCTCGGCGCTGGCGTCGATGCTCTATGAGCAGGGGCACATCACCTACATCCGTACCGACTCCAATCGCCTGGCGGAATCCGCCGTGAAGAAGGCCCGTGAGCTGGTGGAGTCCACCTGGGGGAGCGAGTTCCTGGGATCCGGGGCACGGGACGTGGTGGCCACCGGACCCACCCAGGACGCCCATGAGGCCATCCGTCCCACCCGTCTGGAGGTGGAGGATGTGGCCTCGGTGGACGACGCCGATGCCCGCCGGCTCTACCGGCTCATCCGGGCCCAGACGCTGGCCAGCCAGATGGCCCCCGCCACCACCGCCATCCGGAGCATCGAAGCCCGGTGCCGGGACTTCGACCGCCCCCTCACGGGGAGCGTCTCCTGGGAGACCTTCGCCGGGTGGCGCGCCGCCTGGACCGAGTTCGACGCCGAGCGACCCACCGCCCCGCCGGACATCCCCCTGGAGGCCGGCGCCACCTGGACCCTGGATCCCGCCACGGAAGAGCGGCCCAATCCGCTGCTCATCGAGGACGAGACGAAGCCGCCGGGTCGCTACCGCCCCCACACCCTCATCAAGGCCATGAAGGACGCCGGGATCGGGCGCCCCTCCACCTACAGCCGCACCGTGGAGAAGCTGGAGGAGCGGAAGTACGTGGAAGAGGAGGAGGGGGCGCTGGTCCCCACCGAGCGGGGCCGGGTGATCTGGACCGATGCGGCCCCCCTTTACGTCCGGGAGGCCGATGGGGACCGGTCCGCCATGGAGCTCTTCAGCCCGGAGTTCACCTCCCTGATGGAGGAGGGGCTGGACGAGGTGGAGGAAGGGGAGGCCTCTGCACCGGAGCGGTGGGAACGGTGGCGGGATGCCATCCGGGATCTGCATGAGTCGGCCCGGGAGAAGAGGAATGCCGGCTCCATGACCTTCCGGCAGGAGGAGATGCTGAGGCGGCTGCGACCGAACACCCCCGCGGAACTGGCTTCACATATTCCCGAAGACCTTCAACTGGACTGGAAGCAGGCCCAGGAGCTCATCGGACTCCTGCGGGACGCCGGGGTGCAGCCCACCCCCACCGAGGCGCAGCTGGGGTACGTCCGGAAGCTCATGGAGGAGCTGGAGATGGATGAGGCCCAGGCGCTGGCCGCCGGGGGATCCGCCGCCACCTCCCTGGCGGAGCTGGCCACCAGCGTGCAGGCCAGCGCCGTCATCGACGAGCTCCAGCGCCTCCACGACGAGCGCATGCCCCCCAGCACCCGTCAGCGGCGCTTCGTGGACGGCCTGTGCGAGCAGCTCGGGCTCACCGGAGAGGAGGCCGCCGCCCTGGTGGGGCTGGCCTCGCTGGAGGAGCTCACCGGCGGCCGGGAGGGGTCGGCCAGCGAGCTGATCGAGATCCTGAAGGCCAGGGTGGAGGAGGAGAAGAAGGGGGAGAAGGTGGGGGCGTAGGGCACCCCGCCCGGCCATCGTCAGGCTCACGATCCCTCCCCGCCTGGCGCCCAGAGACCTCCCGCTCCGAGACGAGTGTCACACCCCCTGGCCACTGTTCTCAGGAGAGCGAGACGGAGGGGGGCTGATCCACACCACCTCCCTCGGATCGCCCAGCCCGGGGAGACCCGGGCCTCGCCCCGGCGCCCCCGCCGGGGGGAGACGAAGAGCCGGCCCAGCGGGAGGCCTCAGCGATGACTCCGGACCTCACAGCCACACAGATCCACCAGATGTGGGCGCACTCCGACCGGGAAGGGTACGTACACGATTCCAGCGGGATCTACCGGATCAGTATCGCTCCCCGCGGGAGGAGATTCGATCGCTTCACGGTGAGCAGACAGGGGAAGGCCGGACCTGTGCTCGACGGCGTTGCGGTTCCGGGGGGGACCCTCGTCACCGTGGGAAGGACACCGGTCCGAATCACAATCACCCGCCCACTCTTCCGCTCAGCCACGCTTCAGTTGGAGCAGGATGGGAGAGGAAACCAGGTCCCGGACCCGGCCACGTCCGGCGACGGGAGTGGGAGACGGGGAAGCCCCCGGGACCAACGCGGTCCCGGGGGCTTCCTTGGGTGTGGGTCTGCCCTATCCGCCGATGTTCGGGTTGCTGAGGCGCTCGTTCCGGGGCAGCGGAATGCAGGTGGTGCCCCCGTACGCATCCCCCCGGCTGCTGGTCCCCTGATCGAAGGGGATGTCGTAGCGGAGCATGTCCCCCAGGCGGTGACCGTCGAGCCAGAAGGTCCGACGACGCTCCTCGATGACATCCGCCAGACTGCCGTTCCCGGTGTAGGCCGGGAGGTCGTAGTGGCTTCGGATCTTGTTGATGGCCTCCACAGCCGCCGCTCCGCCCTCCACCTCGGCAATGATGAACTGGGCCTCCATCCAGGAAGCCAGGGGCATGCTCTGGCTCTGGGAGGTGTACTTCCGCTGCTGGTGGAACACGGTGGATCCATCCTCACCCACTCCGGAAACCACCACCGGGACCCGGGTGTCCGGCTCCCCGTCCACCGTGAGGTCCCGGTATGAGGGCTTGGTGGCAAGACGCCGGGAGGTGATGGTGATGGAGGGCCAGCGGTTCTCCCTCCGTACCTGGGTGGACGAAAACTCTACCTCCCGGACGAACCCATCAGGAATCGTCCGTGCGTCCGCCAGGGCCCCCTGGGAATTCCCCAGGTTCAGGCGTGCCCGAGCCCGGCCCACGAGCGCCATGTTCCTCAGGCTGGTGTTCCCAGCGGCGTCTGCATGGGGCAGCGCCCGGGTGAAGCGCTCTTCGGCAATGGCAAAGCCCTGCGCCCGGGTGAGAAGCGGCCCCCCATCCGCCGCCAACTCGCAATGCCCCTCCGACAGCAGGAGATAGGCGTAGCCGCCGTAGGCGGACAGCTCAGCCAGCTTGCGCTCCCGGTTGGGCACCGTCCCCTCCGGGTACTCGGTGATTCGCCGGTAGCCGTCGTCCGCCAGGAAGCGGGCGGTCTGCATGGGGGCCCAGAAGCCGAAACCTG
>CAYQVI010000123.1:0-10710 GCA_964420725.1 uncultured Gemmatimonadaceae bacterium | reverse complement strand
GGGGCTCCGACGTGAGTGGGGTCCGGGGTCACCACCGCCAGGAAGGGAGCCGCTCAACCTTGTGGCTGCACCACCGGGCGCCGGATCAGGTGTGCGGCGGCCTTATCGACACCGACGATCAGCAACCCGGCCAACAGGAACAGCGTCACAAGACCACCGACGCTCAGCAGTACACCGCCGTAGCCCAGGCTTGTCACATCGATGAACGGGTAGGGATACCAACCGTCAAATGCGCCGCGCACCAGGGCATAGAGCAGGTAGCCGAGCGGGTAGATCAGCCAACCGAACACGAAAGACCAGCGCAGGATGCCCCGCGGCACGAAAATCACCCAGTATGTCAGATAGCCGAGCGGCACGACGTAGTGCAGCAACACATCACCCACAAGCTGGGCACCCTGGGGATTCCAGAGACTCTGAAGTACCACCGCATAGATCAAGCCGACCGTGCAGATCGCCATGAGCACGCCTGAGTCGACTTCAGGCCGGTCAAAGAACCGGCCCAGGAATGAGTCGGGAATAGCCAGCCTGACACTATAACTCGTCGCAACAACAATATTGGTCAGGATGGTAAAGTAGCCGAGAAAGCGCCACACCGATCCAGGTGGCGTCAGCCCGCGTTCATCCGCTAGATCGATATTGACGCCCAACTGCATCCCGATCGCCAGCCAACCGATGATCGCAGCCACCATCCAGTAGGTGCGCTTCATTGAGCAATTCCTTTCTTGTTCATCCTACGATGGTATTCCAGCATAGCATGTACTCAATGTACTCGACGGTCAAGCGAGGGGGCGGGGGAGGCGTACGTTCGCCAGTTCTGTCAGGGTCAAACCCGACGGAACTGGCTCACTGCCGATTCAAGGGCTCGAGGGCGGCCCGAACCCTTTCACGCGCCTCCCAACCAAGAGGCTGGACCGGGCGCAGCGGCTCGATGCCATCGCCGTCAAGATGGTGTGCAATGGCATACATCACCCGGAAACTGCCAAACTCCTTGAAGAGTTTCCAGATAGGGTCGAATGCTTGATCAACATGTAGGGCCCCTTGAAGGTCGCCTGCCATTGCGGCTCGGGTCAGGCGAGCTGCGGCGTCAGGCAGCAACCCGGCAACGACACTGAACCAGGCATCCGCACCAGCCAGCAGTGCATCCTTCGCGCCCCAGTCTCCACTGTATCCGACCGAGAAGGTATCGGGCGTGACAGACCGTATCGCCGATAGCTCGCCTGCGAAGTCTCCGTCAACGGGCAACGGCATCTTGATCGCTTCTATGCTCGAGATACGCGACAGCCGGGCGATCAATCCATGTCCAAATGTGAAATGTGTTGTGCCGGGATTGTTGTAGATGCAGAGTGGCAGGCCGCCTGCATCCGCCACGGTCTCGAAGTGCCGGTAGACTTCGTCGTCTGTCAGCTTCTGGTAGGATATGGGCGCGAGGAGAAGTCCCTGCGCGCCTGCCCTGGCCGCGTCCCTGGCAAGGTCCGCCGCCTCGTCGGTCCGGAGTGCCCCGATGCCGACGATCAGCGGTGTCCGACCTTGAAGGGCCTGCGCGGCCACCCGAACCGTTCTCTTGCGTTCCTCGACCGTGAGATACGCATAGCTACCCGTACTGCCGAGAAGACCGATCGACGCCGGGCTTGTCGACACGATCCGCTCAAGATGCCTTTCCAGCACGTCGGCCTTCAGCCGCCCTTCCTGATCCGTGGGAGTCAGGGGAAAGGCCGACAGTCCGGCAAACAGCGCCATGGAACCTTCCTTGTTGCAGTGTGGCGCCGCTTCGGCCTCTTCCCCCGCAGCGACAACCCTTCTTCCCGGTGGAGCCGCTCCCCCAGCCTGCCACTTCTGCTTCCGCAGCTCACCGACGCCGGCCCTGTTCAGGCAATGAGCCGCCTCCCCGGTTGAGCGGTCGGCAGGAGAATGGACTTGATCGGCCAGTGGACGTGCCGGGTTCCGGGGGAAACACCACCTTCAGTCCCCTCAGGCCCTTCCGCGGCAGGCGGTGGTCACGACGTATCGTAGACCGGTGGGCCGAGCCAGGAATCCCGCGACCCGACCGGTGAGCGAGAGCCCGAGCCGGGTGGTCAGCGGCAGAGCCGGGCGCCGACGATGCCCCCCGCGCCGGATCCACCGGGAGAACCCCCCCAGAACCTGGTCCGTGCAGTCGTGGACCACGATGTCGTGGAAGCCGTGCTCCCTGAGCAGCGCACGGTATTGGGCCTCGATCAGGAGGCCGTCCCCCGGGACCCCGAAGAGCGGTGCCACAGCACGGGCCAGGCGAGCAGGGGCTCCCTCCCCCTGAAGAAGGTCGGTGGCCGCCAGTACCCCCTCCGGGCGCAGGGCCGAGGCACACCGCCGCAGGAAGTCCTCCCGGGAGGCGAAGAAGTAGGCGGAGTCCAGCGCCACCACCCGGTCCACGGGGGTGTCGGTCCAGGAGGCCGCGATGGCGTCGCCCACCCCCACGCGGATGCTGGGGTCCAGCCCCCACGCCTTCACCCGCTCCGCAGCGCCACCGGCAAGCTCCGGATCCAGCTCCACCGCCGTGACCCGCTCCACACCGAACGCCTCCACCCACATCCTGAGCTGGTCCCCTCCCCCCGATCCCAGATCCACCACGTGGTGGCCGGGACCCAGCCCAGCCGCCTCTCCGAGACGTCGGGCCAGCGCCGCCGCGGCCTCCACGTACTCCGAGGCGCGGCTCCAGTCTCCGAGATTTCCCCAGAGCGTGTCATGACCGTGGTTCAGGGCCTTGACCGGGGGAACGAAGGTCATGCGGGGAGGTGATCAGTCGGGCGCCCGGAGGCCTCCCTACCCCCGATCCTCCGGATCCTCATCGAAGTGGTCAAGCCGATCAATGGGCATGACCACCGCCGACAGCAGGTTGGTGAGGTGGGCCACCACCCGCTTCAGGTACCGGTGGGCCAGCGCCCGGGCGATGGGCTGGGGACCCTGGTCCTTGCCGCTCACCAGCTCCGACACCCGGTCGTCGAAGACGTCCAGCAGCGCGTCCCCCTTCCGGAGGAGTTCATGGGCCCGCTCGGTGTCCCGGGCCTTGAAGACCTCCGCCGAGGTGGTGATGTAGTCCGCCACCTCGTCCCTCAACTCCCGCCAGTCGTCGGCGTCGGGAAGGCTGGAGAAGTCGGCCCCGTCCCGGGAGAGGTCCAGAAGGTTCTTGGCGTAGTCCCCCACCCGCTCGATGTCCTTGACGATGGACATGTAGACCAGGACCGCCGGGGTGCTGAATTCCTGGAACACGCTGGCATGGACCACCAGGGCCCGGCGGATCTCCCGCTCTCCTTCGTTCACCTTCTGGTCGGTGGCCTTCAGCTCCTTCTTGACCTCCCCGGGGGGGACTCCCTCCACCAGCGACTGCATGGCGAGGTCGAAGGCGTGGCGGTCGTCGGCCAGCATCTGCTGGATCCTGTCCTCCACGGCCTGCAGGCGTTCCTTCTCTTCACTCCAGAGGAGCTTCAGCGGCATGGTGCACCTCTCATCGAAGAAGGAAGATCCCACCCAGGGGGAGCAGGATGAAGAGTCCCACCACATAGGCCACCACCACAGCCTGCCGGCGAATGGCGATGGTTGCCAGCCCCTCGGCCAGGCGGACCGGAAGCATCCGGACCTTCTTCACCGGGAACAGCAGCACCAGTGCGGACAGGTTGAAGATGAGGTGCACCAGGGCGATGGTCAGCCCCTCGGGCAACGCCACCGCAAGGGAGGCCAGCAGGGCGGTGATGGTGGTCCCGACATTCGCCCCCACTGTGATGGGATACGCGTTGGGGAGGGAGAGGATCCCTCCGGCCACCAGCGGCACCAGGATGGAGGTGGTGATGGAGGAGGACTGCACCGCCACCGTCACGGCGATCCCCACCAGGATGCCCACGGCCCCGCCCCCCCGACCCACCAGGCGATTCATGGCCCGCTCCACGCTCCCGGCCACCAGCCTGCGCATGTGGTGGGTGATGAAGCCCAGGGCGAAGAAGATCAGCCCGAGCCCCACGGCGAAGAAGATGAGCCCCGCCACTCCCCCTGCACCCAGCACCCCCTCCACCCACCCCACGGGAAGCTCCACGGCCTGACGGATGGGGCTCCTTCCCATGGTGGCTCCACCCACCTCGGCGCTCCGGAGGAAGCCTGTGAGGGCCTCTGCCGACCTGGAGAGGAACCCGGTGGCAATCTCCAGGGGAAGGAGGACCGCCACCGCCAGGATGTTGAAGAAGTCGTGGACGGTGGCCGCAGCGAACCCCCTCCGGAACTCCTCCGACCGCCGGATGCTCCCCAGCGCCGCCAGGGTGCTGGTGACGGTGGTCCCGATGTTGGCCCCCATGATCATGGGCACCGCCAGCGAGACGGGGAGGGTCCCTGCCCCCACAAGCCCCACAATGGTGGCTGTGGAGACCGAGGAGGACTGCACCAGGACGGTGGAGAGGATTCCGGCGAACACCCCGGCCAGGGGGTTGGCCACCGAGCTGAGCATCTGCTCCTGGAAGCCCTCTCCCAGCGCGGCGATGCCGGAGCCCAGCAGCGCCACACCCACCAGGAAGAGGTAGAGGAGCCCCACCACCAGCCCGCCGCGGACGATGGGGGGAAGATCCCGACCACCGGTGGACGTCTTCACAGTCGGAGTATCCGGGGTCACGATCCGCAGCGTGGGGGGGGCGGCTCGAGGTGCTGGCGCGAGAGGCCGAAGGGTAGAGGGGCATCGCCGATGGGGCAATCCCCCGGGAGATGGAGACTTCGGTCCGGGGGGGTGGGTGGAACGTCCCGTGACAGGGGGTTCATGGCGCCACCCTCAGCACCACCACCACATCCATCCGGGTGTCCTCCGCCTTCCAGGACACGAAGGTCACCGTGCGTTCGTAGGTCCCCGCGGCCAATCCGGAGGGATTCACCGTGACCTGGATCTCCCCGGACGCACCGGTCTCCAGCATCTCCACGGTGGCCCAGTCGCCGCCGGAGTCCTGCCAGCGGGTCACCGGGTGGATGGAGAGGTCGGACCCATTGAAGCTCTGGGTCTGGGAGGCCACGGTGCTGCTCCCCACCGGCACCGTGAACTCGAAGCGGCGGGGGCCGTCGAAGCGGGGCCAGGTGGAAGGGGGAATGGGTTCGAAGGTGGCGATGGGGAAGTAGATCCCCACCGGGCCGATCATCCACTCACAGACGGGGTCCGAGCCGGTGCAGGGCCCACTCCACCCCTGGAAGCGCCACCCCGGGTCCGCCTCCACCTCGGATCGCATGATGGTGTTGATGCCAAATAGCGCCAGATGACTCCGGAACGCAGGCGTGGTCCCGAACCAGTACCCGGCGAACGGCAGGTCGCTGGACGGTCGGGGGGTGCTGATCCGCCCTCCCCCCCGGAGTTCCCAGATCACTCCGTAGTCGAAGAAGTTCGTCCCCGGGACCCGGATCCTGAGATTCCCGTCCAGGACCACCGTGCACACCTTCACCCTCTGGCAGTCCGGACGCCCGTCTGCGGTGAGGTAGGCCACCCAGCCCAGGCTGTCCGCCACGGCGACCGTCACCTCCGTCCCCACCGGGAGGACCCGCTGGGCGCTGTCGGCCCCCAGCCCCCGGACGATGAGGGTGTCGCCAGCTCCCAGCACCACGTTCCCGGTTCCGCCGGGAGGGACTCGCACCACGGTGAGGGTCGCCAGCGGCACCGGTGCCACCGAAAGGGTCACGGTGACGATCCCCGCCCCATCGGACACCGGGGATTCCACCCGGACCCGGGCGGTGTGGTCCCCCACCGGAAGCCCCCCGGGGGTGGTGGTGAGGGTCATGGTGGCCAGGGCGGTGGTGGAGTTCAGGGCTGCCTGGAGCCATCCGGTGGGCTCGCCGGCCTGGTACTCCACCGCAGTGGTGAGGCCGGAGAGCACCCCTCCCCCGCCATTCCGGATCCGCACCACCTGGGGAGGAGGGGGGTCCCGTCCCTCCAGGTAGGAGAAGGCCACGGCGGTGCTGGTGAGGTCGATGACCGGAGGGGCCGCCGCTCCGGCCACCGTGAGGGTCACCGGGAGGAGGCGGGGGGTGTTGTCGGCCCCCTCTCCCGAGATGGCCACCACCGCCTGGTGTTCCCCCTCCGGAAGCCCCGCAGGGTTGACGGCCAGCGACAGGGTGGCCGGGGCCCGGGTGCGGTCCAGCGACGCCGTGAGCCACCCGGCGGCTCCCCCTGCAGGGTAGGAGACCCCTGCGGCCAGCCCCTCCAGGATCCCCTCCCCCAGGTTGGTGACGGTGACCAGGCGGGGGGAGGGGGCACCCCCACCCGTCCCCACCAGGAAGGTCACGGTCTCCGGGTCCACCCCGATGGAGGCGGTACCGGTCCGGGGGCGGAGGGTGAACTCCACCTCCAGCACCCCGGTGGAGACCGCCGCACCACCCCCGCCGGCCTCCACCTCCACCGTGGCGCGGTACACCCCGGCGGGGAGCCCCTCTGGGAGGGGGGTGAGGACCAGTCGGGGAGGATCGCCCCCTTCCTGGAGGGTCACCTGGAGCCACCCACCGGGCTCCCCGGGAGCGTGGTCCACGGCGACCGACAACGGCCCCAGGTCGCCTCCCCCTCCATTCCGGACCTCCACCACGGCACCGGGAGCCGACCCATCGCCCACCCGGGCCTCCAGCTCCACCCTGGCCACGGAGAGCTCCACCACGGGAGGGGCCTCCACCTCCAGCCGTGTCGGGGCCAGCACGCTGCTCCAGGCCCCGGGGAGCGACACCCGGGGATTGGCCCGCCCCCGTACCCGGAAATACCAGGTCCCCGGGGTGGGGAAGACCACCGGGAAGGAGGCCTCCTGGGTGGAACTCCGGTCCACGGAGGTGGTGAAGGAGGGGTCCGGTCCCAGTTCCACGTCGTATCCGCCGGAGGCTCCGGGGACGGACTCCCAGCGGAGGGTGATGGGGGCGCCGGCCACCGGGGGAGTACCGGGGGGCAGCGGTCGAGGGACGTACGACCCCAGCTCCAGCAGCAGCGACATGGGAGCACCCGGTACCACGGCCACATCCTGCCGCTGGCCGAAGAGGACCACCCCCGCGTCGGCCACCCCCGCCAGCGAGACGGTGTAGCTCCCCGCCGGGAGCGCGGGGGAGGTGAGCCCCGGGGTGCTCCCCTCCAGGGTGAGGTCGATTCCGCCCCCGGTGATCCGCCCCCGCCAGGAGGTGGGAGTCAACTCCGGGGGGAAGGTCCCTGTGGCCCCCAGTACCAGCGTCCCGGTCTCGTCGGTGGCGGAGGGGTCCGAGCCGTCGGTGCTGCACGCCGCCACCCCGACCAGGAGGGCGAGGACCACAAGCAGACCGGGGCCTGGCCCCGGTCCGGTTCGACCCGGGAAGGAGCGGCGAAGGAACTGCATCGACGTGGGGTGCGACAAGGAGCCCAGGAGGGCCGGAAATGGGGCTGGCGGCATGGCCGGGCGGTGTGCGGGGGGCGAGTCGGGTTGTGGTACCGCACTCTAGCTTCCCCCTCCGACAGCCGGAGGCAAGGGGTGGAAGGGGTCCGCGCCCAGGAAGTGCCAAGCCCCGTTCCACCCCCCGCCGATTCAGGCGGCCAGTCGCCCTCCCCGGTAGAGCTTCATCCCGGTGGGGGTGTGGATGAGAAGCACCGCATCCGGCCGTCCGTGGACCTTCATGAGGTCCAGCATCATGTCCTCCTCGCCTGGCCAGGGATATCCGAAGACGATGTCGAAGTCCTCCAGCGGCATCCCCAACTGGATATAGCCCGAGTCCCCCTGGGAGATGGTCCCCAGTCGCTCATCTCCACCGGGCTGCTTCCAGCGGTACCCGGCGGGGAGGAAGCTTCCGGTGGTGAACCGGGCCCTGGAGCCGTGGCGCTCCGCCAGCTCCCGGGCCCGATCCACCAGGGTGCTGTCGATCTCGATCCCGAAGGCGTCGAAGCCCAGCAGGTCTGCCATGATGGTGATGACCCCCGTGGCGGAGCCCCACTCCAGGAAGCGCCGCCCGGGAGCCCGGAGCGCCACCAGCGACTCCAGCACCACCGGGTAGTCGGCGGCCACGAAGGCGTGGAAGTCGTTCTGCCGGATGTCGTGGTCGAACTGATCGAAGATCTCCCACCCCTCCTCGCAGAGCGCTTCCAGCCTCTCGCCCAGGTCCCCCTCCAGTTCGATCCCCGCCACCACGGAGTCCTCCGCCGGGCCGTCGGCGCGGCTCTTCTTCTTCTCGGCCTTGGCCGCCTTCTTCTTCTGCTTCTCGATGTCCTTCTGTCGCTTCTGGAATCCGAAGTTGGTTCTCTTTGCCAAGATGCACTCTCATGGTGATCGCCGTTCCCGTGTGGCCCATTGGAGCCGGCGGGGAGCCGCGTCGAAGGGGTTGCCGCCGCTGGTCGTGGGACCTCCGGCGACCCCGGAACATAACCGGCCCGACGGGATCCTCCGCATTGCCGGGTCACCCGGGGGACTCTAACCTGTCCCCATCAGGGCTTCCCGCCCTTCCCCACCCCTTCGTTCGCCCCTTTCCAGGGTCTGCCATGCGTCTCGTTCTCCTCCTCCTGGCCGTGGCCCTTGCGGGTCCCACCCCCGGATTCCTGCAGGCACAGGACTCCCGCCCCATGGAGATCCCCGATCTCTTCCGGCAGGCCACCATCAGCCAGGTGAGCCTCTCTCCCGACGGTGGGCGGGCCCTCTACACCTTCACCCCTCCCAGCTACCCGGAGCCCTCCCGGGACCAGCAGATCCACCTCGCCATGCTGGACGGGTCCGGGGACCGGGTGATGACCCGCACGGAGGGAGCCCAGAACCAGGGAGCCCGGTGGCACCCCTCCGGGCGCTTCTTCGGCTTCACCTCCACCCGGGGGGGGAACGGCCGTCAGCTCTTCTTCATGTGGCCCGAAGGGGGGGAGCCCTGGCAGGTGACCTCGGTCCAGGGGGGGATCGCGTCGTGGGGGTGGAACGCCGACGGGAGCACGGTGGCCTACCTGGCCGGGCGGGGCGCCGAGGCGCAGGTGCGGCTGGTGGATGGGGAAGGGCGGGGGGCCCACCGGACCCTCACATCCCACCCCACCCCGGTCTCCTCCTTCCAGTGGTCGCGGAGCGGAGACCAGATCTTCTTCCTGGCGCCGGACGCCTGGGACGAGGGGGAATACCGGCTGCGGCAGGAGGGGTACGAGGCCCGGCCCATCCAGCGGGGGTTGGTGTTCGACGACTTCATCCACCTCCACCCGGAGCACCTGTGGAGGGTGGGGATGGCCGGAGGCCCGCAGCGCATCACCTCCGGGGACTTCCTGGTCCGGAGCGTCCATGAGTCCCCCACCGGGGGGACGCTGGCGGTGGTGATGGCCCCCCGGGATCCCCACATCGACAACCGTCCCAACGAGGTCTACCTGGTGGACGGGTCCGGGGGCGACCCCCTCCGTCTCACCGACAATGACGTGAGCGAGAGCGTGGTGGGCTTCTCCCCCGACGGCTCCCTGCTGGCCATCTCGGCGCAGAAGGACTTCGCCGGCTCGGGGATCAACGAGATCTGGGTGCGGCCGGTGGCCGGGGGGGAGTGGACGCCGGTGACCGCCTCCTACGACCGGGAGGTCTCGGATGTGGTGTGGGCCGCCGATGGAGAGCGGCTCTACTTCACGGGGAACGACGGGGTGGACCAGAACCTCTACGTGGTGGGGGCCCGGGACTCCCGTGTGACCCGCCTCACCGACCTCCGGGGGGTCGTGGGGATCGCCGACGGGTCCCATGCGCAGGTGGCGGTGCTGGGTTTCTCCGACCCCACCAGCCCGGAGGATCTCTACGCCGCTCCCTGGGGAGCCCTGGGGGATCGGAACGCCTGGCGCAGGCTCACCGCCGCCAACCCCTGGGTGGAGCAGATCGACCTGGCCCGCACCGAGACGGTGCGGTGGCGCTCGGCGGACGGCACCGAGATCGAGGGGCTGGTGGTCTATCCCCTGAACCATGATCCCTCCCGGCGCTACCCCCTGATCACCGAGATCCACGGGGGCCCGGCGGCCGTCTTCGAGAACCGTTTCCTCCCCACCGCCGCGGCCCCCCACCGGGCCTACGGGCACCTGCTGGCGGCCCGGGGCTACGCCTTCTTCCTTCCCAATTACCGGGGCTCCTCGGGGTACGGCGACCGCTTCCGCACCGAGATCGCCGGCGACTACTGGACCCGGGCCACCGAGGACATCCACACCGGGATCGACCACCTCATCGAGGCCGGGCTGGCCCACCCCGACTCCCTGGGCTTCATGGGGTGGTCGGCGGGGGGGCACTGGTCCAACTGGATGTTGGTGACCACGGACCGCTTCAAGGCCATCTCCAGCGGTGCGGGGGTGGCCAACTGGATCTCCCTCTACGCCCAGACCGACAACCAGTCCTCCAGGGAGTTCTACCTGGGACGGAATCCGGCGCTGGATGCCCCCAACAAGCCCTGGGACGACTTCGACCACTGGTGGGACGAGTCGCCGCTGAAGTACATCGAGAACGCCTCCACCCCCACCCTGCTCCACTACGGGGAGCTGGACCAGCGCATCCCCATGCCCCAGGGGCAGGAGCTCCACCTGGCGCTGAAGTCGCTGGGTGTGCCCACTGAGTTCATCGTCTATCCGGACGAGGACCATGCCCTCCGGGACCCCCGGAACAAGCTGGTGAAGCTCATGTCGGATCTGGGGTGGTTCGAAAAGTGGATCCGGGGGGCGGAGACATGGCTGGACTGGGACGAGGTGCTGGAGACCGGGAAGCGGATCGAGGAGGCGCTGGAGGGGCCGGGGGGCGGGTGATG
>CAYQVI010000122.1:0-10884 GCA_964420725.1 uncultured Gemmatimonadaceae bacterium | reverse complement strand
ATCGGTCAGCCCCTGACCATCCCGAGGATCCCCTCCGGTGGGTCCCGGGTGGCGGCCCGGGAGACCACGCCGGCACCTACCCCCGCCCCCCCCAGTCCGGCGAGGGTGGAAGCCCGGGGAGGGGACGGGGGGGACCGTGGGGTGGCTCCTCCCGTGGGAAGTGTTGTGGAGCCCGCCGAGATCGTGCACCGGGTGGGTTCCGGGGAGTCGCTCTGGAGCATCTCCCGCCGATACGGAGTGGGGGTGGAAGACCTCCGGGGGTGGAACGGCCTGGGAACCCGGGCGGTCCTCCAGATCGGTCAGCGGCTCACCGTCCGGACCGGGGGGGAGGCGGTGGCTTCTGCAGGCGGCTCCCGGATCCATGTGGTGCGCAGGGGGGACACGCTGGGGGCCATCGCCCGTCGTTACGGTGTCCCTTCCCAGGAGTTGGCCCGGGAGAATGGGCTGACCCTGCGCTCCACCATCCGCCCCGGCGACCGCCTCCGCGTACCCGGGAACTGACCCTTCCGGGGGTCCCTGCCCATGGATCCCGGCTGGCTTGCTCCGCTGGCCCTGGCGATGGGGATGGGCCTCCTGGTGGGGCTCCAGCGGGAGTGGTCGCACGAGGAGGTTGCCGGGATCCGGACCTTCGCCCTCATCACCCTTCTGGGGTGTACGGCGGTCCTTGTGGGAGAGGCGGGGGGCTTTCCCTGGATCTTCCCCACAGGGCTGGGGGCGCTGGCCCTCCTGGTGGTGATGGCGGGAGTCACACGGGCCCGGGAGGGCCCCGTGGATCCGGGACTCACCACCGAGGTGGCCATCCTGGTCATGTACCTGGTGGGGGGGATGGTGGGGGCGGGTTTCCGGGTCCAGGCCGTGGTCCTGGGAGCCGTTGTGGCGGTCCTCCTGCAGGCCAAGAATCCCCTCCACGGACTGGTCCGCTCCCTGGGCTCCGGTGACATCCGGGCGATCTACCAGTTCGTCCTGGTGGCGCTGGTCATCCTCCCCATCCTCCCGGACCGGGGATTCGGCCCGTTCGGGGTCCTGAACCCATTCCGCATCTGGCTCATGGTGGTCCTCATCGTGGGGATCAGCATCGTCTCCTACGTGGCCTTCCGGCTGCTGGGGCGGAAGGGTGGCACGCTGGCTGCGGGGGTTCTGGGAGGGATGATCTCCAGCACCGCCACCACTGTGAGCTACGCCCGACAGGCCCGGGATCACCCCGGCATCGTCCCCTCCGCCGGGGTGGTGGTGGTCCTGGCCTCGGTGGTCATGTTCGTCCGGGTGCTTGCGGAGGTGGCGCTGGTGGCGGGGGAGTACCTGGGGGACGTCGTTTTCCCCCTCTCCATCGTACCCGCGGTACTCCTGCTCACGGCGCTCTGGCCGGCAGGGAGGGGGAAGGGGGGCCAGGAGGGGGTCATGGAGGATCCGGACCCTCCCTCCGAACTGCGGACGGCCATCCTCTTCGGTCTCCTCTACTCTGTGGTGCTGGTGGGAATCGCTCTGGCCCGATCCCACCTTGGCACAGGGGGGCTCTATGCCGTGGCCGCCCTCTCCGGGCTCACGGATGTGGATGCCATCACCCTCTCTACCGCCCAGTTGATGCGCAGTGGTGAGATCACCCCCGACACGGGGTGGAGGCTCATCCTGCTGGGGAGCCTGGCCAATCTGCTCTTCAAGGGGGGGGTGGTGATGCTCCTGGCTCCCATCGGGCTGGCAAAGCGTGTGGGGTGGTCGTTCGGCATCGCCCTGCTGGCGGGAGGAGCGATCTTCGTCCTGCTTCCGTGAGTGCCCTCCGGGAGCCCTGCGGACTCAGCCGGAGGGGGTGGCCCCGGAGCTGGACTCCGGCCTGGGGGTTCCCACGGTCCGTGGACCGCTCCGCCCCCCCTCCTTGCTCTCCAGTTCGATCCCCTCGATCCGCATGGTCCAGTCCAGCGCCTTGGTCATGTCGTAGACGGTGAGGAGGGCCAGGGACACGGCGGTGAGCGCCTCCATCTCCACACCGGTGCTCCCCTGGATCCGGGCGGTGGCCCGGGCCCGGATGCCCGGCAGGTCGGGGTCGGGGGTGAGCACCACCCCAAGGCTCACCGCCGGGAGGACGTGGCAGAGGGGGATCAACTCTCCGGTGCGCTTCCCCGCCATGATCCCCGCCAATTCCCCCGCCGCCAGGACGGAGCCCTTGGGGGTCTCCCCGGAGAGCACCGCATCCAGGGTGGACCGCTGCATCACGATCCTCCCCCGGGCCACCGCGGTGCGCTGGGAATCCGCCTTTCCGGACACATCCACCATCCGGGGACGCCCCTGGGGGTCCAGGTGGGTGAGCCCTTCTGGAGCGTCGCTCATGCCCTGGACTCCGGAACGAGGTGGTCGGAGAGCTCCCTCAGCAGCCCCGAAACCAGTAGCTGGGGATTGACGTTACCCGAGGCCATGACACGGGCCCGGTCCACCGCATGCCGGGCCCGTTCCACCCCTTCGGGCTGGATTCCCCTGGTGCGGCTGATTCCTGCCAGCCACTCGGCGCCATCCTGGTTGATGATGGCCCCCTGGGCCCCCACCGCCGCCGCCGCCAGGTCCCGGAGCCAGGTCTCCAGGGAGGAGAGGAGGTCCAGGAGCCCACGGGCCCCGGTGGCCGACTGGAGCATGGCCAGGCCGAAGCGCTCCCCCCGTCCGGGGGCCAGGGAGGCGGCCAGGAGCGCCCGGGCCTCCTGGCGGAGCTCCTCCAGGGCGCCGTCCTCGCCACTCCCGTCCCGGGGGAGGAATCCCAGGGCCCGACCGATGGAGCCCTCTCCAAGCGCCGCAGCCCGGGAAGCAGCCTCCGGAGAGGTCTTCGCCACCCTCACCAGAAAGGACTCCACCTCGGCCCGGGGAAGGGGACCCACATGCACGGGGACCGTCCGGGAGCGGATCGTGGGGAGGAGACGCCCCGGCTCGCTGGAGGTGAGGACGAAGACGGCGTGGGGAGGCGGCTCCTCCAGGAGCTTCAGCAGCGCGTTCGCCGCTTCCGGGCTGGACTCCTGGGGCACCATGAACTGGGCTTCCGCAATCAGGTAGAGACGCTGCGTGGCCAGGGTGGGGGTGCGCTGCGCCTCCCCCCGGAGCGACTGCACCGCAGCCACGTAGATCCCCCGGGGCCGGGCGTCCTCGTCGGGATCCGGCCCCACTCCCCGGAGGGGGGTCTGACGGGCCCGGGCCAGCGCCTCGCCCCGGAGCTCCTCCAGCGCCGCCCCCAGCTTCTCGGGAGCCAGCGAACCCTTGGGGCGGGCCAGCGGCATGGTCCAGTAGAGGTCGGGGTGCTCCACCCGCAGCGCCATACGGCAGCCGCGGCAGACTCCGCACCCCCCCTCCGGCCCCGGGGACTCGCACACCAGCGCCTGTCCCAGCCAGAGGGCCAGTCTCTGCTTCCCCACACCGGCAGGCCCGTGGAGGAGGATGGAGGCGGGGAGGGTCCCCTTCAGGAGGGCCCGGGCCAGCGACCGGCGGATGGTCTCGTGCCCCTGCACCGGGTGGAGGGGAATGGCGTCGCTCACCGGTTTCGCAACCAGAGGAGGGGATCCACGGCCTGGGGAGATCCCCCCCCGGAGGGCGGGGTCCGGACCTGGAACTCCAGGCGGGCTCCCTCCGGGGTCTCGGAGCCCCCCACGGTGCCCACAACCTGTCCGGCCTCCACCTGGCGCCCCTCCACCACCCCCAGCTCCTCAAGGTAGAGGTAGAGGGTATAGAAGCCGTCCCCGTGGCTCAGCACCACGGTGGGCCCGTATCCCTCGAAGGGGCCGGACATGACCACCGTTCCTCCCCGGACGGCCCGGACGGGGGTCCCACGGGGGGCACGGATCCCGATGCCGTTCCAGCGGAGGACCGTCCCATTGGGCCTCGTCTCCCGCCCGAACCGGTAGACCAGATCCCCCTCCACCGGCCAGTCCAGGCTCCCGGCATCCCCCCGGGCCATGGTGGACGGTCCAGGGGCCGGGGCTCCCGCCGCCGCTGCCCGGGTCTCTGCCTCGATCCGCCGGCGATCCAGTTCGGAAACCAGCGAGGTCATCCGCCGCTCGTCCGCCTCCAGTTGGTCCAGGCGCGAAGCCGTCCTCTGCTCCTGGCTCCGGAAGGAGGTGAGGGTCTGCTGGTGCTCCCGCTCCACCTGACGGAGCTCCGCCACCTCCCCCAGCTTGGTCTCCCTCAGGCGTCCCAGCTCGGCCATGTTGTCCTGGAGTTCCCGGGTCTGTTCCACCAGGGCCCCCTCCAGTTGCCGCACCTGCTGCACCAGGAGTTGGTCGTATTCTCCCACCACCTGGAGGTAGCGGTACCGGCTCAGGAGCTCCCCGAAGGAGCCCGCTCCCAGGAGGACCCGGGCGTCGTGTAGAGGGCCCCGCTTGTAGATGTCCCGGAGGCGGCGATGCAGGACCGCCGTTCTCTCCCGGGACCGTTCCCGGGTACGGACCAGCTCGCTGGTGACCAGGCGGATCCGATCGGCATTGGCCTCCAACTGGAAATCGATCTCGGCCACGACTCCCCGGGAGGTGGAGATCTGCCGCTCGATGTTCTGCAGTTCCCCCGCCACATTCCTCACCCGGGACCGGAGCTGCCCCATCTCGGACTGGAGCCGGCTCCGCTCCGACCGGATCTCCTCCAGTCGGCGCTGGCTTTCCAGGATCTCCCGCCGGATGTCCGTGGCGGTCTGGGCCCCCAACTCGGCAACTCCTCCCCATGGCCCCGGGGCCACGAGGGCAAGGAGAATGAGCAGTCGAAGGGCTCGGGAGGAGAACATCGGGTCAGACCTCCCGGAGGTACCGTCGCACCGCCAGGGCGCTGGCCAGGCTCCCCAGAGCCACCCCCGACGCGATCCCGGCCCCCACCCATTCCGCAGGGATCCACTCGATGGGGAAGAGGAGGGTGGAGACCAATCGATGGGCCACCAGGGTGAGGAAGAGGGCCAGGATCCCACCGAAGAGCCCCGTGAGAGCCCCTTCCACCAGGAAGGGACGCCGGATGAAGCCATTGGTGGCTCCCACCAGCATCATGATCTGGATCTCCTCCCGCCGGGCGAAGATGGCGATCCGGATGGCGGCGCCGATGATGAGGGCGGCCACCAGGGCGAATCCACCCCCCAGGACGGCGGTGGTCACCGCTCCGATCCGCCGGATGGTGAACAACCGGTCCACCCATTCACGCCCGTACCGCACCTCCTCGACGATACCGAACCCCTCGGCCTCCTGGGCGATCCGCTCCACGGTCTCGGAGTTCCGGCGCCCCGGGCGCAACTCCACCTCCACCGAGGCAGGGAGGGGATTCACCTCGAGATCGGCGAAGAGGTCGGAGAACTCCGGGAGCTCCTGACGAGCCCGGGTAAGGGCCTGCTGCCGGGAAACGAACTCCACTGCCGCCACCTCCGGCATCCGGGCGAGTTCGTCCACCAGGAGATCGATCTGGGCGCTGCCGGCGTCGTCCCGGAGATACGCCACCACCTCCACACGCTCCTCGAGAGTCCCCAGGGCCTGGCTCAGGTTCCATGTGGCCACCGAGAAGAGCCCCAGGACGAAGAGGGCCAGCCCCACCATGGCGGCGGAGAGGATGGTGAGGAGCGGGCTCCGCTGAAAGGCCGCCAGCGCCTCCTTCAGGGTATGGCGCATGGTCACTCCCCTCCTGCAGCGGGTGCAGCGGGTTGGGAGTCATAGACCAGGGCTCCCTGGTCCAGCTCCAGTACCCGGATGTCGGGGTACCTCCGGACCAGCTCCAGGTCATGGGTCGCCATGAGGATGGCCATCCCCATGGCGTTCAACTCCCGGAAGATGTCCATGATCCCACGGGTGGCCCGCTCATCCAGATTCCCGGTGGGTTCGTCGGCCAGGAGGATCAGGGGGTCGTTGGCCAGGGCCCGGGCGATGGCCACCCGCTGCTGCTCCCCCCCGGAGAGCTCATGGACATCGGCGCCGAACTTGGCGGCCAGTCCCACCTGGGAGAGGAGGCGCTGCGCCCGGGGCTGGATCACCTTCCGGGGAGCCCCCGTCACCTCCAGGGCAAAAGCCACATTCTCCCCGGCGGTCCTGGCGGGGAGGAGCCGGAAGTCCTGGAAGATGCACCCCACCTTCCGGCGGAGCTTCCAGGTATCGCTTTCCCCCATCTGGTTCGACGAGAAGCCGCTCACCCGGACCTCCCCGATGGTGGGGCGTTCGGCGAAGTGGACCAGACGCATGGTGGTGGACTTCCCCGAACCGGAATGGCCGGTCAGGAAGGCGAACTCCCCCTTCCTGAGGTGGAAGGACACACCCTTGAGGGCTGCCCCCCGCCTGGGGTACTCCTTCGTGACATCGACGAAGCGGATCACGGGTGCCGGGGGTGGGCTGGGTTCGGCGGGGTCGGCGTCGGCCTCCCTCGAGGGGGGCCGTCCGATGGACAGCAGAAGCTAGAGATGGCTACGGGACGTGTCAAAATGTCGTCGGGCGATCCGGAGAGCCAGGCGCATGGCCTCCAGCGTCGAGGAGGGGTCCGCCAGCCCCCGCCCCGCCAGGTCGAACGCGGTCCCATGGTCGGGTGAGGTGCGGGGAAAGGGGAGCCCCAGCGTGACATTCACCCCCGACCCGAAGGCCACGGTCTTGAAGGCCGCCATCCCCACATCGTGATAGGGGACCACCACCGCGTCCAGCGCTCCGTCCAGGGCCCGGCGGAAGACGGTGTCGGCGGGGAGGGGACCCTCCACGTGGATCCCGGCGCCCCGGAGGGTGCGGAGGGCCGGCTCCATGATGGTGGCCTCCTCGTCGCCGAACAGCCCGCCGTCGGAGGCATGGGGGTTCAAGGCGCAGAGGGCGAGGCGGGGGGATTCGATCCCCCATCCCGTGGAGAGGGAGTGGTGGAGCAGGATGGTCTGCTCCACCAGCAGCTCGGCCGAGAGGCGACCGGGGACATCCCGGAGGGCCATATGGGTGGTGGCCAGGAGCACCCGGAGGGGCGGGCCGATCCGGGTCCGTTCGGCGGCCATGAGCATCCCCACCGTCGGGACGCCCGTGAGGGACTGGAGGAGCTCCGTCTGACCGGGGAAGGGCCATCCTGCGGCGTGGAGCGCCGGCTTGTGCACCGGGCCGGTGACAAGCCCCATGACCTCTCCGGCAAGGGCCATCTCCACGCCCCGGCGAATGGCGTTCACGGAGGCTCGTCCTGCCCCCTCCTCGGTACCATCCCACCCCGGCACCTGCTCCAGCTGGAGCCCGGCGGGGAACTCCACACCCTCCGGTGCCAGGATGGTCAACCCCACGGCGGGATCCCGATCCCGGAGGGCGGTGGCAGCCGCGGCCACCACTTCGGGTCCAATGCCCCGGGGGTCGCCGGCGGTGACCGCCAGCGTCACGCCGGACGGGGACCCACTCACATCCGCACCTCGACGTAGCTCCGCTCCCGGAGTCGCTGGATGATCCTCTCCAGCACCTTCTGCTCCTGCAGCCGCGCCCGGAGCTGGTCCTTCACATCGTCGAAGGTCCGGGGGCCCGCCTCCCGGACCTCCTCCACCTCCACCACGGCGAAGTGGCTTCTCCCCTGGAAGTCAAACTCGATGGGTCCGAGGATGTCGCCGGGAGAGGCGGTGCCCATGGGCCGATATCCCTCGGGAAGCTCGCCGATCTGGTCCAACGGGGTGAAGATGGAGTCCGGAAGGGCTCCCGGCCCCTCCACTCCGAACTCGGCCCGCAGCGAGGAGAGCGACTCACCCCCGTCCACCCGGCGGCGGAGTTCAGCCGCCCGCTCCCGGGCTCGCTGCACATCCGCGTCCGTGACCTCGGCGGTGATGAGGATATGGCGGGCCTTGCGCTCCCCGCCCCGGACCCGCTCCATCTTGATGATGTGGGAGCCGAAGTCCGTGTCCACGACTTCACTGACCCTGTTCTCCGGGAGGCGGAAGGCCACGTCTTCGAACTCGGGGACCATGACCCCCCGACGGAACCACCCCAGATCCCCTCCCTGGGGGGCGGAGCCAGGATCCTGGGAGAATCGGCGGGCCAGCGTCTCGAAATCCTCCCCGGCCCTCACCTGCTCCAGGAGGCGCTCCGCCTCGGCGCGGGCGGCGGCCCGGGCGGAGTCGGAGGGGGTCGGTTCAACCACCACCTGGTAGGCCGACACACTCGCCGGCAACGGGGGGATCTGGGCCCTCTGCTCCTCCCACGCCTCCCGGACCTCCTGCTCGTCCACCATGACCGACGTGCCCTGGGCCTGGGACTTCTGGAGGAACATCTGCTGAAGCCTCTCCCGACGGACCTGCCCCTTGATGAACTCCCGATACGAGGTGAGTGAGAAGCCCTGCTGGGCCAATTGCTGGGTCAGGGCGGCCTGGGTCCCCGCCCGACGCACCTGCTGGGCGATCTGGTTGGCGGCGATCTCCTCCAGCTCCGCTTCATCCACCGCCAGTGTGGAATCCCGCGAGGCGGCCTGGATGATCAGCAACTGGTTGATCATGGCATCCAGCAGCTCGGAGCGGAGCGCCGAGAGCTCCGCCGGATCCGAGGGGAGCGCGATCCCCCGGAGCTGCAGCCTCTGGGTCTCCTCCTCCACCTGACTGAGGAGCACCACGGAATCCCCCACCACCGCCACCACCCGGTCCACCAGCTCCGGGGGGGGGGGCTGCCGTGCTTCGAGCCCTCCTGCACCCAGGGTCAACAGGAGCAGGGCAGGGAAGATGCTGCGTCCGATCATGGCAGAGATCCGGGCCGGCGGACCGGCGGTACGGGGGTGCTCCCGGCCCACACGTCGTGCGGGGCGATGGACGGGTTCGTAAACCGCCCTGCCGCCGTGGGTTCCGGCGGCAGGGCGGGGTCGATCAGCGGTTTCCACCAGGGGGCTGCATGGTTCCGCCGGGGGGCATTCCCGGCACCTGCATCCCGGGGGGGATCATTCCGCCCTGCCCGCCCCGGATCTCGTTCACCCGCTGAGCCGCCTGCACCACCGCTGGGTCGAAGACCTCTGCCCTTGCCCCATCCCGCAGTGCGTAGGAGATGGCCCCCAGGGGAATCACGTCCCGTTCACCCCGGAGCATGCTCCCCAGCGTGGACATCACCACCCGCTGGACGGCATCGTCCATCGACTCCCCCGCCTGGGGCGTCACCCCGGTGAGTCCCATGGCCGCCGTGGCTTCGACGAAGCGGCGGCGGGCCTCCGCCAGGATCGTATCCTGCTCGTCCTGGGGGACCGTGATCCCCTGCTGCTGCGCCTCGGCCACCAGCAGGCGCTCCCGGGCCAGGCTCCGGAGAAGCCCTTCCAACTGCTCGTCCTGGACTCCCTGGATCTGGCTCCTGAGGGAGGGGGGCTGCCCCTGCACCCATTCCCGGAACTCACCGGCGCTGTACTCTCCCCCCTGGAAGGTCACCAGGGGCCGCTGTGCAGCCCGGTTGCTGAGGCGGATGGCAGGACGTTCCGCCATTTCCCGGACCACCGAGTAGGCCCCCTCCTGGATCTGCACATTGGCCGGAGCCTCCAGTGCCTCCAGGTAGCCGGCCTCGGCCGCGGCGATCCGCCGCTGGATGAACTGGATCCGGAACTGTTCACGGATGTCGTCGAAGGAGGGGACCTCCTTCTCCTCCACCTTGATCACATGCAGTCCGAAGGGGGACTCCACCACGTCGCTGACGTCCCCCGGCTCCAGGGCGAAGGCGGCCCGGTCGAAGGCCTCCACCATCTGCCCCCGCTGGAAGAACCCCAGGTCACCCCCCTGCACGGCGCTTCCGGGATCCTGGCTGTACTCCTGCGCCAGGGCTGCGAAGTCCGCCCCGCCGGCGGCCTGGGTCCGGAGCGATGTGGCCAGGGCCATCACACTGTCCCGCTGGGCATTGCCGGCACCCTGGGGGTAGGTCAGGAGGATGTGCCGGGCCCGGACGGAGGTCCCGGGAGCCTCCTGGCGATAGGCCGCCTCCAACTCCTCGTCCGAGACGGTGGTGTCCACCTGGAGCACGCTCTCCCGGAGGCGGAGGACCCTCTCCCGGTCCACCTGCTGACGGGTGAGGGGGGTGAGGTCCACCTGGGAGAGGGTGCTGTCCGCCCGCGCCGCCTGCGCCAGGAGGGTGTAGTCGATCCAGAGATCCGCAAGGGCCCGCACCACTTCCGGTTGCCCGGGGAGTTCGTCCTGCTCAGCCAGGAGGGTGGCCGCCGGCTCCACACGGAGGAGATGATCCCCGGCCCGGGCCAGGACATCGGGCTCGGGCTGGCCGTCGCCTGCGCAGGCGACGAGAGTGGCCGCCACCAGCAGGATTCCAGGGAGCCTGTGCATGTGCTTCATCACCATCGTCTCCTCGCGTCGTGTCGACCGTCGGGCGGTCATGCGGCTGCTGCGCGCCCCTCCAGGAGGAGCGACAGGGCCCGGATCAATGTCGGTGTCAGTGGTTCAACCCCGCCCTGCCGCAGGGCCAGGGAGAGGGGGTTCATGCGCCGGACCTCCAGTTCGACCTGGCGGTCCCGGAAGGGACGATCCAGAGCCGACATCCGCGGTACCACCCCGGGACGGAAATTGATGCGGGCGGTCCGCTCCTGGATGGAGATCCGTTCCACGCCCAACTCCCGGCCCAGGATCCGCAGGGTCTGGGCATCCAGCAGCCTGGCCACCTCCGCGGGGATGGACCCGAACCGGTCCTTCAGCTCCTCCCGGAGGGCGGCCACCTCCTCGTGGTTCTCCAGCCGGGACAGACGCCGGTAAAGATGCAGCTTCTGTCCCGGATCGGGAATGTAGCTGTCCGGGAGGAACGCCGAGCCTGCCAGGGAGACATCCACCTCCCAGGCGACCCCGTCGTCTGCGGGTTCTCCCCGCTTGATCCGTTGGACGGTGCGCTCCAGGAGACGGAGGTAGGTGTCCATTCCCACCGCGTGGGCGAACCCCGACTGGTCCGCCCCCAGGAGGTTCCCGGCTCCCCGGAGCTCCAGGTCCCGGAGCGCCACATGGTA